>CAMCTW010000018.1 GCA_945878645.1 Bifidobacterium breve
GCGCCGAGGATCTCATTACTTATCTGCATTGGTGTCGGGCCTGGCCCGCAGTCACCTCAAAATCGCAGTAATCAATTACGACAGGTATTGATCGCCCGAAGCGCGCACAGTGATGTCGCTGATCGACACGCCCCATGGTTGATCAATCACATAGATGATCTGTTCTGCGAGTTCTTCGGGTGAGATCGCCCAATAGCGAATGTTCTCGGGATCGGTGAGGCCTTCGGATTCACCTGGCGTCATGAACTTCGCCGCGTTCTCGCGGAACGAGTCCATGTTCTGTCCAAGAATGCCGATCATTGCGTCACCGTTGATGATTGACGCCCCGAGGTTTGTGCCGATGACGCCAGTTGGTTTGACAGTGGTGACCTTGATCCGCCCCTGCGATTCAATACGTAGTGATTCTGAAAGAATGTTAACGGCCGCTTTTGTGGCCGTATAGATGGCGGAACCAGCGACCGGAACATTTCCGTAGATCGACGAAATGTTCACGACCTGACCACGACCTTGCTCGATCATCTGATCGTGAACCGCTGAGATGCCGTTAACGACGCCTTTGAAGTTGATGTCGATACACCGACTCCAAGCATCGGCAGCGACGACATGATCGGCCCAAAACGCGAGGGGCATGGTGCCAGCATTATTGACAAGCACGTCGATGGATCCGAAGTGCTCGATGCATGCGCTTGCCATCGCCATTGTTTGGGTGGGGTCAGTGACATCGACCGTGCATGCGTGCACAGAACGACCTTGAGCCTGGAGTTCGGCAGCGAGTGACGCCACGCCATCAGCATCGATATCGGCGGCAAGAACCTTGGCGCCGCGTTCCGACGCGATCTTGGTGACGAGCCGACCGAAGCCACTTGCCGCTCCCGTCACGATGATCGATCGTCCTGTGAGATATCCATTGCCAGTAACAGTCATGACGGTGACCGTATCGCTGGTCGGTAACCTGCGCGTGTGGCTCGTTGGGATGTTGTGAGAGCAAAGGGAGATGCACGTGGCTTTCATAGCCATGGCATTCCTGATGGCGCACAGCGTTCGGTGCGTGTGCTCGATGTGAAGAGTTCGGCGCTCGCCCTCGGTTCGGCACAAGCGATCGACGATGTTGACCTTGAAGTAGCGAAGCGACTCGGCATCGATGTGTTCAATCGCCAGAGCGGGGGAGGAGCGGTGCTACTCGATCCTGGAGTACAGCTCTGGATCGATGTCGTCATTGGCCGCTCTGATCCGCTGTGGCAGGACGATGTCAGCCTGGCGTCGCAATGGCTCGGCGATGTGTGGGTGACTGCATTGCGTTCGGTGGGAGTCGAAGGTGTCGTGCACCGGGGAACAATGGTGACGAACGCGCTGTCGTCCGTTGTGTGTTTTGCTGGTCTTGCTGCTGGTGAAGTGACAGCAGATGGTGCGAAGGTCGTTGGCATTTCACAACGGCGGACACGTGCGGGCGCCCGCTTTCAATGCTCGGTGCCGTTGCATTGGGATGCAACGCGTCATGCCGACCTGCTGGCTCCGGGTATCGCAAGGCGTGGCGGGTCGATCACCGAGGTTGCCGTCGCCGCGGTACCGCTCGGAGATCCTGCGTTTGATCTACGCGACGCGTTTATCGACGCTCTGCCGTAACCGTTCTGAGGAATCTTCACCGTCCGGTTCGCTGTCCTCGGTGTACTCACCGTGCCTAGGCCCGGGCTGCCCTGAGTTTGACCCAGGCCCTGACCGCGAGATTGGGTCTGCTCAGAGGCCAATTCGCTGCCCAAACCACCAGATTCAGAGGAGAAATGGGCCTTTGGGGTGGTCAGGGGAGGGATGTACTTGCGTAGTGGGGAAAAGTGGGGCAAGATTGCAACTCGTAGGGGCTCCGTGGGGAGCCGGTGGAGAGGATTGCAGTCATGTTCGTGGGGACGTTCGAGCATTCGCTCGATGACAAGGGCCGAGTGGTCCTTCCCGCGACCTTCCGCGCCCAGTTGGTCGATAAGGGCTTTATTTCTCAGCTCGATCGCTGTCTTGGCCTCTGGACCGAAGAGGGATTCGGCGAAATGGCGAACCGTCTTCAGGACAAGGTCCGCTCGGGCGAAACCAGCCAGGAATCGCTCCGGGCCTTCGCCGCCAACGCCCACGAGGTCCGACCCGATTCTCAAGGCCGCATCACTATCCCCCAGCGTTTGCGCGAGTTCGCCTCGCTCGACAAAGAGGCCGTGGTCATCGGTGCCTTTGGTCGCATCGAGATCTGGAACGCCGGCCGCTGGAATGACCAAGCCTCACTCGCCGACGACAGCCTCACCCAAGCCGTTACGTCATTGGGGCTCTAGTCCGTGTCATGTCCCCCTTCTCCCAGTCCCTGACCCAGAAACGAAAGGACCACCTCTGCGACCGAGCCGGTCGCCCGATTTTCAGCAGTCTCTCGGAATACACGATGGAAGGCCCCTACTCCGCCCGCTTCCCATCGAGCCCGACCGGGGAGAAATCCCGGCGGGCGACCGTGTTCCGAGGGACTGCTGAGGACCGGCCCCGGCTTTGCCGGCTGGCTCCGCAGCGAGAGGTTTCCGATATGGCCGAGAACCACGATGAGTTCGACCACCAGCCGGTGATGCTCGACGAGATCGTGGCGGCCTTCGATTCGGTCCCTGCGGGTTGGGTCATTGACGCCACGCTTGGCGGTGCTGGGCATTCGGGAGCGATTCTCGATGCGTATCCGCATCTTTGTGTTCTCGGCATCGACCAGGACGCCGACGCTCTTGTTGTGGCTCGTGATCGTCTGGCTCGCTTCGGCGAGCGAGTTCGCACCGTGCAGGCCCGATTCGATTCGTTCGCGGCGATTGTTCGATCGGAACTCCCTGATCAACCAATTGTTGGTGCACTCTTTGATCTCGGCGTGAGTTCTCCGCAGTTCGATCGCGCTGAGCGTGGCTTTAGTTATCGGTTCGATGCCGCTCTCGACATGCGAATGGACGCCTCGCAGTCATTGAGCGCAATGACTGTCGTCAATGAGTACGACGAAAAGCAGCTTGCTCGAGTTCTTCGCGAATTCGGTGATGAACGATTTGCCGGTCGAATTGCTCGCTCGATCATCGCTGCACGTCCGGTTGAGACCACGACACAACTCGCGGAAATCACTCGTGACGCGATTCCGGCACCGGCGCGGCGAACAGGTGGCCATCCAGCAAAGCGTACGTTCCAGGCCATTCGCATTGAAGTCAACAATGAACTCGCGATTCTTCCGGTCGCGGTGGAAGCAGCAATCGACTCGCTGAGTACCGGCGGCCGGCTGGTCGTTCTGTCCTACCACTCGGGTGAGGATCGCATTGTTAAGAAGGTCATGCGCGACGCGGAATCTGGTGGATGTGCCTGTCCGACAAACCTTCCCTGCGTCTGCGGAGCCCTCTCGAAAGTTCGCCTCATTCGTCGTGGCGGAATAACGCCGAGCGCCCCTGAATGCAGAGCGAATCCTCGTGCTGAAAGCGCACGCCTCCGGTTAGCGGAACGATCATGACCAGCGCTCGAGTAGCCGCAGAAGGGCGCCGATCAGCCGCGCTTCGTGAATCGCAGATAGCACCTCGTGAGAGCATTCGATCGCGGCTGCGACTTGTAGATCGCACCGCACCTGAACGTCGCCGCATCGGACTGATCGCCGCTGTCGGTGGCGTTGTGGTCGTGCTCTTTGCTATTGCTGCTGCTCAGACGCTCATCATCTCCGAACAGGCGCATATCGATCGAGTGACTACGCGAATCGGTGAAGCAGAAACAAGGGCGGAACTTCTTCGGGTTGAACTCGCGCAATTGCAGAGTCCTCAAAATGTCACAGCATTAGCAACGACCAAGCTTGGAATGATTCCGGCGCCAACTCCGGTCTATCTCCAGCCCAAGGGAACTGACGACGCGCGCGCAGGCGAAATGCCACCCGCTCCGACGCCGACAACAGTTCCGAAGGCGAAGACCTCACCGTCCACGGTGGCGAAAGCGACAACTCCGACCACCGCTGCATCAACGGCTGCGAAGCGATGAATCCACCCCCTGGTCCCGAGTCGCCTTCGGTCGATTATCCGCCGAAGAACGCACCTTGGAACTCGGCTGATTACTTGCCGCGTGGCCGTCGTCGGGTAGCGGCACCAACTCGTCCCGCTCGTCATTCGACTGGACGCGGAACAACGGCGCCACGAACCTCTCCGGAGCGGAGTGCTCAAAACCGGACAACCGCATCGCGGACAAGCCGAGGACGAGTTTCGTCTCGTCCTGTAGAGCGCATTGAGGTCTCGCGTTCAGAGCCGCGTTCAGCAACACGTTCGATGCAACCTTCGAGATATGGGTCGATGACACCCTCCGAAATCGCGCAGTCGTGGATTGCCTCGATCATTGCCTCGATCTTTTCCTCGGTCCGAGGCATTTTTGATCCAGCAAGTTCTGGAAAAGGGTCGAAGCCCACGATGGTGAAGACGTCGGTGGGTAATCAGCGGCGACGTTCGTTGTTTGTCCTCTTGTTTATTGTTTTGCTCTTCGCAATCGTTTTGGTGCAGGTCATCAATCTCCACGTCTTCGACCGAGATCGTTACGTTGTCTACGGTGCTAGTCAGCGCACAAATACGCAGGTGTTGGCCGCTGACCGTGGGGCGATCCTCGATCGCAATGGCGCTGAACTCGTTATTTCGCGACCGGGTCGCTCAATCTTTGTCGATCCAAAACTTGTGACTGACGCGTCAAGCGAGGCGGCAATACTCGCCCCGATTTTGGGTCTTGACCCGCTTCTGGTCGAGTCGAAGATGAATGGCAAAGGAAGATTTGCCTATTTGGCTCGCCGCGTGAGTTCTGAAATCGCTGATCAAGTCGAGGCACTCGGACTCGCTGGTGTTGCGTTCCTCGACGAGAGTGAGCGCTTCGCTCCTGCGGGTGACTCAGCGCGTTCGTTGCTTGGCGGCGTTGATGTCGACAACGTGGGGATTTCCGGTCTCGAATCTCAGTACGGAGCCGCGCTTACGGGCACACCGGGGAGCCTCTCGCTAGAGCGGAGTCCAACGGGGAGGACGATCGCAGTCGGTGACTACTCGATGACACCTGCTCAAAAAGGCGATGATCTCAAACTCACGATTGATCAATCGATCCAATACGAAGCAGAGCGTTTATTGGGCGATCAGGTGAAAGCATCGGGCGCCAAGGGCGGCGTGGCCATTGTGAGCAAGCCGGGAACCGGCGAGGTTCTTGCTATCGCCAACATGGTGCTCGACCCGGAAACTGGACTCGTACGTGTGAGTTCGAACAACACTGCGCTCACGACTCAGTACGAGCCCGGTTCGGTAATGAAAATGGTGACGATCTCCGGTGCACTCGAAGCGGGTCAGATAAGTCCGTCAACCGAGTTCAATCTTCCTCCGACACTCAAGATCTTTGACGCCCAGTTCGGCGAGGCGGAGGGTCGCGGCACCGTCACGTGGGACACCACTCAGATCATGACCCACTCGTCGAATATCGGCACTATAAAAATTGCGCAGGGCCTTGGAAAAGACGCGCTCTATTCCACTCAGAAAGCATTTGGCCTCGGAGTCAAAACCTCGCTCGGCTTTCCCAACGAGGCAGCGGGGTCGGTTCTCGCTCCGTCCAAATATTCGGGCACGTCCCTTCCTTCCATTGCCATTGGACAGGGCATCTCGGTGACCCCGATGCAGATGCTCTTCTCCTACAACACGATCGCGAATCAGGGCATGTATGTCGCTCCTAAACTGGTCGACTCCACGATCGATGCACAGGGTGTTGAACATCCCACTGCTGCCGGTGAATCCCATCGTGCCGTGAGTGTGGCAACTGCAGACAAAGTTAATTTGATGTTGCGTAACGTCGTCAATGAAGGAACCGGATATCGCGCGGCCATCAATGGGTATTCGGTGGCGGGAAAAACCGGCACATCTCGCAAACCTCAACCGGGTGGCGGCTATGCCGACAAATTCGGAATCACGCGTTACCAATCGACGTTCCTGGGCTTTGTTCCCGCTCAGCAACCTGCTCTCTCTGTGTACGTGATGATTGATGAACCAGGCGGCGATTACACCGGCGGCGCAGCGGCAGCTCCGGTCTTTTCCAAGCTTGGATCCTTCGCACTCAATCGCCTTGGCATCGCTCCGGCTGCGACTGATCTCGCACTTGGCGGCGTACCTGTTTCCTCGGTACTCGGGCTTCCAAGTTCCTCAATGCAAGCCACCGTCACCGACGGCGATCGAGTTCGCGCGCTGACAGCGGGTTCTCCAGCAGCGCTCGCGTCATCTGCGCCATCAACGACGCCTCCTGCGACGACGACCACGACGTCGGCGGCTCGCAAGACCGCATCGGTGAGGTGACACGTGCGACTGGCGACGATCGTTGCCGAACTGGGTGAGGTGGACCTCGTCGGAGCTGGCGAAGCTGGTGCCTTCGAAGATCTCGAAATTACCGACGTGACCTTTGATTCGCGACTCATCTCCAAAGGCTCACTTTTTTGCTGTGTTCCTGGGGCAAAAGACGATGGACATCTGCACGCTCGTGAGGCGGTCGAAGCCGGAGCAAGTGCTGTTCTCGTTGATCATCGGGTCGATGTCAGCGCAACGCAGCTCGTAGTGCGTGATGTCCGAGCGGCAATGGCCAAAGTGTCGGCTGCTTGTTTTGGCCATCCGGCCGACGATCTCCTTGTGATCGGCGTGACGGGTACGAACGGGAAGACCACGACAACGTGGATGCTTCAGAATATTTTTACTGCAGCACGTCGTCGCGTCGAAGTGCTTGGGACGTTGTCGGGTGCGCGTACGACTCCCGAATCTCCGGACTTGCAACGCCAACTCGCGCAGTGGCGCTATGAAGGAGTTGACGTAGTGGCGATGGAAGTTTCATCGCATGCGATCGACCAGCATCGTGTCGATGCGATGAAGTTTCGCGTCGCTGTCTTTACGAATCTGAGTCGTGATCATCTCGACTATCACGGTTCGCTTGAGCAGTATTTCGAAACAAAAGCCCGCCTCTTCGATAAGTCACGTTGCGAACGCGCCGTCGTCAATCTTGACAGCCCATATGGGCGACTTCTTGCTGACACATCGACAGTCCCCACCGATGGCTATTCAATCGATGAGGTCGAGGATCTTGAACTGTACGTTGATGGCTCGAAGTTCCGCTGGGCGGGCCAAACTGTTTCTCTCGCTCTTGGTGGCGCATTCAACGTGAGCAATGCACTGGCAGCGGCGCATGCGGCGCGTGCCGTTGGTGTTGACGATGGCACGATTGCCCAAGGTTTGTCGCTACCACTGGTTGTCGACGGCCGGTTCCAGCGTGTCGACGCGGGCCAACCCTTTGCCATCGTGGTGGATTACGCGCATACGCCTGACGGGCTTGAGCAACTACTTGCAGCTGCTAGCGATCTTGTAGAGGGACGAGTCATCGTTGTTTTTGGCTGTGGCGGGGATCGCGATCGCTCAAAACGACCCCTGATGGGCGAGACTGCCGTCGCGAATGCCGACGTGGTGGTTATTACTGCCGATAACTCTCGGACAGAAACAACTGAGGAAATCATCGCATCGATCGTTGAAGGTGCAAAGCGAGTGTTGCGCCCGCGTGCTGCGGTCGTGAGTGTTGAGCCAGACCGTCGAGCCGCGATTTCGTCGGCTCTGCGCGCCGCAACGGTAAATGACATCGTGCTTATTGCGGGAAAAGGACACGAAACAGTTCAGATCATCGGAGACGTCAGCTCAGAGTTCGACGATCGCGTCGTGGCAGCCGAACAGTGGAAGAAACTTGAGGAACATCGGTGATTCGTCTTCTTGTTGCCGCTGCGATTTCCCTGGGGTTGTCGCTATTCGGCACTCGGTTTCTTATTTCATGGCTTGAACACCGCCGTATCGGCCAACCAATTCGTGAAGATGGTCCTCAGGGTCACATCACGAAAGCCGGGACTCCGACGATGGGCGGGCTCGCATTTGTAGCGGCTGCAGCGGTGGGTTGGTTCGTAAGCGACCTCAACGGAGCAGTTTTTACCCGGCGTGGGTTGTTGTGCATGGCGGCGATCGTTGGAGCGGGGGCCGTTGGTCTGCTTGATGATTCGATCAAAGTGTTTCGGGAGCGGAACCTCGGGTTATCAAAACGAGCAAAGACGGTTGGGTTGCTTTTTGTCGCCACCGCATTCGCTTTGTCGATGCTCGCCTTTACGAATGTCGCGACGACGCTTTCATTTTCGCGCTTCGACTTTCCTGGAGTTGGCATCGGAAAAGTGGGATGGGTCATTTTCGCCGTTATAATCTTCTATGCGACGACGAACGCGGTGAACCTCACCGATGGACTCGATGGATTGGCAGCAGGAGCATCGATTTTTGGCTTTGCCGCCTATACGGTGATTGCGTTCTGGGGTTTCCGTCACAATTCGATCTATGGGGATCAGAGTTTCCTCGATACAGCAGTGGTGTCGGCCTCGATGATGGCTGCGGTGGCAGGATTTCTTTGGTGGAACGCTGCTCCGGCACGAATCTTTATGGGCGATACAGGGGCCCTTGCGATTGGTGCCGGACTTGCTTCGCTCGCTCTCAGCACGAACACGGTCCTGCTGCTGCCAATTGTGGGTGGATTGTTTGTCATGGAGACCATCTCGGTGATGCTCCAGGTGGGCAGCTTCAGGATGTTCGGCCGCAGGATCTTCCGGATGGCGCCACTCCATCACCATTTCGAATTAGTGGGCTGGCCTGAAACCACCGTCATTATTCGACTGTGGATCATTGCGGGTTTGTTCAGCGCGTTGGCGCTGGGTCTCTACTACGCAGACTTCGTGCGACTCCCGGGAGTGATCGACTGATGGAGTCCCCGGAGCGTGGTCCATTGACGTCGGCCCTCGTTTTTGGATTCGGCATTACCGGTCGTGCGGTCGCCGAGGCGCTGACCGTACATGGTGTCGCTGTCGTCGCTGTCGATGAGCATCCCACCGACGCGATTCGCGCTGAGGCAGCATTAATTGGAGTGGAAATTTTTGAATCGCCTTCCTCGCAGGACCTCACGCGCCTTGTCTCAGGGTGCGATCTTGTGATTCCCAGCCCGGGGATTCCAGAAACTCACCCGATTTTTGAACTCGCGGCCGCATGTGGAAAAGAAGTGGAATCGGAATTCGATCTCGCCGACCGGTGGGATTCTCGCCCGATTGTTGCCATTACCGGCACCGATGGGAAAACCACTGTCACGACCCTTGTGACTGCGATGTTGCTTGCGTCTGGTATCCGCGCTGTTGCCTGCGGAAATACCGACACGCCGTTGGTGGAGGCGATCGCTGATCCAGATGTTGAAGTGTTCGTTGTCGAAGCTTCGTCATTCCGCCTCGCGACTACTCGCTGGTTCCAACCTTCGGTAGCGGTTTGGTTGAACTTCGCCCCCGATCATCTCGATGCACACGCATCGCTGGCTTCGTATGAAGCGGCGAAGGCGTCGATCTGGGCGCACCTCGATGCTGAAACTGGTGTGGCCGTCGCATCGGCAACTGATCCGGTCGTGCTTGCGAATCGCAACCCGGAACTTTCCACGATCACGTTTGGTGGACCAGGAACAAATGCTGACGCGACGGTTGTCGATGGTTGGCTTCGCCTTCCTGATGGCACAGAAATTCTTGCGATCAAAGATCTTCCTCGGGATTTTCCGCACGATGTCACGAATGCTCTCGCCGCGTCGGTTGCAGCGATGGCGGCAGGAGCAACGATCGAAGGTGTCCGTCAGACTCTTCGTTCCTTCAGGGGTCTCCATCACCGCGTGGAACTCGTGGGCGAATGCAATGGCATCCGTTGGTTCGACGACTCGAAGGCGACTACTCCGCATGCGGTAGCAACAGCCTTGGCGGCATTCGACTCGGTTGTCCTCATTGCCGGCGGACGGAACAAGGGCCTCGATCTCTCGGTTCTCGCCAATTGTGCTCCTCCGGTTCGAGTTGTGGTTGCGATCGGAGAGGCGGCTGAGGAAATTCGATCGTGCTTCCAGGACCGATGCGAAGTGCATGTCATTGATTCAACAATTGATGACGCGGTATCGCTAGCGGCGACGCTCGCTACGGCCGGAGATGTTGTGTTGTTGTCGCCAGGTTGTGCATCATTCGATTGGTTTACTTCCTATAGCGAACGTGGTGAACAGTTCGTTGACGCGGTTCGCCAGCTTCCTGGTTTCGTCTCGGTAGGTGCCTCATGAGCGCTCCGACGCTTACCGAATCACGTTCACGCGTAGGACGGTTACTTCAATCGGCGCGGGAGCCACTGCCGCGCACTGCTGATTTCAAAATTCTGTGGGTGCTGATCATCATCCTCAACTTGTTCGGGCTTCTGATGATCTTGTCGGCATCGTCGGTAACGGCGCTTTATACATATGGCTCGTCTTGGTATCAATTCCGATTGCAAACTGTTTGGTTTGTACTCGGGTGCGGAGCGATGTTCTTCATGAGCCGCTTCCCCTATGAACAATTGTCGAGGTGGATGAAGCCGTTGCTCATTGCAACAGCGGGATTGATGACGGCCGTGCTGATTCCGGGGCTCGGGGTAAAAGTGAATGGTGCCTCTCGCTGGCTGGGTTGGGGGCCACTGCGTATGCAGCCTTCCGAATTGGCCAAACTCGCCGTTATTCTTTACGCAGCTGACACGTTGACTCGTCGCGTGGGTCAGATCCGCGATTGGAAAGCCGTCATGCGCCCGATTGCGCTCGTCCTTTGCGGCTTTGCGGTGTTGCTCTTGTTCCAGCCAAATCTCGGGACCACGATCATCCTGGCGACCATCGTGTTGATCATGTTGTTTGTCGGAGGTGTCCCCGTAAAGCCGTTGGTCGTCTTTTCGGGTTCGCTCGTCTCTCTTGCAACGCTTCTGGCGTTCAGTGCGTCGTATCGTCTACGTCGACTCACGGCATTTGTTGACCCTTGGGCTGATCCGTTGAACAGGGGATTCCAGACGATTCAAAGTCAAGTGGGATTCGCCAATGGGGGCATTCTCGGCACCGGTCTCGGTCAAGGTCGAGCGAAATGGGGATTTCTCCCCGAAGCTCATACTGATTTCATTTACGCCATCATCGGCGAGGAAATCGGTCTTCTCGGTTCGGTGCTCGTCATTGGTCTTTTTCTTGCTTTCGCTTTCTATGGTGTTCGCACCGTACTGAGGGCGCGAGATCGTTTCGGAATGTTGTTAGCCACCGGAATAACCACGTGGATTCTCATCCAGGCATTCGTGAACCTTGGTGCGTGTGTGGGTCGGCTCCCCATCACGGGTGTTCCGTTGCCATTTGTTTCTGCAGGCGGATCATCGTTGATCTTCACGATGGCGGCGTCGGGAATTCTGCTCAACATCGCCCGTCAGGAACGCTGATGGGGGATCGGCCTAACGCCGATTCCGCCACCTATGTTCTTGTGGCCGGCGGTGGAACTGCTGGACACGTCTTGCCCGGTCTTGCGGTGGCGGCAGCGCTTGTCGATCGTGGTCATCCAGCCTCAACAGTTCACTTCGTTGGCAGCGAACGCGGGCTTGAACGAACGCTTGTGCCTGATGCAGGGTTTGATCTGACATTGTTGCCGGGCCGCGGTATCCAGCGTCGGCTGACTTTTGAAAATGTCGCAGCTGTCTGGGGTCTGATGCGGGCAGTCGTGAAGGGGATTGTTCTGGTTCGTCGTCGCCGCCCAAGAGTTGTGCTTGTTCTTGGCGGATATGCGAGCGTCGCGTGCACAGTTGGTGCGTTCATTTGGCGAGTGCCGATCGTCGTCATGGAACAAAATGCGCGTGCTGGTGCGGCCAACAAGCTCGCTGGTCGATTCGCGAAAGCCAGTGCTATTCCCTTTGTTGAAACCGATCTGCCCCGCAGTGTGGTTACCGGTAATCCTGTTCGGGCCGAAGTGCTCGCCATTAACCGGAGTACAGATCGTGAAAGCGCGAGAGCGTCGCTCGGAATTGGCGCAGATCGAACCTTCATCGCGGTCGTGACGGGTTCGCTTGGGTCGCGCAACGTGAATGAAGCGGTCCTTGCCGCGCTACCAAAGTGGTCGACGCGAACCGATCTCGCCATCCGTCATGTCATCGGTTCACGAGACTGGGACTCGGTTCAGGTAAGGCTTCCCCAGACCGAGGGTCTGGAGTATGTCGCGGTGCGCTACGAAGACGGTATGGAAACCGTTCTCGCTGCCGCGGATCTACTCATTGGCCGCGCCGGTGGAACGACCGTTGCCGAACTAGCCGAGGTCGGGGTGGCCAGCGTCCTTGTCCCGCTTCCGCAGGCACCTCGGGATCACCAAACTGCTAATGCCGCAGCGCTTGTTCGTGCTGGAGCGGCAGTACTCATTCCCGATAGTGAACTCGATGGGGATCGGCTGATCTCCGAAGTTGAACCGCTTCTCGGGTCCCCAGATCGTTTAGAGCGGATGGGCGTTGCTGCGCACACGTTGGCCCAACCCCATGCTGCCGACAGCGTCGCCCAACTCGTGGAGCGTCATGCCCGCCGCGATTGAGAGCGACCCGGTTCCCTCGCTCGCGCAGCAACGGTCGATTCATGTTCTAGGCGTGGGCGGACCAGGAATGTCGGCGATTGCATCGGCGCTCGTGGGCATGGGTCATTCCGTATCAGGGAGCGACATCGTCGAGTCAGCGGTTCTCGTTCGGCTCCGTTCCGAAGGCGTTGTCGTCTCTCTCGGCCACAGCCCCGACAACATCGGTGTCGATGTCGAATTCCTCGCAGTATCTACTGCGATTTCCGAAGACAATCTCGAAATAGTTGCAGCCCGAACGCGCTCACTCCCTGTGGTTCGTCGGACCGAACTGTTGCCAGCGTTAGCGGCGGAGCGTCGAACTATTGCTGTGAGCGGCACACACGGGAAGACAACAACATCGTCGATGCTCGCCCTCATTCTTCTCGGCGCGGGTCTGGATCCTTCGTTCCTTATTGGCGGCGAAATCAGTCAACTTGGCACCAATGCGAAATGGTCAGATGGCGAGTGGTTTGTTCTTGAGGCCGATGAAAGCGATGGTTCAGGTTTTTCAATCGACCATGAAGCATTGATAGTCACCAACATCGAAGCCGACCATCTTGAATTTCACGGATCGTTCGAAAATCTGTATCGAGCGTTTGAACGCTTCGTAGCGTCGACAGCCGGACCAGTGGTGTTGTGTGCAGATGACCCCAATACAGCCCAAATCGCGCGTGGAATGAATGCGATTACCTACGGACTTTCCAACGAAGCGACTGTTCGTATTGTTGGACTTGAAGGTTCGCGCTCTGGGGTTGATTTCAAGATTGTTGTTGGCGGAGACGAACTGGGGCGGGTTCATGTTCCTGTTCCCGGCACGCATAACGCGCTCAATGCGTGCGCGGCAATTGCACTCGCACTTCAACTTGGCGTGTCCTTTGATCACTGCGTTGCGGCTCTCGCTGCGTTCGGTGGGGTTGGCCGTCGTTTCGAACCCAAGGGCGAAGCAAGCGGGGTTGTCTTTGTTGACGATTACGCGCATCTCCCTACCGAGATCGCAGCAGCAATTTCGGCTGGTCGTGACGGTGATTGGGGTCGACTCGTCGTTGTTTTTCAACCGCACCGGTACAGCCGGACACAGACTCTGTGGAAGGACTATGCCGACGCGTTTGTCGATGCTGATCTCCTAGTACTCACTGACATTTATGCGGCCGGCGAGGCCCCACGTGCAGGAGTCACAGGGCAACTCATCGTCGACGCGGTCGTGGCTGCACATCCGGAGCAGGTCGTGATGTACGCCGCCGAACGGGAATCGCTGGCAAAGGTTCTTGCCTCGGAGTTACGCACTGGCGACCTGTGCCTGACGCTTGGCGCGGGCGATATCACCGTGCTTGCCGATGAAATTCTTCCGCTCCTTGAACAAGGAAGCGCGTTGTGACCATCGAAGGTGTTTTCGCAGCGCTGCAAACTGATTTCGGCGATCGTGTTGTGCGCGACGCAGGTGTAGGTGAGCTAACGACTTATCGGGTTGGTGGGCGGGCCGCCGTTAGCGTTCGTGCCGAATCGCCTGAAGATGTCATTGCGATTGGCCGGGTCATCGCAAAATTCGGCTCGGCGTTTGCTGTCGTTGGTCGTGGCTCCAATTTGTTGGTTGCCGACGAGGGATTCCACGGCATCGTTGTCACGCTGGGCGAGGGTTTATCCGGCATCACAATTACCGGAACCATGGTGCGCGCTGGTGGCGCAGCCCTATTGCCGGTGGTTGGTCGCAGAACCGCAGCTGCTGGGCTCACTGGGTTTGAATGGGCTGTTGGTGTCCCCGGTTCAATCGGCGGCGCGGTTCGGATGAATGCTGGCGGTCACGGCTCTGACATGGCGCAGGCAGTCGTCGGGGTCCGCGTTGTTGATCTTGCGAGCGGCGACCATGGAGAGATGTCATCGGCCGACCTCGGATTGGGATTCCGTTCCTCGACACTCGGGCGTTCAATGGTTGTCACCGATGTCGAACTTGGTCTTTTGGTGGGAGACCGAGCAACCGCCGAGTCAGAAATCTCAGAAATTGTGCGATGGCGGCGCGAAAACCAGCCCGGTGGAGCGAATGCCGGATCAGTCTTCGTGAATCCGCTTCCCGATTCGGCAGGTCGACTTGTCGATGAGGCGGGGGCGAAAGGTTTACGTCTCCGTTCAGCGGAGGTATCAACCAAGCATGCCAATTTCATCCAGGTCGACGACGGTGGTTCGGCCAACGATGTCGCCGAACTCATGGCCCTTGTTCGCGCTCAGGTGCACGAGCGCACAGGCGTTGACCTCCACGCGGAAACTCATTTCCTTGGTTTCTCGGCTGAGGTAGCTGACGCTGCCGGAGCCCGGCGAGTCGAGGCGATCAACTAATGGCAAGTCGCGTCCTTGATCGTTCTGCCGCAGAAGTGGAAATCGATCCGCGAATCGCGGCGCGACGCGACGCGGTTAAAGACGAAAAGCGTCGACGCCGCAGTCGCTTGTGGCTCGTGGCTGCGATTGTCGTGGCGGTCGTAGTGGGCGCATGGTTCATCACGCGCACACCATTGCTTGATATCGACCGGATCAAGGTCCAGGGCGCAACTATGACGACGGCTGAGGACATCATTAGCGCCTCCGGAATTCAACCTGGCAAAGCACTTCTCGAAGTCGATGCGTCTGCGTCTGCGTCTCAAATTCGTCAGCTTCCGCACATTGAGTCTGCTGCGGTTGTCCGGAACTGGAATGGAACGATTGCGATCACCGTGACCGAACGAGTGCCGGTCGCACTCGCGGCGGGGGCCGATGGTGTGGCGATGCTGATTGACGGGTTCGGCAGAGTGATCGGGCCGCATGTGGCTGGTGACGGTGTGGAGACGGTGCTGATCGGTGTTGAGGCCGGATCTCCCGGAACTTCGGTTGAGAATGTCTCTGGCGCTCTTGAGGTGGCGTCGCTGCTTACGCCGGGAATGCGAAACCGAATCGCCGGGATCGCCACCGCTCCCGATGGATCACTCAATCTGGCATTGACACCCCAGGGGATCGTCATTGTGGGCCCACCCACAGACCTGCCGGCCAAGGTCGACTCCTTGCGAATTGTGATGGGTCAGGTCGACCAACGGGACCTTGCCAGCATCAATGTGGTCAATCCCACGACCCCTGTGGTTGTGAGAACCCCGAAATAGCCCCATGGGGCGAGTAACCTCAAGCCTGTTCTGATACCTCATTCCAAAGTCCGTCCTGCATTTCTCTCGAAGGAGCTCCCCATGGTCGCTAGTCCGCAGAATTACATAGCGGTGATCAAGGTCGTAGGCGTGGGCGGTGGTGGCGTTAACGCCGTCAATCGCATGATCGACGCCGGTCTCAAGGGGGTCGAGTTCATCGCAGTCAACACCGATGCGCAGGCGCTTCTCATGAGCGATGCCGACATCAAACTCGATATCGGCCGTGACCTCACAAAGGGCCTCGGCGCCGGTTCGGATCCGGAAATCGGTCGTGCTGCAGCGGAAGGGCATCTCGACGAAATCGAAGAAGCCCTCAAGGGCGCCGACATGGTGTTCATCACCGCGGGCAAGGGCGGCGGCACAGGCACTGGTGCCGCACCCGTTATCGCTCAGGTAGCCAAGAGTCTTGGTGCACTCACCATTGGTGTTGTCACCCGTCCGTTTGGGTTCGAAGGCAAACGTCGATCCACCCAAGCCGATAATGGAATCAAGACGCTGAAAGAAAAAGTCGACACTCTCATCGTCATTCCGAACGATCGACTCCTCTCGGTCTCGAACGACAAGACCTCGGTGCTCAATGCCTTCAAGATGGCCGACGAGGTTCTCCTGCAAGGCGTCCAGGGCATTACCGACCTCATCACGACCCCGGGTCTTATCAATACCGACTTTGCTGACGTCAAGATGATCATGAGCGATGCTGGTTCGGCCCTCATGGGAATCGGTTACGGCTCAGGCGAGGGTCGCGCAGTCGCTGCCGCGAAGGCCGCGATTTCCTCACCGTTGCTTGAAGCTTCTATCGAAGGCGCTCGCGGCATCCTCCTCACAATCGCCGGTGGCAGCGATCTCGGCCTGTTCGAGGTCAATGAAGCCGCCGAGATCATCCACGGGGTTGCTCATGTCGACGCCAACATCATTTTCGGCACCGTGATCGACGACGAAATGGGCGACGAAGTCCGTGTCACCGTCATCGCTGCCGGCTTCGATCGCTGGGACGGCGAGGTCCGCGCGAGCCGCGGCCGCGACGATCGACCTATTGCCCGTGATGTGTTCTCCTCCGACGACGACCTCGATGACGATGGCAACTTCGACGTCCCATCGTTCCTTCAGTAGTCATCGTCTCCGCCCCGGTGCGGGTTTTTGATCGAGCGCTCGGTAACGGGCGCTCGATACGCGTCCGGTGGACCGATCGAACCGACGGTGACATGGCGATTGGCGCAGCGTCATCTGAGCAAGATGAGCGCCGCAATGCTGTCACCGACCGTCGGTGGGTGTGGCTTGAACAACTGCATGGCGACCGTTGCATCGATTGCGATGAGGTCGGAGTCGACGCTGCAATAGGGGCCGAGGCTGATGCGGTTGTGACAGCGCAATTCGATCTCGCGCTGGCAATCCACACTGCAGATTGTGTGCCGATTGCGTTGTGGTCCGAAGACGGTGTCCTTGGCGCGGTGCATGCAGGCTGGCGCGGACTAGAGGTGGGCATAATCGAATCATGTGTCCAACTTTTGCGAACGAAAAGTTCCTATCCCATTTCTGCAGTCATAGGGCCATCGATTGGTCCGGAGTGTTACGAATTCGGTGAAGTAGATCTTGAAAGATTGAGTGCGAAGTTTGGTCCCAGTGTTCGATCGCTCACGACCGATGGTCGACCTGCACTTGACGTTCGCTGCGGAATTCGAAATGAACTTGCTCGCTTGAACGTGACCATCGTTTATGAAGATGACACGTGTACGTCCTGTGATCACCGGCTGTATTCGTTTCGCGGTCGTGGGGAGTCAGGTCGGCAGGCACTTGTTTTATGGAGCGAGAGCGCGTGAGGGCGGAAGTAGATGCACGGCTTGTGGCCGATCGAATTTCCACACTGCAGCATCACCTTGCAGTCCTTGCTCCTGAAAACTCGGTTGGCATCGTCGCGGTCACAAAAGGATTCGGTGTCGACGCGCCACGCGCTGCGTTGGCGGCGGGCCTCACAATGGTGGGGGAAAACTACGCACAGGAATTGATTGCGAAACATGAAGAACTGACTCCAGAAGAGCGAGAGCAAATCCAGTGGCATTTCTTGGGGCGGCTTCAACGGAACAAGGTGCGCTCCCTCGCACCCATCGTGTCGGTATGGCAGAGCGTCGATCGAGTTGAACTCATCGAAGAAATCGCGCGTCGGTCCGCAGGGGCAAGCGTCATGATTCAACTGAACATCTCTGGCGAGCCTCAGAAGGGCGGCGCCGCATTGGGCGACTGCGGGTCCCTGGTTCGAAGCGCTCAAGGAAGCGGTCTGGTCGTGGTCGGCCTCATGGGAGTGGGAGCGGCCGAGGATGAGTCCACTTCTCGTGATGGGTTTCGTCATCTCGTGGAGTTGGCGGAGGATCTCGGGCTCCCAGAACGGTCAATCGGCATGTCTGATGATCTTGATCTTGCGGTGGCTGAGGGTTCAACCATGGTCCGGATCGGGACCGCACTCTTTGGGCCTCGTGGCCCCAGAACCCCTGCCTGACCTCGGGACTTTTGGGTGCTGATTCGGTGAATGTTCTCGATCGCTGCTGAGCAACTAGCGTTGTATGGGACCGGGGGAGAGTTCCCCCATACGGAGGGTCAGATGTCTTCGATGTGGCGCAATGCCATGGTGTACCTCGGGCTTGGACCCGACGACGAGTACGACGACTATGCGGCGTCCCCGGATGATCGCCCGTTGTCGCCACCTCCATCTCAGGTGGTTCGTCAAACAGCTCGGCCCTCAGGGACCGTTCGTCCGCGCCCGCCTGCGTCAGCGGGTGTAGTGCTGTCCACTCCTCCGGAGACCAGTGAAGTTTCGGGGGTGCGTCCCGTTCCCGCTTCGTCTGCACCATCGGCAAACCGTGGTTTCGAAGATGCCTCTAAGCCCCGAGTTCGTGCAGTTCCTCGTCGCCAGTCGGTGCGGCCACATTTGGTAACACCGACATCGTTTAACCAGGCGCAAGACATTGCCGACAACTTCAAAGCCGGCAACGCCGTTGCGATGGATCTCTATGACGCCGACCGCGATCTTTCGCGTCGTCTCATCGATTTCTCGAGCGGCCTTTGCTACGGACTCGGAGGCAACATGGAGAAGGTCGCGGCCGGCGTGTACCTGATTCTTCCTGTTGGCGTCGAGGTTCCGGCTGAAGAACGCGCTCTGCTTGCCGACCGCTTAAACGACGAAAATTTCTGATCTACTGCCGTGTGGGTACTGATTCATTACGTCGCGCAATTGTTTTTGCTGTGTCTGCTTGGACGAATCGTCCTCAGTTGGTTTCCGCCTTCGGGCCCCGGACCGATAGAGACGCTTCGACAGGTCCTCTACCGCGTCACTGAGCCAGTCCTCGGCCCAATCCGAGCGTTACTTCCCCCCGTTCGCTTGGGTGGAATGGGACTCGACCTTTCTCCGATGATTGTGTTTATCGGGCTTCAGATTCTGCTGGCATTTTTACCCGGCTGAGCCCAATCTCAGGTCGTTGACACCCGAGCCGCGTTCGGCCGATACCATCGCCGCCATGGAAACCACGCCCGGAACTCCCCACCTTCTTACTGACGTTCGGTTCTCTGTGAGCCGCAAGGGTTATGACCCCGATGAGGTCGACAACTTCCTTGAGCGCGTCAGCGCTGCGGTCGCTCAGCTGCAAGACAAACTTCGTCAGGCAACGTCAACGGCCGAAGCCGCAGAAGCCCGCGCCGCCGATGCAGTGCGTAACGAGAGCCGCCTGCAAGCACGAATCTCTGAACTCGAAACAGGCGTCGCTGTATCACCCGCTGCTGCTGTCGTGGCACCGATTCGTTCGGTCGATCCGTCGATCGAAGCTGACCAGGCGTCGTCTGTGCTCGTGATGGCGCAGCGCACTGCTGATGCAACAATCAACGAGGCGCGCACCAATGCTGCGCAGATGCTTACTGAGTCAGAGGTTGAAGCCAGCCGCATCCTTTCTGCGGCAAAGACGCAAACCGATGAGGCATTGCGTGACCTCGACAAAACTCGTCGCGAACTCGCAGCCGACAACGCAGCACTCGAAGCATTCCTCTCCGAACAGCGCGCTGTTATCGCCAATGGGCTGTCACGCATTCAGGCGGTCATTGATGATCCGACTGCTCTGCGTGTCGGAACGCCGCCAGTGGAATTCGCGAGTCCTTCGGTGATCCAAGAGCCGACTCCTGCTCCTGCTCCTGCTCCTGTGGCTCCGGTCCGAGTGCCAGAACCTGAGGTTTTCCAGCCGATCTTGGCGGACGAGTCAAGTTGGACTCCTGAATCATCTTCCGCCGGATTGTTTGCTGACGATGAAGCCGACAGCGGCCCCGCCACTGCAGCGGTGCCGGCTCTTGACGATGAGTTCCTGGCCGAAGACGATGACGATGCCGATGCGGCAATGCGTCGGTTCTTCGACGCCGACTTCGACGACGACCGTCGCTGAACAAACGAAACGCTCGGGACTTCTCAGCTACGGCTGAGGAGTCCCGTTTTCGTTTTCTGACACGTGTTCCGAAGGTTGTGTGCGTCAGTCGACGCGGATGATCGAGATTGGAATGCTGGTTCCGTCGATCTCAATCGCACGATCGCCTTCACCGAATTCGAGTGATCGTGCGAGAACCTCGGTCATGATCGTGTCGCGGTGAGTTTCAATGACGGCACGCAGGCTGTCATTGGCATCGATCGTGACTGCGATTCGATCGGCAATTTCCAAACCGGCGGTCTTTCGGGCGTCGTTAAGCGAACGCACGAGTTCTCGGGAAGTGCCTTCGGCGCGCAGTTCATCGTTGAGTTCGAGGTCAAGAGCAACTGCCCACCCGTCATCCTCGACGAGCGCAAGATCGGCATGTTTCTCGGCGCGGACCTCGACCTCTTCGGAACTGAGTCGCTCTCCAGCGATTTCGATCCAACCCTGCTCTGCAAGCTGTGTGTGAAGCGCTGATCCGTCGGCGTCAGCCATGGCGGCTTTGATTTCATTGACGCGTTGTCCGAGCCGAGGTCCGAGGAGTCGGAAATTCGGGATGACACTCCAGCCCATCAGCCCGGAGAGAGAATCGAGTCGTTCAAGCGACTTCACATTGAGTTCGACTTTGATTTCCGCTTCGATCTCGGGGTCGAGATCGGTGCCGCCGTGGAGGAGCAGAGCCCGGGACAACGGCTGACGAACTTTCATCTTGGCGTCGGTGCGGGCCGAGCGGCCAAGGCTCACAAGTCGTCGGGCCGCGTCCATCTGTTCAGCCAGAACTGGGTCGTGGCGGTCTTTGACTACCGGCCAGTCGGTGAGGTGGACGGATTGGCCCCCTGTGAGCGTTGTGTAGATCTCATCGGACAGGAATGGGCAGAAGGGCGCTAGTACCTGAGAAATGGTGGTGAGGCACTCATAGAGCGTGGCGTGAGCGGCGTCGTCGCTGGATTTCCAGAAGCGGGGCCGACTCCGACGCACGTACCAATTCGATAGATCGTCGACGAATTTCGCAATTCGGCCGGATCCGCTTAGGGCATCAAAGCCCTCAAGCGATGCCGTGACGGTTGCAACCGTGTCATCGAGTTCAGAAAGGATCCAGCGATCGAGCACATGGGTGGGCGGAGCTGCTTGTGCTTCGGGCTGCCATCCGTCGAGATCGGCATAGGTGGCAAAGAACGAAAACACATTCCAAAGTGTGAGCAACGTTTGGCGTGCGGCCTCACGGATGCCATCAGGAAACACACGACGTGGCGTCCACGGTTGTCCTGAGGAAAAGAAATACCAACGAAGAGCGTCGGCGCCAAGCGTGTCAAAAATATCGAATGGGGAGATGACATTGCCGCGTGACTTCGACATCTTCTGACCGTTCTCATCGACGATGAGTGCGAGACAGACAACGTTCTTGTACGGCGTTGAACCGAAGACCAGAGAGTTCACTGCAAGAAGCGAATAGAACCAACCACGGGTTTGGTCGATGGCTTCACAAATGAAGTCAGCAGGGAATGCGCCATCGAATGAATCGGCATTCTCGAATGGGTGATGGCGTTGTGCTGAAGGCATTGATCCAGAGTCGAACCACGCGTCAAGGACTGGAGCGACGCGGCGCATCGTTCCGGCGCAGCCATCGGTCGTGCAGCCGAAGGTGATGTTGTCGACATGCGGACGATGGAGATCAAGTTCGGTGAGGTCTCGTGCGGTGAGTTCGCTGAGTTCGGCGACTGAGCCGATGCAGTGCTCATGGCTGTTGGCATCACAACGCCAGATTGGAAGTGGAGTTCCCCAATAGCGATCGCGTGAAAGCGCCCAATCGATATTTCCTTCGAGCCACTTGCCAAATCGTCCGTGTTTGATGAAGTCGGGATGCCACGAGATGCGTTCGTTCTCAGACATGAGCAGATCTCGATGTTCTGATGTGCGCACAAACCACGAAGTCTTTGCCCAGTAAATGAGCGGGGTGCTGCATCGCCAACAATGCGGGTAACTGTGCTCGTAGGCCTGTTCACGAACGAGGAGTCCGCGGGCATCAAGATCGTCGATGATGTAGCGGTCAGCATCTTTCACGAATGTTCCTGTCAAGAACGGAACGGATTCATCGAATGCGGCATCGGCGTTGACCGGATTCAGAACAGGAAGTTTCTCAGCCCGACCAACTACAGCATCGTCTTCGCCAAATGCGGGAGCGAGGTGAACGATGCCGGAACCATCGTCGGTCGTAACAAAGTCGGCGGCAACGACACGCCAACCGTCTGCGCCGGCAGGTGCAGCGAGAGTGTCAAACAGTCGTTCATAACGCCATCCAACAAGATCGGCGCCCTTGAACTGCTCAACGATGATTGCGTCTTCGGGTGCAAGCGCTGCGGCCATGAGTAGGTCGCGACTTCCATCGGTTGACGCCGTTCTCACGTAGTCAATGTCGGGGCCGACAGCGGCGGCAACATTGGAGACGAGTGTCCATGGGGTTGTGGTCCAGACCAGGAGGTCGACATCACGATCGACAATGGGGAATCGCACATAGACCGATGGATCGACGATGTCCCGGTACACATCGGGCTGGCCGAGTTCATGACTCGACAAGGCGGTGCCACATCGCCCGCAGTAGGGCGAGACCTTGTGGCCTTCGTAGAGAAGTTCTTTGTCCCACAACTGGCGGATGAGCCACCACACTGACTCGACATAGGAATTGTCGAGGGTCCAGTACGCATCGGCGGTGTCAATCCAAACGCCGGAGCGCTCGGTGAGTGCGGTCCAATCGGTGACGTAACGCTGGACCGATTCGCGGCAGCGTTGATTAAATTCGGCGATTCCGAATTCTTCAATTTCTTGTTTGGTGGAGAGGCCGAGTTCTTTTTCGACCTCGAGTTCGACGGGGAGGCCGTGGCAGTCCCAGCCGCCTTTTCGCGGAACATCTCGGCCACGCATGGTCTGGAAGCGGGGGTAAATGTCTTTGAAGACTCGCGCCCACACGTGGTGAAGACCGGGTCGGCCATTGGCCGTTGGAGGGCCTTCATAGAAGATCCAGGGCTCTCCACCGGCCCGCAAACGGCGGGTCGCAGCGATGGTGTCATCGGCCTTCCACTGCTCCAGACGACGCTGTTCGAGGGAGGGAAGGTTGAGATCTGGGTCGACGGGACCGAATGGCATGAGGGCCAAGCGTACGCCGTTGCTGAACGGCTTCCGTGCGTGCGGGTTGACGTGGGAGGGTGGCGCCCTTACCCTCCGCCGATCCACCGCCACTCAAGGGAGATCATCCGTGGCAGTCAAAAAGGTAACGGCGAAGAAGTCCGCAGCGAAGAAGGCTCCGGCCAAGAAGGCGGCAGTGAAGGCTCCGGCGAAGAAGGTTGTGAAGAAGGCTCCGGCCAAGAAGGCTCCGGCCAAGAAGCCGGCAGTGAAGGCTCCGGCCAAGAAGGCTCCGGCCAAGAAGGCTCCGGCCAAGAAGCCGGCAGTGAAGGCTCCGGCCAAGAAGGTTGTGAAGAAGGCTCCGGCCAAGAAGGCGGCAGTGAAGGCTCCGGCCAAGAAGGTTGTGAAGAAGGCTCCGGCCAAGAAGGCCGCAGTTAAAAAGCCTCCGGCACCTCCGGTGCAGCCTCCGCGACCGAATCGTCTTCCGCCGATCCCCAAAGAACCAAAGAAGATCAAGTACCCGTTTGACGCAAAGTTCCTTGATGCCCAGCGAGCTCATTTGATTGAAGAGCGCCGTCGTCTGATGCACGATGCCGAAACCCTCACCGCTGAAGCGAATTCACTGGCGGAGTTGCGTGAGCCTGGCGATGTTCAGTTCGACGAAGAGTCGGGCGAGGGCGACACGCTTGCGGTGGAACGCGAACGCGATCTAGCGCTTTCCGCTCAATTCCTCGATCAGGTCGACGAAATTGATCGGGCCATGCTCAAGATCGGCCAAGGCACGTACGGGATCTGCGAGATCTCCGGACTCGCGATTCCCAAGGAGCGGCTCCGCGCTATTCCGTGGTGTCGTGAACGTGTTGAGTACAAGGTCGGCAATTTCCGACGCTGAAGCGCCACGGATCGGGCAGACCAGCCCCTAGGTTGGAAGCCGTGACAAGCACGAACACTCCTGCCAACGCTGCAGCGACCCATCGGGTCTTGTTCGGCGCGGTCGCTGTCGGTTGGGTGATCGCGGACCAATTGTCCAAGTCCTGGGCGGTGTCCTCGCTCAGTAATCAAACGATCGATGTTCTGTGGACACTCCGCTTTCAGCTGGCTGTAAATTATGGGGCATCGTTCAGCCTCGGTGCTGGATTTGGGGCCTGGATCGGACTCCTTGCCCTCGTGTTTGTTGGAGTTCTTGTCTGGAAAGGCAGTTCTGTCCGCAGTCGACTCGGCGCAGTTGCTCTCGGCATGATCGTTGGTGGAGCACTCGGCAATGTCCTCGATCGAGCATTTCGCGGCGACGCGGGGTTCTTTCATGGTGGCGTTATCGATTTCATCGACTTTCAGTGGTGGCCAGTTTTCAATGTCGCCGATATCGGCGTGGTGTGCGGGGCGGTACTACTTGTGATCTCCACGTTGCGAGATCCTCGAGAAAATGATTCGACAATCGTGGACGGTCGTTCTGAAGCCGAGATGCAGCCCGAGACGCAGTCCGACAATGCGTCTTCGACGCAGATCGAGAGCAACTGATATGGCCTATACCGAGGTCATCCCCTCAGCGTTGGCTGGCGAACGTATCGATCGAGTTGTGGCGATGATCAGTGGAGCGAGCCGCACAAAAGTCACCGATTGGCTCGATGAGGGACTCGTGATGTGCAACGACGTGGTGGTCACAACGCGCTCGCGCCGAGTGGCAGAAGGCGACGTTGTTGTTATCGATGTGGAACCAGACTTCGGTCCCGAGCCTCTTATCGCCGAGCCCGGTATCACCGTGCCAATTGTGTATGTCGACGATGACGTCATCGTGATCGATAAGCCTGTCGGCCTGGTTGTCCATCCGGGTGCAGGAAATGCAACAGGCACACTCGTGCAAGCAATGCTTGCCGTGTATCCGGAGATTGCCACCATTGGTGAACCGGAACGTCCTGGGGTCGTACATCGACTCGACAAGGACACATCGGGCCTCATGATCATGGCTCGTTCCGCCGAGGCGTATTCCGAGTTGAGCGCAATGTTGGCCGAGCACGAAGTGGAACGCACCTATCTCACATTGGTTTGGGGAATACCCGACGCGGGAAGCGGGTTAATCGATGCACCTATTGGCCGCTCAACTCGTGAACCAACAAAAATGGTGGTGAGTGCTCAAGGTCGTGATGCCCGCACGCGCTACACCGTTCTTGAAACGTTTGAAGATCCGGTTCCCTGCGCGTTAGTCGAATGTCGACTTGAAACCGGTCGAACTCATCAGATCCGGGTGCACATGGCAGCCATTGAACATTCTGTCGTTGGTGACGACCGATATCGAGGGGTTCGTTCGTCGATCGAGACGCCGCGCATCTTCTTGCACTCAGCTGCGCTCGAATTTGATCATCCGGTCCGACCCGATGCACGACTGACGTTCGTCTCTGAGCTGCCACCCGATTTAGCCGCGGTGCTTGAGCGACTCAGGAACCCGAGGCCCACGGAGGAGTAACCGATGGAGTGGCTGCGACTTCGGTCGGCCACTTCCCTTGGCCTTTCGCAATGGAAACGATGTCGGCCAACGTTGCCGCTTCGAGATAGCGACGCATGTGTTCGCCAACGTCGTCCCATACGGCAAGTAAGACGCACTGTCCTTCGTGGTCGCACGCTCCGTCGGTGTGGGGCTGACCGAAGTCACCGGCCACGATGGGTCCGTCGACGGCGCTCACGATGTCGGACAGACGAATTGACTCTGGAGCGCGAGCGAGGACGTAGCCGCCGCCCACTCCTCGCTTCGACTGCACGAGACCTGCTCCCTTGAGAGCGAGCAGGATCTGTTCGAGATACGGCTGAGGGAGACCAGTGCGCTCGGCGATGTCGCGTACCGACGTGGGTCCGCCTTCGTCCGAGTGCAGCGCAAGCGACAACAGCGCCCTGCTTGCATAGTCGCCTCGGGTCGATACCTTCACGCCCGGCATCGTAGGGGGAAGCAGCGGACTCGGGGGCAACGCAGTCCTGGCACTACCGTGACCGGCGGAGGACCACCGTGGATTCCCAATCGACAATGACTGCTGCTGCACCCGATGGGCGTGTTTTGCCTGACTATGACGGGGCCTGCATTTCCAACATCGTTCCGGCGTTGCTCGATGGATCGATTCCGTGGCCCACGTGGATTCCCGAGGACGCGGCCGATGTCGATCAGGTTGTGCTCTTGGTGCTTGATGGCATCGGCTGGAACCAGTTGCTTGACCGTCGACATCTTGCTCCCACGCT
>CAMCTW010000019.1 GCA_945878645.1 Bifidobacterium breve
TCGCTTGATCTCCTTGAATGGAAGACGCCGCTTCCGACTGGCACTGCCCCTGGTCTTGATGGTGAGCCCGGTTACAACCGACTGATGCTTTCAACTCCCGACATCGACGCGACCGTGAAGTGCGCCGTTGCTGCGGGCGGGACGCTGATTGCGGGTCCGCGTGAGATTGATGGCGGAGATGCTCGACCCATCGTTGCGATGATGCTCGATCCCGATGGCATTCCCGTTGGTTTGTTCCAAGGTGAGAAAACATCAATCGCTCAGGTCGTTGTGAACTGTGCCGATATTGACGAGTCGCTCAAGTACTACCAAGAGGTCATGGGCCTCTCTCCACTCCAGGATGTCACTGAAATGGTGTGGCCCGGAGATCTTTATGGTCGTGACACCGACGTAACTGTCCGTGCTGTTTTGCTCGCCGACAAAGGCTCGGTTTTCACCGTTGCGCTGGTTCAGTGGCACGATCCTGCTCCGAAATCTGCGGCTCGAGTGCGCGGTGCCAACGAACTCGGAATTTTTCGGATGGCGTGGTCGACGACCGATTGCGCGGCCGACGAAGCAGTTATTCGAACCGCCGGTTCCATTCCGTTCCTGCCGACAGAAGAACTGTCGGTTGGAGATGAATTCCCACTATTGCTTGTTCTGTTCTGGCCCGGGCCGAATGGTGAATGTCTCGAACTGATTGAAACCACGGATCACTCCGGTGCCCTCTGAATACTTTCTTCTCGTCTAGGAGTCGTTATGAAACTTGAAAACATCGATCTTTCCGATATTGAGTTCTGGGCCAAGCCTTGGAACGAGCGCAATGACGCATTCGCCACGTTGCGTCGCGAAAACCCAATTGCCTACTTCCCGGAACCGATCATCGATCCATTCCCTGAAGGCCCCGGTTATTACGCCATCACCAAAATGCACGACGTCTTGGAGATCAGTCGTCATCCTGAAATCTTTTGCTCGGGCCAGGGCGCAGTTTCGATTCTCGACATGCCGGCAGAAATGAATGAGTTCTACGGATCGCTCATTTCGATGGATGACCCGCGTCACGCTCGTTTGCGAAAGATCGTTTCAGGAACCTTCACCCCGCGTATGTTGAATGCTGTTCTCGACGACGTCGAAAAGACCGCGAAAAAGGTTGTCGACAGGATTGTCGACAAAGGGGAGATCGACTTCGTCACCGACGTTTCGATGCCGTTCCCGCTTTTGGTCATTCTCGACATGATGGGAATTCCGCACAGCGAATACGACATGGTGTTGGCGCAGTCGAACATCATCCTCTCTGGCGGTGATCCCGATTTCATCCCGGAAGGCACTGAACCGATCACTGCGTTCCTTGAAGCTGGCGCGATGTTGGCGGGACTGTTGAACGAATTGGCAGTGCTGCGTCGCGCGACTCCTACCGATGATTTGTTGTCGGCCCTTGTGAACACCGAAGTCGATGGCGAGCAACTTTCCGGCGACGAACTCGCCTCGTTCTTTATTTTGCTTTCTGTCGCAGGCCACGAAACGACCCGCACGGCGTTGAACCACGGCATCACGCATCTTTCGCAGAACCCCGATCAACGCGCACTCTTTCTCGCCGACATCGAGGGCGTCATGTCAACGACAGTCGAGGAAATTGTGCGTTATGCATCGCCAGTTGTCTGGATGCGGCGCACGCTCACCCGGGACTACGTGCTTTCGGGCCACGAATTCCACCAGGGCGACAAAGTCATCATGTTTTACGGATCAGCCAACCGCGATGAAGCGGTTTTCAGCGATCCCGACACGTTCAATGTGCTTCGCGATCCAAATCCCCACGTTGGCTTTGGCGGTCCTGGCCCGCATTTCTGTTTGGGAGCACATCTTGCGCGCCGAGAGATTGCGCTGATGTTCCGTGAGCTCTACACTCGGCTTCATCACTTGGAACTTGCCGGGCCGCCTGTGCAGTTGCGGTCGAGTTTCATCAACGGCGTCAAGAGCCTTCCTATTTCCTTCACGCCTGTAGGAGTTCGCTGATGTCGGATCCACGCGAGGTCGACGCACCAGAGGTACTCGCAGCGCTCGCTATTGCCTGCGAATCGGTTCGTGCAACTTGTGACAACACACTTCTTGAACTTGCTCGTCGGCGCGTCGCCGTGTTGCTCAACAACGAAGCCGAACTCACCGCAAAGTCGTGGGGGCCAGTTTCAGATGCACAAGCAGCCGAACTCAGTTCTTGGCCTACCTCTGATGCCTTCGATGAACGACAGAAAGCCGCATTGGCGCTGACGGAACAATTTGTCGTCGACGTCACTGGCGTACTTCCAGGACCCTTGGCCGCATCGGCCGGGGCGCTTGGCGCCGAAGTCGGGCCATTTGTTCAAGCGTTGTATCTGCTCGATGTTGGGCAACGCGCCGGAGTCGTTCTGAGCGCCCTTCTTGGCGAAACCGTGACCACCGATACTTGGGCATGGGGAGCGAGCGGCGAGATTCCGGCTGACCCGATGGCGGCAATCATGGACGTGCTTGCTGCTACCGGCCGACTGCAGGTCGTTGACCCAGTGACGAAGGAACTCATGCGTCTGCGTGGGGCGCGGCTCCATCAGTGTCGTCGTTGTCAGTCAGTTCGCAGCGTTGCCGCGCTCAATGCAGGTGCCGATACCAGGCTCCTCGATGCAGAAGACCCCGCGTCAATCAGCAAACTTTCGGCGGGAACTCTCGCTGTTCTCGACCTTGTCAATGCGATGTTCGTTGGCCCACCGGCGATCGACCAAGAACTCTTTGGCCGCCTCACCCAGTCCTATGACAGCGAAGAACTCGTTGAGATTGTTAGTTACCTGATGCGAAACGCGTGCAACAAGATTCCTGTTGCCTTTGGTGCCGACGACGCGATTGTCGAAGAGGGTTTCGAATACCAAGTCATTGATGCTTCTGGTGAAACGGTCACCGTTGATGCATCGGCATTGTTGAACTAACTCGTAGACATCTGGTTGAGGTGCTCGCGTAGTGCGGGCAACGAGCCTTAAGCAGCAACTGGTTCGGAAACTTGCTCGGCGGCTGGGCGTTTTGCGGCTTCGCGGTAGGTGTACCAGCGACCCTCGTCGAAGTCATATAGACGACACACACGGGTATTGCGCACGAAGTCCATGAATCGAAGCGGTTCGTCATGGATGGTGCCGGGGAAGGCTTCTTTCATTGCATCGGTCGCAAGTTCGAGGTTGTACATCGGGATGCGCATGTCGACGTGGTGGGGGACATGCACCATGATCCAGTGGAAGAAGAAGTTGAGTCCGAAACGAGCCCGGAGCACAGTGGTGCCTTCCATCTGACCGTGCCACTTTGTCCACTCGCGACGCTTCCACCAACGAATGTTGGGTTGGATGTGATGGAGGTGCACAAATGAAGCAATGACGAAATTGAAGCCAAGGAAAGGAATAACCAACACCTTGAGGATCATCCAAAGGATGCCGACAACGCCCCCGTAGCTCGCCCAGCCAAGAGCGCCGAGTGCAAGCGACGCCACGGCGACAAAGGACCAAACGATGATTCGGTCACGGCGAATGGTTTTTGCCCATCGGGCCGGCGGTGCGCCCACGATCATCTTGTGCCACCACACCTCGCGCAAGTAATAGGCGCCAGCACCGAACCATGACCACTCGAAACGATGACGAAGCCGACCGAGTGTTGACATGGCTGCGAACTGCTCTGGGGTGTAGGGGTGCCACACGAAGTCGAATCCTTCGCGCACGGTGTAGCCGTGATGGATTCGATTGTGGCCAAGGGTCCAGCCCTCGTACACGTGCCACGACGGCAACATGGCGATCGTGCCGATGACTCGATTGAGGCGTTTGGAGGAGAACAGAGCACCATGGGCGGCATCGTGGGCGACGATGAACAGGCCCGAGATGACCATGGCCGACAGCACCCACAGGGCGATGACGGCGAAGGGATTATTAAGGAAGATGAGCCCGGCGATGATCAGGCCGTACATGACCAGATCTCGGCCGAAGTAGGCCAAACCCTTCCAGGTTGGGTTGTCGTAGGCCTCGGCGGGGATGACATCGAGAACGGGCTTCAGGGAGCCCTTTTCTGAGCGCTCAGACCCTTTTTGAGGGTTTTCTGAATCGATGTCGGGGGTATCGATTTGGAGTTCTTCGATAGACATGCGGCCAGTCTACCGACCGGTCGGTAGGCAAGAGGGGTTCAGGAGGGATTTTGTTCGGTTGGGCCCGCTTCGAGCTCGGGAAGTGAGACCTGCCGGGTGGTGACATCGATCGGGCTGACACCGGGCAAAGCCTGATCGGCGGCCACAGCGAGCGTTTCGAACCGGCGGGCCGAGGGCATGACGCGAGTCTCAAGCGATGCCACCGCCGAGTTGTAGGACTCGGTGGCCTTCGTGAGGCTGTTGCCGACCTTTTGCAGATGACCAGTGAAGATGCCAACGCGTTCGTAGAGCTCTTTGCCGAGGGCGACGACCTGCGCGGCATTCTCGGCCAGTTGCTCTTGGCGCCAGCCGTACGCGATTGCACGGAGAAGGGCGATCAATGTTCCGGGCGACGCAGGGAACACGTTCTTGGCGATTGCTTGTTCGAGGAACTCGGGGTTGGCATCGAACGCGGCGGTGAGGAACGTATCGCCGGGTACAAACATCACGATGAAATCAAGTGAGCCGTCGACTCGTGACGCGTAGTTCTTCTTTGCGAGTGCATTGACATGCGCCATGACGTCGGCCGCGTGCTTGGCGAGTAGTTGTTCACGCTCAATGTCGGAAGTGGCATTGATTGAATTCAGGTAGGCAGACATTGGTGCTTTTGCATCGATGACGATCTTCTTGGAATCGGGAAGACGCACGATCATGTCGGGTCGGGCCGAATCGCCTTCGCCGGCAATGTGTTCTTGTTGTTCGTACATCACGTGTTCGGTCATGCCCGCGAGTTCGATGACGCGTTGGAGCTGGAGTTCGCCCCAGTTGCCGCGCACCTTGGTGTTCTTCATGGCTGACGCGAGTTCAGCGGTCTCTTTTTGTAGAGAGCTCGCAAGTGATGCTAACGAACCGATGCTGAAGTTCAGGCGGCCCGAATCTTCGACCCGTTTGTTTTCGAGGTCGTTGAGTTTCTGGTCGAGTCGGGCGAGTTGCTCGGCAACAGGCGCCACAAGGTCGTGCACAGACTTCTGCTGCTGCGCCGCTTCGGCCGCTGATCGGGCGTTGGCTTCGGCCTGTTGGCGCGTGTTGACGTCGATGAGTTCGCGCATGGTGGTGGCCAACGTGGCGTTGGCGATGTCTCGGGTGCGGTCGACATCGAGCGATTCGGTCCCGGATCGACGCGACGCGAGTCGGATGCCGACCAACGCGCCGATGGCGAGGCCGATGAGGAGGGTCAGGACAGGCAGAAGAGCGGTCATAACCGCTCAACGTACTGATTAGGTGTGACAGTGCGCTTCAGGGTCCTAGAAGCCCTTCTAGGGCCCGTCGGTGGCGTGCCGGCCCAGTGTCTGCGGCGGTCCTGAACCGGTCGTGCCACAATCGGCGCTTCAGATCGATTGGTGAACCAAGGAGACGACGGCATGGCAGGACTGTGTGAAGGCCGGGTATGCATCATCACGGGTGCTGGCCGAGGAATCGGCCGTGATTACGCACTCATGCTTGCCGCCGAAGGCGCAAAGGTCGTGGTGAACGATCTCGGCGGTTCCCGAGACGGCACTGGTGTCGACAAAGGCCCAGCTCAAGAAGTGGTCGATGAAATTGTTGCCGCCGGTGGACAAGCCGTTGCCAATACCGACGACATCAGCGAATGGGCTGGCGCAGAACGACTCATCAATCAGGCCATCACGACGTTCGGCGGACTCGACGTTCTCATCAACAACGCGGGCATTTTGCGCGACCGGATGCTCACCAACATGAGCGAGGCCGAATGGGACGCCGTTATCAAAGTGCATCTCAAGGGCACCGCTGGTCCCTCGCATTTTGCCGCGGCCTATTGGCGCGATCGTTCGAAGGCAGGCGAAACGAACAGCGCCCGCATCATCAATACGACATCGCCCTCAGGCATTTACGGCAACATCGGCCAGACCAACTACGGCGCCGCTAAGGGCGGTATTGCATCGTTCACGATCATCGCCGCCGACGAACTCGGTCGCTACGGCGTCACCGTGAATGCGATTGCCCCTGCTGCGTTTACACGGCTTACTGCTGACCTCGGTCTTGGCGATGCTCCTGAAGAAGTGAAGGAAGCAATGTCGACCAAGTGGATTTCACCGATAGCGGTTTGGTTGGCGAGCGAGGAATCCTCCGAGGTCACTGGTCGAGTGTTCGATGTTCGCGGAGAACTTCTTGCCATCAGCGAAAGTTGGCACCAAGGACCAAAGGTCACCAACGTTCTTGATCCTTCCGCCGTTGGCCCGCTTGTTGAAGAACTCATGGGCAAGGCTCGTCCCAACGCCGACATGCTCGGTCTCGATCGGAAGTAGGACACTTCATGCCCATCAATCACGATGTCGTTGGCGCAACTGGCACGCCAATTGTTCACTCCTGGACCTCAAAGGACGCGCTGCTCTACGCCGTTGGCGTGGGTGCAGGCATTGATGAACTCGCGTTCACAACCGAGAACAGCCACGAGGTTCCGCAGCGCGTGCTGCCCACAATGGCGGCCGTCATTGGCGCGGGAGCAAGCGGTGCGATCAGCGCGATCGGTTCATTCGACTTTGCGATGCTCGTTCATGGTGAGCAGTCGTTCGTGCAACACCGCGAGATTCCCGTGGAAGGTTCACTCACTGCAACCGGCAAGATCGTCGGCATTTACGACAAGGGTTCAGGCGCCGTGGTTGTCGTCGAAGGCGAATGTGTCGACAATGCAACTGGCGAACTGCTTCTTAGCGTTGGTTCGGCAATTTTTATTCGTGGCGAGGGCGGATGGGGCGGCGACCGCGGCCCTTCTGGCGACCGGAACGCAGCTCCTGATAGCGCTGCCGACCATTCAGTGTCCTATCGAGTGCGTCCCGATCAAGCGTTGACGTACCGACTTTCGGGCGATCGCAATCCGTTGCATTCCGATCCGTGGTTCGCAACCCTTGCCGGGTTCGACCGACCTATTCTGCATGGGCTGTGCACCTACGGCTTCACCGGCCGTGCGCTGCTGCACACAATGTGCGGGTCCGACCCGGCCAAGTTCCGTTCAATGGAAGGTCGCTTCGCATCACCGGTATTTCCGGGCGAAGAACTCACCATCGAGATGTGGAACGAAGGCGCCGGCGAGTGCATCTTCCAAACACGCGGCGAAGACGGTCGCGTCGTGCTGGTTGGTGGCCGCCACACCTTCGACGCCTGACGTACCAGCTTTAAAACAGGCGCAACTCGTCAGATTCAATGCCGCGCAGTTGGTCGTAATCGACTTCAACGCATTCAATGCCACGTGATTCAGCGAGAACCCGTGCCTGCGGTTTGATGCTTTGGGCCACAAAGATGCCGCGCACAGGTTTCACATCGGGATCGAGATCCATGCGTTCGAGATAGCGCGCGAGTTGTTCCACGCCATCGATTTCGCCTCTTCGCTTGATCTCGATAGCGACGGTGCGACCGTCGGCATCGCGGCACAACAAATCTACGGGGCCGATGTCGGTGAAGTACTCGCGCTTGATGAGGCGTAAGTCGTCGGCAATGGCCGTCGGGTTGGCCGCGAGCAGCTCCTGCAGATGCGCTTCGACGCCGTCCTTTTGCAGGCCTGGATCCTCGCCGAGCTCATGGGCGGAATCGTGATGCACCTCAACGAGGGTGATGGTGAGGACTTCACCCTTGGGGTTGGTGATGAGCCAACGGCCATCTTCTTCGGAAATACGATTCGGCGCGTTCATCCAGTTGAGCGGTTTGTACGCTCCGCCATCGGAATGGATGGCCACGCAACCATCGGCCTTCACCATGATGAGTCGAGTCGCCAGTGGCAGATGAGCCGACAACCGACCGGCGTAGTCGACAGAACAGGTGGCGATGACAAGACGCATGAGATCGTCATCGTAGGCGCACCGAGCTAGTTGACTCCGCGCTTTTCGAATCGCGACTTGATGAGTTCGCGGCGTTCCTGAAGATCGCGGTAGGTGAAGCGATCAACTGATCGGTCGAGCCCGATGCTGTCTTTCACGCCGGTGAGATCGATTTCAAAGGCGGAAGGGTCGAAGCCAACTTCGGCAAAAAGTTTTTCGCCGTGAGTTTGTACGAAGTACATCGAGATTTGCGTGATCTCGGCGAAAATGTCGAGATCGGGTGCGAGCCGCGAAATGGCGCCGTCGAGGAACATGAGATTTTTCACATAGAGCATGAGTTCTTTGGGCATGCGTGCGCCGTAACCCAGAAGCATCTTCACGATCTTCTGTACTTCTTTGATCATTTCGTCGGGATCAGCAGAGGTGGGGTCGATGCCAGGACCGTCAAGTCCGAGGTCTTTGATAACCGCATCAATGTCGGTGTCAGATGGAAGTGCTCCGAGATCGCATAGCGCCGAGATCTGCATGTGGACGTCGTTGACAGTGGCACCGAGCATCAGTCGCAAGAAAGCGCGACGTTGACGCTCATCCATGCGGCCCGTAATGCCGAAGTCGAGGAGCGCGACTTTTCCATCAGGAAGCACAAAGAGGTTTCCACCGTGAAGGTCACCGTGGAAGATTCCCTCGATGATTGCGCCTTCCATGAATCCGATCATCCCGGTGCGTACGACTTCGTGAGTATCGACACCCGCATCACGCATCGACTCAACATCATCGAAGTTGAAGCCGGAAAGACGTTCCATGACGAGCACGCGGCGAGTGACAAGCGTGGGGTGGGGTCGAGGAATGACGTAGCCGTTCTGTTTGAGGGCAACAAACGATGCGGCAACGTCGAGCATGTTCTGCGCTTCGAGACGGAAATCGAGTTCTTCGCTGATCGTCTCAGCAAATAACTCAACGAGGGCTGGTGGATTGGCGAGTGATGCGAATGGGAGGCGGCCCACCAGGAACGGGGCAAGCCAAGCCATGACGCGGATGTCTTTGTTGACCAATGTTGCGACTGTTGTTCGTTGCACTTTGACGACAACGGATTCGCCACTACGAAGCACAGCGCCATGCACTTGCGCGATTGATGCGGCCGCCAGTGGCGTTTCATCGAAGGACTCGAAAATATCTTCAAGGGGTGCGCCGAAATCCTCTTCGACGGTGGCGCGGACTACTTCAAACGATTGAGCGGGGACCTGGTCACGACACTTTTTAAATTCGGAAACGAGTTCCTCGGGGAACAGTCCTTCGCCCGAAGAAATGATCTGTGCGAGTTTGATGTAGGTGGGGCCGAGGCGTTCGATGGAGAGTCGAAGACGGCGGGAGAGGTCGACACGGCTCGCAGCGTGATCACCGGCCTTGCCCTTGCGCCGCCCCGTTACCCACCACAGGCCGATTGCTGCGCCGAAATCGGCGACAACCGTGACGGCCCGTTTCACATCGGGGAGTCGGCGTGCCGATGTCAGTTCGGGAAGGTCATGTTGGGTCTTCCAGCGGATGGCATCTACGACTTCGCGCCACGGCATCGCTGCCGGCACGACGATCCATGGTGGTTCGTTAGAGAACGAACCGAGAGCCAGATCGGCGGGGCCGACCGCAGCACCGGTAGTGGAGGAATCAGGGGCGACGGGGGGAGTCGACATCGTCAGGGAGTGTATGGCTGGGTGTCGGTGAATCCCCGGTCGCGGCTTAGAACAAACCGGAAATGATCTCAAGAACCGGTTCGGCGAATTCTTTCCGACAGATCAAGAGGTCGGGAAGATACGGATCGGCGTTGTTGTAACGCATTGGCGATCCATCGATGCGTGATGCGTGCAGGCCTGCGGCAAGAGCGACAGCGGCCGGAGCGCAATTGTCCCATTCGTATTGCCCGCCGGCGTGAACGTAAATGTCGGCGATGCCGAGCACGATGGCCATTGCCTTTGCGCCGGCCGAGCCCATCTGCAGAAACTCGGCGTTGAGTTCTTCGGCCACCGCATGTGCAACATAGGGAGCGCGCGACCGGCTTACAACAAGGCGTGGCGGGCGATCGGCGGGACGCTCAGGAACAACCGGCGGATTCGCAGTTGAAAGAACGCGATCAAGCGAAGGAAGCGACACTGCACCGATTGTGGGTTCGCCGTCGATGGCGAGCGCAATATGCACGGCCCAGTCCTCGCGGCCTTCGCCGTATTCGCGGGTGCCGTCAAGCGGATCGATGATCCAGGCTCGTGACGATGACAGTCGATGGCTGTTGTCACGACCTTCTTCCGACAACACCGGGTCTTCGGGTCGCAACGCGGCGAGTTGCTCCATGAGCCACACGTGAGACTCACGGTCACCGGCGTTCTTGATGGTCCGCTGATCGGCACCTTTGAGAGTGAGATCGGCCCGAAGTGAGACCAACAACTTTCCCGCATCGACAGCAAGTTGTTCGGCGACCGCGTGGTCATTAAGTGCGGTCATCGTCGTGCTCCGATTCGAGGTGGATAGTGAAGCTGCCTCACCGATTATTGCTGGCGGCCGAGTTCAATGGCGCGACCGACAAGTTTTCGAACCTGGGTCTCATCGGCGCCGTCAGAGACGAGGGCGTTAATGCGCGATTCAAGATCGGCAGCAATTTGTTCATCGACCACCAGTGGGACGGGTTCGCCAGGTTTGGCTAATGCTCCTGGAGGCGAGACCTGCGTGACGAGGACCAGTGCGAGGGCTGCGACAGCGGTGATGAGGCCAAAGGTGATGGCGAAACCGTTGTTGTCGAGGATGGACCCAGCGATCATTCCGCCGATTCCGAGCACGAAAACGATGATCACAATGCGCCGGATCACGCGCGGTCCGATCGGTGAGGCAGAACTCGTGGAGTCGGAAGTGACCAGTTCCATGCTCATCGCACCAATGGCTTGTACTTGATGCGATGGGGTTGATCGGCGTCAGCGCCGAGTTCTTTCTTGCGGAAGGCTTCGTATTCGGTGAAGTTGCCTTCGAACCAGCGCACCTGTGAGTCGCCTTCGAAGGCAAGCACATGGGTAGCGACTCGATCGAGGAACCAACGATCATGACTGATGACGACGGCGCAGCCAGCGAAGGCTTCGAGGCCATCTTCGAGCGCGCGCAATGTGTCGACGTCGAGGTCGTTGGTGGGTTCGTCGAGGAGCAACACATTGCCGCCGCGAGCCAACACCTTTGCGAGATGAACGCGGTTTCGCTCGCCACCGGAAAGGATGCCGACCTTTTTCTGCTGGTCAGATCCCTTGAAGTTGAACGAGGCAACGTAAGCCCGACCGTTCATCTCCCGATTGCCGAGCTTGATGACCTCGTTGCCATCGGTGATTTCTTCGTAGACAGTTTTCTCGGAGTCGAGAACGTCGCGACTCTGATCGACATAAGCGAGATTCACGGTGGGGCCAACCGTGAGTGAACCGCTGTCGGGTGTCTCATCGCCGGTGAACATCCGAAACAGCGTGGTCTTACCGGCACCGTTTGGTCCGATGACGCCCACAATGCCAGCGCGAGGGAGTGAGAAGGAAAGTTCTTCCACCAAAAGCCGATCGCCGAAACCCTTCGTGACGCTTTCGGCTTCGATGACGACATCGCCAAGTCGATCGCCGGAGGGGATGAAGATCTCGAGGCCGTCTCCGCGTCCTTGGGCTTCTTGTGATTCGGCCAGCAGCTGCTCATAGGCCGACAATCGGGCCTTACCTTTGGCCTGTCGAGCTTTCGGTGCCATGCGCACCCATTCGAGTTCGCGCGCCAGCGTTCGAGCCCGAGACGATTCCTGTTTCTCTTCCTGGCGGAGTCGGTCTTGCTTCTGGTCGAGCCAACTTGAGTAGTTGCCTTCAAACGGAATTCCGCGGCCATGGTCGAGTTCAAGGATCCATTGAGCGACATTGTCGAGGAAATAACGATCATGGGTAATCGCTACGACGGTGCCCGGGTAGTCACGAAGGAATCGTTCAAGCCATGCGACCGATTCGGCATCGAGATGGTTGGTGGGTTCGTCGAGGAGCAGCAGGTCGGGTTTGTTGAGGAGGAGGCGACAAAGTGCAACTCGGCGACGTTCGCCACCCGAGAGTGTCGAAACACCCGCGTCCGATGGTGGAAGTCGAAGCGCGTCCATCGCGATTTCGATTGTGCGCTTGAGGTCCCATGCGCCTGATGCTTCGATCTTGGCTTCGAGGTCGGCTTGTTCCTCACCCACCTTCTCGAAGTCGGCATCGGGGTCGCCCCATTTCGCCAGCACTGCGTCGTACCGCTCGAGCAGCGTTGCTGTTTCCCCGAGCCCATCCATCACATTGCCCATGACGTCTTTGGTCTCGTCGAGGTGTGGTTCCTGCTCAAGCAGGCCAACAGTGAATCCGGGGGACAGCCGGGCTTCGCCGGTAAAGCCGTCGTCGAGGCCAGCCATGACCTTGAGCAGCGACGACTTACCAGAGCCATTCGAACCGATGACACCGATCTTGGCCCCTGGGTAGAACGAGAGGCTGATGTCTTTCAGGACCTCTCGGTCAGGCGGATAGAACCGGCTCACCTTGTGCATGGTGAATATGAACTGTGCACTCATGGCGGGCAAGGGTAGTGATCAGGCCGCCTCAAGTGTGAACTGGACGCGACAGTGCCCCGCCGAAGCGGGGCACTGAGGGACTACTTATGCGGCTGAAGATCAGCGGCGGGTTGCACGACGCTTGGTCGCACGCTTCTTGGCCGGAGCCTTTTTCGCTACGCGCTTCTTGGTCGCACGCTTCTTGGCCGGAGCCTTTTTCGCTACGCGCTTCTTGGTCGCACGCTTCTTGGCCGGAGCCTTTTTCGCTACGCGCTTCTTGGTTGCACGCTTCTTGGCCGGAGCCTTTTTCGCTACGCGCTTCTTGGTTGCACGCTTCTTGGCCGGAGCCTTCTTTGCTACGCGCTTGGTTGCACGCTTCTTGGTCGCACGCTTCTTGGCCGGAGCCGCCTTCTTCGCTGTGCGCTTCTTTGCGGGTGCCTTCTTGGCCGCCCGCTTCTTCACTGCTGCCATCTTCGCCTCCTGGCGTCTTCATGATTTTGTGTAGTGGTACCAACAACAGCTGCATGAATCGCTACTGAAGTGCAGGCCGCACGTGGTTCGTGACGACGTTGCACAAAAAACGGTACTCACATTGCGCACACAAATGGTGAATCCACGGTTTTTCTCGTTGCACGCGCATTTTTTTGTTCGATGAATGTTGACTGGGTTACAGGAGTTGTTTTGCGCAGCGTTTTTGCGCAGCGCGTGCGCGCGTTGTTGTTCGCGGGCCTGTTTTCCCGTGAATCTCAAGTTTTCCACAGGCATTTTCTCCTTATGTCACTTAGGATTTCTGGGTTTTACGCTGTTGCTGCCAAGTTTTGGCCGAAGTATGTAAGGAAGCGTCAATTTTTGTGGTTTCTCAGCGTTTGTGAGCAGAAAAACGCGGCGTTCAGCATGTTTGAAGCAACTGCGACGTACTGTTCGCGTCATGAGCGAAAATTCGCAAAATGCCGAACAAGAGTGCACGGAACTTCTGCAGACGCTGATCCGGAATGCGTGCGTCAACGATGGGGCAGTCGATTCCGGTGACGAAATTCGTAGCGCAGACGTGCTCGAAAACTTTCTTGAGGGTCCTGGGCTCGAGCTTGAAACCTACGACGCGGCTCCTGGGCGACGCAGTCTTGTTGCTCGAATCGAAGGTTCAGATCCGACCGCTCCGACTCTTCTCCTGATGGGTCACACCGATGTTGTTCCGGTGAATCCAGAACATTGGTCGCGCGATCCATTCGGGGGTGAACTTGTCGACGGCGAGGTTTGGGGTCGAGGTGCAGTCGACATGCTCAACATCACAACGTCGATGGCCGTGGCATTTAAGCGACTGGCAAGGTCTGGATTCACGCCACGCGGCACGCTTGTGTATCTCGCTGTTGCCGACGAGGAAGCGAATGGTTCTTACGGTGCTGAGTATTTGATGGCCCATGAGCGAGAAGCCGTCATGGCCGATTACGTCATCACCGAATCGGGCGGTATTCCGTTGCCCAGTCCGAATGGCTTGAAGCTCCCTGTCATAGTCGGAGAAAAGGGGCTTTTTGGGGTTCGGATCAAGGTGGGGGGCACTGCTGGGCATGGGTCCCAGCCCTATAAGACCGACAACGCCCTCGTGACGGCGGCTGAGGTCGTACGTCGTGTGGGCGAGTTCCAGTCCGAAGCTCATATCCATGACACCTGGCGTCGCTTCATCGAATCGATGGGCTACCCCGAAGAGATCGCTGGTCCGTTGCTTTCTGCCGATGGTCTCGATGACGTCCTTGAACATCTACCGCTCGGCATGGCTCGTCAGTTCCATGCATGTACCCATACGACCTTTGCCCCCACGGTGATCCACGGCGGCTCCAAGATCAATGTCATCCCGGATTCGGTCGAACTCGAGGTAGATATTCGAACTCTCCCTGGCCACGATGCGGACATGGTCTTGGCCGAACTGCGTCTGGCGCTCGGAGATCTTGCCGATGCAGTGACCATCGAACAGATCAGTTACGACCCGTCGAGTTCGTCGCCGACGGATACTCCGCTGTGGGATTCGCTGTCTCGGGTTACCCAACAGTGGTACCCAGGATCTGAAACAGTTCCGTTCCTCACCGTCGGCGCCACCGATGCGCGATTTTTCCGCCGTGAGGATCGCGTCGCCTACGGCTTTGGGCTTTTCAGCGAGAACCTGACCTTTGAGGACTTCGGAAAGATGTTCCATGGAGACGACGAGCGAATTGATACGCGCTCCCTGGGGCTTTCCACCGAACTGTGGGAAGCCGTAGCGCAGGATCTGCTGACGACTCGAGAAAGCTGAAACTGGCGAGCGATGCCCGCTTGCTCAGATGCCGCCGAGGGCTGATTCCATGAGGTCGTGGACCTCGGCATGGTGAATTGCTGAAGAACCAGTGGCAGGGCTGGCTGATTCTTGGCGACTTACTCGGCGGATGATGTGGGTGTCGTCGTGGGCCTCGTACAACCGACCCTTGATGTGGTTCCACGCACCCATGTTCTCGGGCTCTTCTTGAAGCCAAACGATCTCGTCGGCATTGGCGTACTTCTCAACAATGCGAGCGATGTCGGCGTACGGCCATGGGTAGAGCTGTTCCACTCGAGCGATGGCAACAGGTGCGCCCATTTCGTCTCGAGCAGCTTGTGCTTCAACGCCGATTTTGCCGGAAGCGAACACAATCCGCCGCACCGATGCAGGATCGGCGACGCCGTTATCGTCAAGGACTTCTTCAAACGACCCGTGAATCAGCTCGCTCACCGGTGAGCGTGTGGTCTTTGCTCGCAACAGAGACTTCGGCGTGAACACCACAAGCGGCTTACGGAGATCTCGCCGAACCTGGCGGCGCAAGAGATGGAAGAACTGGGCTGCAGTCGTGGCGTTGCAAACCTGGATGTTGTCGCCGGCGGCAAGGGTAAGGAATCGCTCAATGCGGGCGGAGGAATGCTCAGGACCTTGTCCCTCGTAACCGTGGGGCAGGAGCATGACGAGGCCCGAGGTCTGGCGCCATTTGTCTTCTGCGGCAACCAGGAAGTTGTCGATGATGACCTGCGCACCGTTCATGAAGTCGCCGAACTGGGCTTCCCATACGACTAGGGCGTCTTTGTTGACAACGGAGTAGCCGTACTCGAAACCAAGCACAGCGAACTCAGAAAGAAGCGAGTCGTAGATCCAGAACCGAGCATCGTTGCGCACAGTGTCGGCCAGCGGGATGTACACCGAACCATTGTCGTAATCGATAAGTGCGGCGTGGCGATGGGAGAACGTGCCTCGACGAGAATCTTCGCCGGACACACGAACTGACGTGCCTTCGTGGAGAAGTGTTCCGTATGCGAAGGCTTCGCCAAGTGCCCAATCGACCTCGCCGTCTTCGAGGAACATCTTGTGCCGGCCCTCGAACTGCTTTGCCAACTTGGGATGAACCGTGAATCCTTCGGGGACGTGTTCGAGGTCAGCAAAGACGGCCTCGAGTTCTTCTTTGGTCACGCCCGTGTCGACGTGAGGAAGAACTCCGCTGAAGACGCGCTCGGGTGCGTGTTCGAGCGGAGGTGGTGCGTCGTGTGATCGAGTCTCGTCGAGTGCGATCTGAAGACGAACTTGGAAATCGTTGAGAGATGCCTCGGCTTCTTCGAGAGAGATATCGCCGCGGCGCATGAGAGCCTCGGTGTAGATCTTTCGAACCGAGCGAGTTTCCTCGATGCGCTTGTACATAAGCGGCTGGGTGTAGCTCGGGTCGTCGCCTTCGTTGTGTCCGTGGCGGCGGTAACAAACCATGTCGATCACGACATCACGGTTGAATGTGCGGCGATATTCAAATGCAAGACGAGCGACTCGCACGACCGCTTCTGGGTCATCGCCATTGACATGGAAGATCGGCGCTTGGACCATCTTTGCGACGTCGGTGGAGTACACCGATGAACGTGCCTCCGTGGGAGCGGTGGTGAACCCAACTTGGTTGTTGATGATGACGTGGATCGTTCCACCGACTCGGTAACCGGTGATCTCGGAGAGATTGAGCGTTTCGGCCACGATGCCCTGACCAGCAAATGCTGCGTCGCCATGAACGAGGATCGGAAGCACCGGATAATCGCCCGGAGGTTCGATCTGATCCATCTTTGCGCGGGCCATACCCACCACGACCGGGTCAACTGCTTCGAGGTGCGAAGGATTGGCGGCAAGTTCGACAGCGATGGTGTTGCCGGCAGGGCTGGTGAAGACGCCGGTTTGACCAAGGTGATATTTCACGTCGCCGGAGCCTTGGATTGATTCGGGATCGGTATTGCCTTCGAACTCCGTAAAGAGTTGCTCGTATTTCTTGCCGACGATGTTGACGAGAACGTTGAGTCGACCGCGGTGAGCCATGCCTAGGACAGACGACTGCATCGACGTGTCCGCGGCCGATGACAACAGCGAGTCGAGAAGTGGGATGGCTGACTCGGCGCCTTCGATGCCGAATCGCTTCTGTCCGAGGTACTTCGTGCCCAGGAATCGTTCGAGCGCTTCAGCAGCGTTGAGACGTTCGAGGATGTGTTGTTTTTCTTCGATCGAAAGTTCGAATTTCACGCCTTCGACTTGTTGTTGGATCCAGACTTTCTGGACGGGATCCTGGATGTGCATGTATTCGATGCCGATCGTGCGGCAATAGGCCGAGCGAAGCACGTCGAGGATCGAGGCAAGGGTCATGCGGTCACGGCCAGCAAGTCCGCCGGTGAGGAATTCGCGATCGAAGTCCCAGATCGTCAGTCCGTAGGCAGCAGGGTCGAGTTCGGGGTGCAGGTGATGTTCAGTGAGGTCAAGTGGATCGAGATCGGTATCGAGGTGACCGCGAACGCGGAACATGTTGATGAGGGCTCGAACTTGGAGGTTCTTTTCGAGCATCAACTCTTGGTGATCGTTGGGGTTGATGTCGTGAGCCCATTCGACCGGCTCGTAGGGGAGACCAAGGGCTTCAAAGATGTCCTCGTAAAACTTGTGCTCACCCATGAGGAGTTCTTGGATGCGCTTGAGGAAAAGTCCTGATTCGGCACCTTGAATGATGCGGTGGTCGTACGTCGAAGTCAGGGTCATGACCTTCGACATGCCGAGCGACGCGATAGTGGCCGGATCGGCGCCGCGGAACGCGATTGGGTAGTCGAGTGAACCGACGCCAACGATGACGCCTTGGCCGGGCATGAGGCGCGGGACTGACTGAAGGGTTCCGATAGTGCCGGGGTTAGTCAGGGTGATAGAGACGCCAGCGAAGTCGTCCGGAGACAACTTATTTGAACGAACCTTTCGCACAAGTTCTTCGTAGGAGTCGTAGAACTGAGCGAAGTTGAGAGTTTCAGCGTTCTTGATACACGGAACGAGTAGTGAACGACTTCCATCATTTTTTTCGACATCAACGGCGAGACCCAGTCCGACGTTTTCGTTTCGAACGACGTAGGGCTTACCTTCACCGTCGGTGGTGAACGCGGAGTTCATAATCGGCATTCCGTCGACGATTGCGCGAACGATTGCGTAACCGATGATGTGGGTGAACGAAACTTTTCCGCTTCGGCTGCGCGAGAGGTAGCCGTTGATTGACTTTCGATTGACCTCAAGCAACTTCGTGGGGATCTCGCGGAACGATGTTGCGGTTGGAACGTGGAGACTGGCTTCCATGTTGGAAACAATTCGCGCTGCAGCGCCGCGAAGCGGAGTGCCGATCGGAGCGCCGTTCGTTGCTGGCGGAGTTTGAGATACCGGTGCGGTCGGCGCCGGAGCGGCAGTCGGTGCTGCCTGTGTCGGTGCGGGAGCACTCGCGACGGGTGGAGCCGCCGCCGTTGTTGACGCTCCGGGGGAATAATCGCCGAAGAATTCTCGCCAGCTTTCGCTCACTGACGAAGGGTCGGAGCGGAACTGTTCGAACATTTCGTCGACGAGCCACGCGTTTGGTCCTGCGATGGGGGAAGCAGAGTCATCAGCCACGTCGGTCGACTCTAATGGTGGTGCTGGATGCCTGTGTCAGTTGGTGGGGGTAGCGGCCGATAGATTCGTCAACTGTGCTTCGACTCGTGACGTGGAATGTGAATTCGCTCAAGGCCCGGCTTCCTCGGGTCGAGCAATGGCTGGTCGAGAATGGCCCCGAGGTCATCTGTCTCCAAGAGACAAAGATGAAAGATCAGGCCTTTCCGGCCGAGGTCTTCAGTGCAATGGGTTATGAAACCGCCCACCATGGCCAAGGCCAATGGAATGGCGTGGCCATCTTGTCGAAAGTGGGTCTTGAGGACGTCGTGGCCGGTTGGGACGATGACGGCCCTGAAGATGGCGATGCTCGGATCCTCTGGGCAACCTGCGGCGGAATCAGGGTGGCCAGTGTCTATGTGCCGAATGGCCGAGCTCTCGACGACCCGCACTACACCTACAAACTCGGATGGCTCGATCGTCTTCGGGCCAGGCTCGAGCGGCGGGAGAGCGCATCGACCGAGGTCGCCGTTTGTGGGGACTTCAATATCTGCCCCGACGACCGCGATCTCTGGAGCCCGGAAGCTTGGGTCGGCAATACCCATGTGAGCGAGCCCGAACGCAAGGCGCTCAGGGAGCTCGAAGCCTGGGGCCTTGAAGATGTTTACCGACGTCATCACGAGGAAGGCGGGCTCTATTCCTTCTGGGATTATCGCGGGGGAGACTTCCATCAAGGACGCGGACTTCGAATCGACCTCATCATGGCGACGGCCTCGCTTGCGGCCCGTTCCACCGAGGCTCGAGTCGACCGTGATGCCCGCAAGGGCGAAAAACCTAGCGACCATGCTCCCGTGATCGCGCAGTTCGATTGATGAACGACAAACCAATCGTCGACACCCCAAATGTGTTCGGGGTGGGCGCTCTGCGGGACGTGCTCAATCTCGAAGATGCAATCCTGCTCGAGTCAGACCTGCGGGCCGTGACGCCAGCGCAACACGCGGCCCGAGACACCGCAACTGCTGTTCGGCGGCTGATTCGCGAATTGGAATCAACTCCAGCATCGATCGATGAATTGGCTGAGCTCACGAATGAGATCAATCGACTTGTCGAAGTTCTTGCTCAAAGTGGTCAGGACTCGCCGGTGTCGAGTGAGAAGACAAGCGCCGCCTATCAGGCCCATCGGTTGCGGGAGCGAAGCCCATTCATTGGTCGAGCGAATCCTGTTGCGCTGCCGCTCGTGGTCGAGTTTGTGGAAGGTGGGATCGATGCCATCGCGAATTTCAGCACGCTGTATGAAGGTCCGCCGGGGTGTCTCCACGGCGGTTACATCGCCGGCATCTTCGACGAAGTACTGGGCGCGGCACAGACCTACTCAGGTCATGCCGGAATGACCGGCCGACTCACGGTCCACTATCGGAGCCCAACGCCGCTCAACACCGATCTTCATCTGCGGGCGCGCCTTGAGTCGGTGAGCGGGCGCAAGATCCTCTGCAAAGGCACACTGCATGCTGGCGATGTGCTGTGCGCAGAAGCGGAAGGTTTGTTCGTAGCGGTCGACCCGAAAAAGCTGCTTGGTTTCGTCGAGGGTTGAACGACTGTTGGCTAGGAGCCGAGCGTTCCCGAAATAATGGTGAGCAGTTCGCCGCCGAACTTTGAGACTTTTATTTCACCCATGCCGTTGACGCGAAGCAGTTCGACTGGAGTCTGTGGTTTCTGTCGAGCAATTTCGGCCAATGTGTGGTCGTTGCACACGACAAATGCGGGAACGTCGGCAGACTTGGCTCGCTCAGAGCGCCAAGCGCGTAATGCGTCAAACAGTGCGTGGTCTGTTGCCTCGAGCGAGTCTGGGTAAGAGCCCGGCCGCTTGCGACCGCCCGAAGATTTCGAGGCCTTTTCTTTGGGTTTCGATGAACGGGTGCCTGGAGTTGGAGCGAGGCGCGGGGCTGTCGTGCCATTGCCGACGGCGATTGGATCGATTCCTGCTTCGAGTGCTTCGCACGCCGTGGCGTACGTATCGAGAAATTCGGAACGTTCGCGTGGGACAGAACGTTCGCCGAAGGTGCGCGATTTTGCCCATGTGCACAACAACTCGCGTTCAGCGCGCGTGGCTGCGACATAAAACAAACGGCGTTCTTCGGCCCATGCGCCCGGCGTTTTGGCGTGTCCGATAGGGACGTAGCCCTGCTCGAGACCAGCCAGATGCACGATGGGCCATTCCAGGCCCTTGGCCGCGTGAAAGGTAAGGAGTTCGATGGCATCGCCGTTGGGGTCGGGTTGATCGGCTCGCGTTGTTGCGGTGAGCCAGAGAAAGAAACCATTGGCGGTTGGGGGTGTTTCGATGGCGATGTAATCACGCGCCATTTGCACGAGCGCATCGAGGTTGGCACGGCGTTCAGCAGCGCGGTCGCTTTCTGATTCGTCTTCGATATCTACCGAAAGTGCAAGGTCGTGGATTGCGTCGGTAAATGGACGAATCGTGCGCCGGAGTTCGCTAAGTGCGACTTTGATTTCGGGTTGATCAAGAAGCGGAGTGGCACCGCGAACGCGAAAGGGAATGCCGGCAGATTTCATCGCTTCTTCAAGGATGGGTAGTTGGGCATTGGTGCGAACAAGGACGGCTTGATTCGACCAACGCGCCCCGGGGCCGTGATGGTCGCGTGCAGCGCGGGCGATGGCGGCGGCTTCAGCGCGGTCATCGGGTAATTCTCGAATGGAAGGAATTGCACCATCGGGACGTGTGGCCGATTGGGTGCCGTCGTGATCGACACCACCATCGCCGACGAGCAGTGCATTCGCGGCGGCAAGGATTTGAGGGCTTGATCGGTAATTGTCGAGAAGCCGGATGGTTTCGCCGCTCGGGAATCGTTCCGGGAAGGCATGGAGCAATTCGGGATCGGCGCCGTTCCATGAGTAAATCGCCTGATTTGGGTCGCCGACAATGCAAAGGTCGGGACGATCGCCTCGCCATGCTTCGAGGAGTGCGTGTTGCAGCGGGTTGACGTCCTGGAATTCGTCGACAAAGAGGTGGGCGAAGCGCCAGCGTTGTGAAGCGGCGAATCCGTCGTCGGACAAAAGGTCGCGGTGGCATACGCGCAACATGTCGTCGAAGTCGATGAGACGCTTCTGGCGGCGTTGGTCTTCGTAACGGGCGTAGACCGCTGCGGTGGCCTCGTAGGAGATTGGGGGTTTACGACCCGCAGTCTTTGCTGCCGCGGGATAGTCCTCGGGCTCGACCATCCGGGCCTTGGCCCATTCGATTTCTGAAACGAAGTCGATGCCGGGAGTGGACTTCTCGGTACCGGTGAGCAGGCCAATAACAAAGCCGGCTTTTCTGGTCATGAGTTGAGGGGGAGTGATGGAACGTTCGGCCCAACGCGTGCGCAACTGCGCATACGCGATCGAATGGAAGGTGCCAGCTGCTACCTGTTCGCGAAGGCCAAGTGAACGGAGCCGCGCGGTGAGCTCACCGGCGGCTTTACGGGTGAATGTGAGGGCGAGCACATGGCGTGGATCGAGATCGCCGGTGGCGGCCCGATAGGCGATGCGACGGGTGAGGACCCGAGTTTTTCCTGATCCGGCGCCGGCCAAGATGCAGAGGGGCGAGGTCGTGGACGTGACAGCGAGATGTTGCGCGCTATTCAGGCCGTCGAGGAGGGCGTCGGGTTCCACGACCGAGACGGTACTCACCGCCAGCGACAGTGTCGGCGGGTACGGTTTGGAATGCCGTATCCCGAGGATGAACTCCACGCCACAGAGGACCTCATCCTCGACCTCCACCCGCATTGGTGGTTCTTCGCCAAGTCGGCCCTGATGTTGGCCTTGGCCGTCCTTCTCGCCATCGCCGCCCTCAGCGTGAGTTGGCTGTCGTGGGCAAAAATCCCGGTCTCCCTGTTCGTCTTCGCCGCGCTCGTGTGGTTCATGCAGCGCTACATCCGATGGGTGAGTACGCATTTCGTGCTCACCTCAGATCGCGTGATTTTCCGGACCGGAATCATTGCGAAGCATGGAATCGAAATTCCGCTCGAGCGAATCAACACGATTTTCTTCCATCAACGAATTTTCGAACGCATGCTCGGACTCGGCGATCTTGATATCGAATCGGCATCGAAGGATGGGGCGCAACGCTTTAACGACATTCACAATCCGAGTGGTGTGCAAAACGAGATCTACCAGCAGATGGAAGCCAACCAGATCAAAGCCGCCGATCGGATCTCTGGTGGTATCAATCGTGCGCAGGGTCATAGCGATGCCGACTCAATTCCTGATCAAATCGCCAAACTGAGTTCCTTGCGCGACCAAGGTGTGCTGACCGAAAACGAGTTTCAATCAAAGAAGCAGGAACTTCTCGGTCGTATGTAGTTACTCGGTGATGACACGAGCGCCGTCGGACGGACGAACGCGCCAGCCTCTTCCTGTCATCGCGTTTGGGTCTTCGATGGCGTTACGTTCGCAAAGAGCCACGACACATCCACCGAACCCTGCTCCAGTTAGGCGAGCGCCGTAGACCCTAGGGGTTTCAGTAAGTCGGTCGACCAATTCGTCGAGCACCGATGTCGATACGTCGAAGTCATCGCGCAACGAAGCATGGCTTTGCAGCATTAATTGGCCGAATGTTGCCGGGTCATTTTCGCGAAGGGCGATTGCTGCGTGGCGAACGCGCTCGCATTCGCTGACCACATGGCGCGCACGTCGCTCGAGGTCACCGTTGAGCGTCGCGATTTCTGAGAGTGACGCATTCGCGAGCGGACCGATGCGTTGAGCGGCTTTCTCACACATCGATCGACGTTCCGCATACTCCGAATCAACCAGCTCACGGACCTGGCCTGAGTGCATAATCACAATGTCAAGGTCTTCAGGGAATGCAACGTGATCGATAGCGTTGTCGGAAAAGTCGATGACCATCGCATGATCTCGCTTCCCGAAAACGATGCTCAATTGATCGAGTAGTCCGCAGGGAACACCAACTGCACGATGTTCGGAGCGCTGACCTAAGGAAGCCAGTTCCATTTGTGAACCGTTGAATTCCATGGCGAGTGCCAATGCGATTTCAAAAGCAGCGCTCGAGGACAGACCAGCACCCGATGGAAGCGTGGACTTCACCGATCCGCGAAATCCTTCGGTCACCGCGCACTCTTGTGCGACCGCGGCGACGTAGCGACCCCAGAAAGGTTCAAGGGTTTGAATTTCGGGAATCTCGGTGAGATCGATTGCAACGCTTCCGCCGAACGCATCAGAGGTGAGCAGGAGGTCGGTTCCGCCGCGTTCGGCGTGAATTGTGACGCCGAGGTCAATGGCGCAAGGAAGTGCCAAACCTCCGGCATAGTCAGTGTGATCGCCGATCAAATTCACCCGTCCTGGGGCATGAACGGTGAAATGCTGATCGGTCATTTGGCTGTGCGGAGGTGCTCGGCTGCTGTTGCCGGATCAACGGGGTTGAACCACACGCCACTACCGAGTTCTCCAGCGGCAACGAATCGTTGTGTTCCGGCCGACCGGAGAATCGGTGCGATGTGAGCGTGCACGCGAAGTGATGTGCGCTCGATGTTGTCGAACGGTCGTTGGTGGAACCACATCATGAATGGCATCGGCGCGTCGAAGAGCGCGTCGAGTCGTTCGATGACATCGATGAGGAGGGCGGCGAGTTGGCTGCGTTGAGTCCCGCTAAGTGACGGAAGATCGGCGACCTCAACTGAGGGGGCAAGTAAGAGTTCGTAGGGCCACGAGGCGGCGCTTGGAACCCATGCTGACCATTCGCCATGCGTCGCAACCAGTAGTTCGTTCGACGGAACTTCGAAAGCACTTTCTGTCACGTTGGCATATTCGGTGATGACAACCGGCGGCACGATGTCGAACGCATAGATCTGTCCATGTGGGTGCGCAATGGTCGCGCCCACTTCGGGACCTCGGTTTTCGAAGATCAGCACATAATCAATGTCGTCGCGCGCTCCGAGTACTGCAGAACGTTCCGCCCACAGATCAACGACGCGGCGAGCGTGATCGGGAGTGAGATCAGCGAATGATGCGTTGTGGTCGGAGGTGTACAGAACGATTTCTGCGCGATCGTTGTTAAACGGTGGCCATCGATTTGGAAAGGCTTGGACCTCGTAATTCTCGGGAGCTTCGAGGCCGCCAACACAGAACGGACATGTCTCGACGGGAAGGTTGGGCCTGTCCTGGCGGGTCGGAACTATCCAGGCTGGTGCGCCATTAAGTGGGTCGATCCGATACCCAGCCACCGAGGCGTGGTTGCGATCGAAGTGTTCGCCTTCACCCATGGAGCGAACATAGTCGTCGTCGCTTGACCACATGCCGGGTGGGGGCGAGGATTCCCCCCATGCGTGCACCAGCGAACGGCATCGAACTTGAATACGAGACCCTCGGAGATCCGGAAGATCCGCCCCTCCTTCTGGTCGCTGGTTTTGGGTGCCAGCTCAACTGGTGGAATCCAGATTTTCTTCAAGGATTCGTTGATCGCGGCTTTTACGTCATCATTTTTGATAATCGTGATGTTGGGCTTTCGACAAAAATCGCGACTGAGATTGATCTTGAGGCTGCGATTGTCGGGTATTTGCAAGGAGAGTCCATTGAGGCCCCGTATCAACTTCCCGATATGGCCGCCGACGCGTGGGGACTTTGCGATGCCCTTGGTCTTGATCGCGTGAACCTCATGGGCGCTTCGATGGGCGGAATGATTGTTCAACAGATGGCAATCGACTGTCCGGAACGCGTCGCCTCGCTCACGTCGATCATGTCAACAACCGGTGACCCCGACGTTGGTCAGCCCACCGACGAATGTGTGGCGGCACTGCTTGAGCCAGCAGAACCTGATCGCGAGGCGAACCTCGCTGCTGGACTTCGGATTGGTCAGTTGTATGCCGGCCCGGTCTATTTCGATGACGATTGGATTCTCGAACGCAACGCTCGGCAGTTTGATCGTTGTTTCCATCCTGAAGGCGCCACGGCGCAACTCATCGGAATTGTCACCTCACCACCGCGTTCGGAAGCCCTTCGTGGCATCGACGTGCCCGCGCTTGTGATTCACGGAGATATCGATCCGCTCGTAACTCTCAGTGGTGGTGAGCGCACTGCAGAGTGCTTGCGCGGCAGTGAATTCCTCGTCCTTGAAAATATGGGTCACGATGTGCCCCGCCACTATTGGGCGACCATCATCGAACACGTGACTGCAATTGCAGCTCGTGCCAACGCGTAACCACTTCTTTCCACGTTAAGGAGCAGTTTTTATGGGACCTCTCGCGGGCGTACGAATCGTTGAGATCGCTGGTATCGGGCCAGGACCGTTCGCGGCGATGATGCTCGCCGACATGGGTGCCGACATCATCCGCGTCGATCGCGCTGG
>CAMCTW010000020.1 GCA_945878645.1 Bifidobacterium breve
GATGCACAGGAATGGATTTCGACCTTCGCCACCCGACTCGGCCTCGAGCCGATTCCTCAGGCCGATATTGACGCGCTACTCGACCTCGCCAGCGTGGCGGCCCACACCTCGGAACGCCTTGCTGCTCCGCTCACCTGTTACCTGGTCGGCCGAGCCGGCATCAGCCCAAGCGAGGCGAAAGCGATCGCCGACGAACTCGCCGCTGGCTGAGAGCAATCAGCCCAGGAACTTGGCCATCACCCGACGCTAAGCAGAAGTCTGCAGTTCGGTGGCTGACCGCACTCGTCGCAACCCCGCTGCCCGCAACCGACGCACAAGTACGCGTGACGCAACTGGTTGCGCGCCTAAGTCGATCGCTCGCTCCCGATACTCGGTGGGAACGTCGTAGTGATCGCCCTGAAACGCACGCCGAGGAATACCAAGACGTTCCGCGAATTCGTGGAGCTCCTCAAAACTCGCGTCGCTCACGAGATGCGCCCACCTTCGGCCTTCAAACGGCCAAATGGCGGCATCAACAAGAACGGTCATGGCTCGACGTTACCGGCCATGTCATCGGGAAGGACCCACACCTCTCGTGGAAGCCGAGCACCATCGAACCGTTCAATAAGTTCATCAAGAGACGGCTGTTCGCTTTGCTCGCACAGCCCCAGTGAATGAGCAAACACCGAGCGCACTTCCGCAGGGGTTCGTCCCATGGCTCGTTGATCGTCAAGCGTCACCGACCCATGGCGCTTCGCCAGTCGTTCACCATCGGGGCCAAACGCAAGGGGAACATGGAGATAGCCGGGAATCGACACGCCCATGAGTCGAGCGAGATGAATCTGTCGGGGCGTTGTTTCCAGAAGATCATCACCGCGCACAACTTCACCAATTCCTCGTTCGGCATCGTCCACAACCACCGCCAAGTTGTACGCGGGCGTTCCATCGGCACGACGAATGACAAAGTCATCGATCTCGCCTTCGTAGATGCCAGCAAGGCGATCGGTGAAAGACACAACTAAACCTTCGGATCTGAGTCGCAACGAAGGCGCCCGTCCAGAAGTCTCACGTTCTTGCCGACTGGCTCGATCAAGTGTCCTGCAGGTTCCTGCATACGCGCCTGTTGGTCGGGCTCCATGCGGAGCGGCAATTGACTCCAATGCCTCGGCTAACACTTCACGGCGAGTGCAGTAACACGGATAGGTCAAGTCATCAGCAATCAAACGATCGATTGCGTCCCGATACAACTCAGCGCGTTCCGACTGGCGAACAACCTCACCATCGTGATCAAGCCCAAGCGCGTGCAAATCGCGAAGCGCTGAAACTTCATGTTCCGGCCGACATGCAACCTGATCCATGTCGTCACTTCGATAAAAGAATTGCGAGCCAGCTGAACGAGCCGCGAGCCACGCGATGAAGGCTGTCCGAAGATTGCCGAGATGCAACGGCGCCGTTGGACTTGGAGCAAACCTTCCGTCAGCCATCTTGGTAAGACGCCTCAGAGACGAGTCTGAATTTCGGACCAAAGTGACTCATACGAACGAGCAGCGCGACTGCCCTTTCCGTAAGATCCGATTGGCTCGCGATGAACGCCCATGCGCTCGATATCGGTCGAATTCGGGATGGTTCCCTCGAGCATTTCCGGATGCGCGGTGCGCAGTTCGGTCATGAATCGACGGTGCAGACGTTTATGGCGATCGACCATCGAAAAGAAACCAAGAATTTTGAGTTCGCGCACCATGTCTGGATTCTCTTCGACAAAGCGATCGAGTTGCTCATAGGTGCGCAACGAAAGCGTGGTGGGGATGGTGGGTACCAGCAACGCGTCGGCGGCTCGGAACACGCTCTCTGATGTGAGCGAGATGCTGGGCGGACAATCAAGAAAGATGTAGTCGTACTCGTGAGATACCTGGAGCAGTGCGCGACGAATTCGAGCGAGCGGCTTCTTGGCATCATCGAGCCACAGGTCGAGGTGGCGATACGAGAAGTCCGCGGGAACCAGATCGAGGTTGTCGAAATCGGTGGCCTTAATGGCATCGCCGAGTTCGATAGAACCGCGAACGATGGCTTTTCCGCCACCCTTTACCTTCGGCTTCACCCGGAAATAGAACGTGGCGGCACCCTGAGGGTCAAGGTCCCAGACAAGAACTCGATTCCCTTCTGCCGCTGCGACGTGCGCAAGGTTCACCGCGGTTGCGGTCTTTCCCACACCACCCTTGATGTTGTACGTGGCGAGAACTTTCATCGCTTCTTCTTCCCAGAGGACTTTGTGACTTCAAGTCGATTCATTGCTCGTTGCACTTTGCGATCATCAAAGCGACCAAAGACTTTCGAGAATTCATTTCGTGCGGTTGATCCACGCACTCCAAGTTGTTCCACCACGCCACCGATTGCTACCAACGCTGGACGGTCATCTGTCGTCGCTAGTTCACCAGCAAGTTCAAACAAGGCTTCCCCTTGCACTTCAGTGTCTTGAAACTCACCGAGTACATCTTGCAAATCTCGCAGTGGGCGCAAAATCGTGGCGAGCGCTTCCTGATCAAAGAGCGGGCCAAAGCATTCAAGAAGATAGCGAAGGCGCTTTCCTTCCTTACGTAATTCATGAAGGGAGATCGCCGGAGACTTCTTGGTGATCTTGCCGCCGTTCTTTACCAATTCACGATGGGCCTTCTCGACCCGACGAATCACCACTCGCAGCACGGGCTCATCCGAAAGTTCTCCGCAACCAGTCCACGCGTCTTCATCGGAGAGAAATTCGAGCCAGGCGCTACCAAACTCCGCCCGGCGAATGGAGCGAAGCTCGGTCACCATCGATGACTGACACTCGTTGCGGTGACGAATCAGAACCTCGTTGAACGGGGCGAGATCATCGCGCTGCGCTTGCGGCAACGAAGCCACAAGTTCCGGAAACTCAAGAAGATGAACATCGGCATCACGAGTTGGCGTGGTGATATCACCGAGCCACCGATATTCGTGGCGGAAACGATCGCGCGACTCCGGATCAATAATGTCTCCTCCGTCTTGTAAAAGCGTGCGAATCCGGCGGACTGCCACACGAAACGCATGAAGGTCTTCGGGGTCGTTGCCGCTCAGGACACCAGAGAACGAATCGGTGATCGACTTCGTGAGTTGTTGCAACACAACGTGCCATGCGCTTGCCGCCGACATTTCTGTTGAGAGCCCTGACGAATTCGCACGTGTTCCTATCGCATTTTTGACTAGCGCTTTCATCGGCGTCGCCGATTCAGAAAGGGCAACACTGCGGCGTACGAGTTTCTCGATTGCTTCGGCTTCAGAGTCGTACCCACGCAACGGAATAATTTCGAGCAACATCGGCAACGCGATGCCTTCAAGCGTTTCTGAGCGATCAAAAACGAAACGTGCGGTGGTCTTGTCCTCATCATCCAGACACGCAAGTACGGCGATCTGCGAGTTCACCGTTGGACCGAGCACGAGTGATTCACCGTCAATCAATCGCGCCAGCCGGGCGAAGGCCGCAGACTCAGGAAGGTCACCGACTTGAACGGGCACTGAGTTCGCTACGCAACTGTCATGCACTAGAACCCGGCCATCGGCGGCCCAAGTCAACGAAGCGGTTCCCTCTCCCTTTGGAGTGCGGAACTCAAGGGTGGTGTCTGTCTGAGCAAGGGTTCCCGCGGCGGTATCGACCCAACTGCGCTCAACTTCCTCGAGCGATACCAGCTGCAGGCCCACATGATCGGTGAGCACAGCGAGCACCGAAGCGAAATCACCAGCAGCAGTGACCTCGTAGCGACGCACTTTGCTCACAAATCATCACTCCTTTACCGGCGCTTGAACAATGAGGCTAGTGGTGATCCCGGTCGCGCTGGGTCACGAATTCGTCACTTTCGGGGCGGGCGCGGAAGGAACGGACTTGTGCGGCGCACATACTCCTCGTATCCGGGTCGACGCTTCACCAGCGACTTCTCAAGAAGGGTCACACCCGAGACTCGACGCAGGAGTGTCGTCATCACCACCGGGCCAAGGACGCCGAGCCAGGCCCAACCTCCGGCACCGAGCGACACGAGGAAGATTCCGCACCAAACACTGGCATCACCGAAGTAATTGGGATGCCGGGTGTAGCGCCACAAACCGCGATCCATGACCTGACCCGCCGAGGCTGGGTCGGCCTTGAACGCACGAAGTTGCGCGTCGCCAATTGATTCGAAGGCAAACCCGACGAGCCACACGATGGCGCCGAGTACGAGGGGGAGCACCCACCAAGAGGTCTTTGTTGACGTACCGATGCCGAACTGCAACGGAAGCGAGACGATCCACATGAGGATTCCTTGGAGCAAATACACCGTGCCAAGACTCACAAGCCAAAACTTGGCACCGTGCTTCTTGCGCATCGCCTTGTAGCGATAGTCCTCGCCATGACCAACGTTGCGAAGGAGCAGGTACAACGACAAACGCAGACCCCAGATCGTGACAAACGCGAGCAGGACACCAGTGCGCAGCGCGTCAACATGCTCGTGCTGCGAGACAAACGCCACCCATCCCACGACAACAAACCCAAGGGGCCAGATGGGGTCAACGATCGACGCGTTTCGAAGCGGAAGGCTGACCAGCCATGTGGTGAACATGACTACGGCAATTGCCAGAGCGGAGTACCCGAAGACGGAGAAGTCCATGTCTCAACTCTACGAGGATTGAGTTCGTTCTGCTCGGTTAGCGACTGTTAACAGAGCGAAGGGCGTCAATGAGAATTGCCGTGCCTTCGGCACATTCCTCGGCGGTCAGCGTAAGCGGCGGAGCAACTCGCAAACAGTTGCCATACAAACCGCCCTTGCCAATAAGCAGACCATTCTCACGACAGGTTTCAAGCACGGCTCCGGCGGCCGCCATGTTCGGTTCGCGCCCATCGGCACCCACTAGCTCGATGCCGACCATCAGGCCTTTGCCCCGCACATCGCCGACGATCGACAACTCGTCAACCAGCGGGCGAAGAGCAGCCTGCATCGCTTCGCCCTGGCGCAGCGAATTCGCCTGCAAATCATTGGTTACTAGATAGTCAAGGTTTGCAAGAGCACCCGCGCACACAAGCGGGTTGCCACCGAAGGTGGAAATCGAATTGGCGTTCACACTGTCCATCAACGACGCGCTGGCAACAACGCCCGCCATCGCCAAACCATTTCCGAGGCCCTTGGCGAAGGTGAGTATGTCGGGTTCAAGACCATGCGCTTGATAGCCCCAGAAGTTTTCGCCGGTGCGACCCCAACCGGTTTGCACTTCATCAGTGATCCAGAGGATTCCGAATTCACGACACACCTCTTGCAGCGCGCCCAGCAAACCGTCAGGAGGAACTGTGAAACCACCAACACCCTGAATGGGTTCAGCGATCATGCATGCAACATCACCGGCAGTTGTGGTGGCAATGACGTGACGAAGATCTTCGACGATCGCATCGACAAAACCCTTGTCATCACGATCGCGGAATGGCGAGCGGAACATGTCTCCGTTGTGCACGTATGAAACAGCAAACGGCGAAAGACTTGAAGACGACCAACCACGATTACCGGTGACGCCCATCGTGGCGAACGAACGTCCGTGGTAACTGTTGCGCAGAGCAAGCACCTGGTTTGAACGACGAACCGTCGATGCCAACAGCAACGCTGCTTCATTTGCTTCCGAGCCCGAAGTTGCGAAGAAAACTTTCGCATCGGGGATTCCCGACAACTCCCCCACCTTCTCGGCGAGTTCGATCATGGGCTCGACGAGATAGAGCGTCGAAGTGTGAACCATCTTTCCGGCTTGTTCTTGGATCGCTTCGACAACTTCCGGAAGCGAATAGGCCGTCATCGTCGTGAGGATGCCACCAAAGAAATCGAGGTAGCGCTTGCCTTCTGCATCGACGACATGACGACCTTCACCACTCACCAACGAGATTGGCGTTTCGTAATACAGAGCCAACCAATCAGGCAGCACCCGGCGATGGCGGGCGAGAAGTTCCTCGTGAGCGGTCACCTTTAGATCTTGCCACTCAACGATCGATTTCAGCGAAGCGAAAGTTGCAGTGAATCCATGCCCCGAAGCACCAGACGACCATTCCACGCTGGTGCGCCCAAAGCCTGCAGTTCAGGGAAGCGACGGATCAGGCGAGTGATGGCAATTGTGCCCTCAAGTCGCGCCAATGAAGCGCCGAGGCAATGGTGCGTGCCACTACCGAAGGCGAGATGACGAGCCGCATCGGCACGGCGGAGATCAAGTTGATCGGCCGTAGGTCCAAAGGCCGCGGGATCATGATTAGCCGAACCAAGACTTGTGAGTACAAACACGCCGGCGGGAATTTGGTGACCGGCGAGTTCAATTGGTTCAAGCGTAATGCGACGCGAAATCTGCACCGGCGAGTCATAGCGAAGGAGTTCGTCGATGGCCGTTGCTTCCACTGACGGGTCGTCTCGTAACAACTCGAATTGATCGCGGTTCTGCAGCAATGCCCAAGTGCCATTACCAATGAGATTCACCGTGGTCTCATGACCAGCGATGAACAGCACGTTGACCTGATCGAGAAGTTCAGTATCGGAAAGAACATCGCCATTGTCTTCGGCAAGGATCAGCGCGCTCAACAAGTCGTCGCCAAGATTCGATCGCTTCCACTCAATCACGCCCGCAATGTGTTCACGAAGGTGTTCGCCCGCAGTCACTGCAGCCACCAGTTCGTCGGGGCCAATCGTGAAATCAAGAATTTTCACCAGAGCATGCGACCACTCGCGTAATTGCGCGCTATCGCCCTCGGGCATTCCCAGCATTTCGGAAATCACTGCAAACGGAAGCGGGAAGGCGAGGTCAGCAATGAGGTCCATATGTTCGCCACCGGCCACTGCGTCGAGATGTTCGTCGACAATGCGTTCGATCATCGGGGCAAGGTCGGCGACGCGTCGAGGCGTGAACACGCTGCTCACCAGTTTTCGCAAGCGCGTGTGATCAGGCGGATCAATATTGAGAATCGATGTGTCTTCCCGCGGTGCCTTGTCGGGAAACAACTCGGAACGCATCTTTGCTCGGTCGCGCGGATCTTCGCCCAGAATCTCAATGGCCTTGCGCACATCCACGCTCAGCGTGACGTCACGAAGAAGTTGTACTGACTCGGCATGGTTGAACACGATCCACGGACCAAACGGCGTTTGCTGGATCGGCTCGGTTTCGCGCTGGGTCTGATATTCCCCATAGGGAAACTCGGCGAAGCCCGGCACGAAGGGATTGAACATGCCGAATGTCTACAGGGAGTCGTACAAAACCGTGAAAGTCAGTGCGGCAATTCGCGGAATGGCGTGGTGCGATCGTTGCTTGGTTCTCGAGGTAGGCCGAGAACGCGCTCGCCCACGATGTTTCGCTGAACATCTTCGGTGCCGCCTCCAATGCGAGCCATCCACTGGCCCATGAACACCATGGTCTGCCAGTAGCCATCGTCGATGGCGTCGGCGCCCCACAACATTCCATCGGCACCCATGAGCGATTCAACCAAATCGCCCTGGAACGCAAGACGATCGGAAATCGCAATCTTCATAGTTGACACCTCGGGCCCGGGAGCGATTCCCTTTGAGGCCGCAGTGCGCGTGCGATAGCCGATGTACTTCGAAATTTGGTAGCTCGTGTAGAGCTTCATGAGTTCTTGGCGAACAACCGGATCACTTACACGGTCGTACTGCTGAGCAAGACGAAGCACGCCAGCAAACCCGTCGCCATGGCCAGCACCGATATCGGCGCGCTCGCTGGTAAGCGTGGTCATTGCCACGGCCCAACCACCGTTCACTTCACCGAGAACATTTTCTTTCGGGATGCGAACTTCTTCGAGGAATACCTCGTTGAACTCTGCACCGCCGGTTGCTTGCACAAGCGGGCGAACATCGATGCCCGGTGAACGCATGTCGACAAGGAAGTAGGTAATGCCACGATGCTTCGGCGCGTCCCAGTCGGTACGAGCGAGCAGCATGCCCCAGTCAGCAACATGCGCCGACGAAGTCCACACCTTCTGACCGGTAACGACCCATTCATCGCCATCAAGTTCGGCCTTGGTGCGCAACGCAGCAAGATCAGAACCCGCATTCGGTTCGCTGAACAACTGACACCACACCTGTTCGCCGCGAAGAATCGAGGGAAGGAACTGCTTCTTCTGTTCTTCGGTGCCGTGCACGACGATCGACGGACCAACCATGCCGATGGCCTGAGCGAACATGCCAACGGCAAGGTCGTACTTGTGCTCCTCTTCGAGGAAGATGCCTTGTTGTAAACCGGTGAGTCCGCGGCCGCCGAACTCCTCCGGCCAGGTAAGACCAGCCCAGCCGTTCTCTGCCTTCGTGCGCTGCCAATCACGACACCTCTGCACGTGGGCATGCTCGTCGTCGCTCAACGTGCTCATCGTGTTGCGAGGCGCACCTGCGGCCTTCACAGTTGAGTGCTGGTCAAGAAACGCTCGGCACTCTGCACGCCATGCCGCTTCTTCTGGTGTTTCGTCGAAATCCATACGTCCCCCTCAAACAGCGATCGCCATCATCTTGGCCAGCCGGGAGCGGCTGATCCAATCCCGCAGCAATTTGTTCTGGTCAGCGACCCGACCAATTGGGCTGGCGCTTCTCGAAGAATGCCTTCACCCCTTCTCGGGTGTCTTCGGCATTGCGAATGACATCTTCCGATTCCAAGGTCTCGTCCCAACCATGGGCCTCGTCAGGGGCATCGAGAGAGGCCAGGAATCGCATGGTCTCACGGACGGCGACGGGGCCATTACTGCAGATCCGATCAGCAAGCGCGACCGCATCGTCGACCGCTTGGCCCGCGCTGGAAAGGATGCTGGCCAGTCCCAACTTGTACGCCCGCTTCGCGTCGATGGAATCGCCAGTGAGCAGTAATTCTCGAGCGACGTTGCGCGGCAATGCCTTCGGCGCACGAAACAATCCGCCACAGATTGGAACCAAGCTCCGCTTCACTTCAGGCAAACCAAACTGTGCCGTTTTGGAAGCGACAACCAGGTCACACGACAACACCACTTCGAAACCACCGCCAAGCGCCGCGCCTTCAACAGCAGCAATGAGCGGCTTCGTGCGATAGCGACGAATGATTCCGTATTGGCCACCGCGATCGGTGGAGTGAACGCCAGCACGCATATCGGTTCCAGCACAGAACACCGAGTTCGTACCGGTGATTACTCCCGCCCAAAGATCATCGTCGTCCTCAAGGCGATTGAGTGCTGCGTCGATCCCTTCGGCCATATCGACGTCGATCGCGTTGCGCTTTTCCTCGCGCTCAAGCCGCACAACAAGAACACGGCCACGAACTTCAGTCTTCACAGTTTCAGACACGGGTTCTCCTCGATCGAATCTCTCAGTGCTTAATCATGACGTGTTTGAGCTCGGTGTAGTGCTCAAGCGCGTATTTCGACATGTCTTTGCCATAGCCGCTGCTCTTAAATCCGCCATGAGGGAACTCTGAAACAATCGGAATGTGGTCATTGACCCACACCGTTCCGAACATCATCGAACGCGACATACGCATTGCACGACCAACATCTCGTGTCCACACCGATGCAGCAAGTCCGTAATCGACATCGTTGGCCCAAGCCAACGCCTGTGCTTCATCGGAGAACTTCTGCACGCTGATAACCGGGCCGAACACTTCGCGTTGCACTAATTCGGAATCCTGCGCCGGATTGGCAACGACTGTTGGCGCATAGAAAAAGCCCGGATGATCAAGGGCTTCACCACCGACAACCACGCGAGCGCCACCAGACGCAGCGCGACTCACCATTGCTTCAACACGATCTCGTTGTGCTGCAGAAATCACCGGACCGACGTTTGTCGCGGCATCGGTCGGATCACCAGTGACAAGAGCGCCAACCGAAGCTTCAAGACCGGAAACAAGGTCATCGAACACGCCTGGCCCAGCGATGACTCGACACGGTGCGGTGCAATCTTGACCCGAGTTGTAATAGCCAGTTTCGGTGAGCGTCGCGACGAGCGCTTCAATGTCTGCGTCATCGAACACAACGACCGGGGCCTTGCCCCCGAGTTCGAGATGCACTCGCTTCAACGTGTCGGCCGCATTACGAGCAATCATCTTGCCCGTGTTCACATCGCCGGTGAGCGACAACATCGCAATACCTGGGTGGCGAACAATCGCATCGCCCGCTGTTTCACCTTGACCAGCAACAACGTTGAACACGCCGGCGGGAAGAATTCCCTCGGTCAGTTCGGCCAGGCGGAACGCCGTGAACGGTGTCAACTCCGACGGCTTCAAAATAAATGTGTTGCCCACTGCGAGCGCGGGACCCATTTTCCAGATCGCCATGTTGAGCGGATAGTTCCACGGAGCAATGCCGGCAACGACACCGAGTGGGTCTCGCCGCAACATCGATGTGTGATCGTCCATGTACTCACCGGCGGCTTGCGCGTCCATCGTGCGGGCCGCTCCGGCGAAGAACCGAAGGTTGTCGATCGTGAGATCGAATTCGAAATCGATAATCGAGACCGGCTTGCCGACGTTCTCGCCCTCGATGGCTTTGAGTTCCTCGACGTTGTCTTCCAGACGATCGGCCAGCGCCAGCAGCGCTTCAGACCGAGCCCTCGGTGTGGCTGTGCCCCACTCAGCAAACGCCGCGCTCGCCGCGGCCACCGCGGCGTCGACGTCGGCGGCGCCGCTGGAAGGAACGGAGGCGATAACCGCCCCTGTGGCCGGAGCTACGACCTCATCTGTTGCACCGCTTTGGGCGGGAACCCACTTCCCGCCAATGAAATTAAGATGAGCCACGTTTACTCCTCGTCCGATTTCCGTCACCGCATCGTGGGCCACCAAGGACCAAACCGCAAGGGATGTCCGCGAGCCGAGCCCCAAAATCCAGTGTTCATCAACTCGCAATCGCTCAATTCTTGCGGTGAGCCCGAATTCGCGTGATCCTTAGCAATTCGACCGGGTGCGGCGCACCTGTGATTGCGGAGGGGTGAGAACTGACAGAGAACTCAATTGCTATGACGTCTCCGACTGCGGTTGGCCTTTCCGCTCCAGTCATCGAGATCGATCATGTCGTGAAGCGATTCGGCGATTTCGTCGCGGTCGACGACGCCAATTTCTCAATTGGGCAAGGCGAGTTCTTCTCAATGCTCGGTCCATCCGGTTGTGGCAAGACCACGACACTGCGGATGATCGCCGGTTTCGAACAACCCACAAGTGGTGCCATTCGACTTGATGGCATTGACGTTTCGAAGATTCCACCGAACAAGCGAGACGTGAACACCGTGTTCCAGCAGTACGCGTTGTTCCCCCACATGAATGTTTTCGACAACGTGTCGTTCGGTCCACAAGCGCAGAATGTCGACAAGGCAACAATCAAAAAGCGCGTAAGCGAAATTCTTGAGATCGTTCGCCTCACCGAATTTGCCAGTCGGCGTCCTGCACAGCTTTCCGGTGGCCAACAGCAACGTGTCGCACTTGCTCGTGCACTCGTCAACCTCCCCAAGGCACTCCTTCTCGATGAGCCCCTTGGGGCACTCGATCTCAAACTTCGCCATGCGATGCAGTTTGAACTGAAGCGCATTCAGCGTGAAGTAGGCATCACCTTTGTCTACGTCACCCACGATCAAGAAGAAGCGCTCACGATGAGCGACCGCATTGCCGTCATGTCCGATGGCCGAGTCGAACAAATCGGAACTCCAGCCGAGATTTACGACAATCCCGCGACTGTCTTCGTTGCCGGATTCATTGGGCAAGCAAACCTTTGGTCTGCAACTTGCACCGACCGTTCGGCAACTTTGGCAACAGTGAGTGCGCTCGGTGGCTCGATGCTCAGCGGTTCTTGCGTTGCCGATTCTGTTCGCGCTGGTGCCCCAGTCACGCTCATGGTACGCCCCGAGCGCATCTCAATTTCGGTGAACCCACCGAGCGGTGACATGCAATCAGTGAATGCCACCGTTACTGACCTCAGTTTTCAGGGACCGGTCGTTCGGCTTGCACTGAGCGCACCCGATGGTTCGCCGATCATTGCCAACATCGATCCCGATGCCGATCTTCCCCTTCTTCGCCCCGGCCACAACGTGTGGGCGTCGTGGGCACCAACCGCCGCGTGTGTCTTACCCGATGCCCCGGATCAACCCCGCACTCTCGATGACATCGTCGACGAGGGTTAAACAACCACACCAGCAGGAGGACCGAATATGAGCAACTCAATCGACCCAGAAATCCTTGAGGCCATGGCCCAACACCGAACGTCTCGTCGACGATTCTTAGGCATGGGTGGGCTCGCCCTTGGCGGCCTCGCCGTTGGCCCGACATTGCTCGCCGCATGCAGTTCTGGTTCAAGCAGCAGCGGTGGCAGCAACGGCATCACGGTTTTGAACTGGCCGCTCTACATCGAGGGTGATGAGCCCAGCACCTCGGCAACGCTCAAGGGCTTCACCGATTCCACCGGCATCAAGGTTAATTACAAGAACAGCATCGACGGTAACGAGTCGTTCAATACCAAGTACCAAGCCACGCTCGAAAAGGGCAAGGGAATCGGTGCTGACCTCATCGTGCTCACCTCGTGGAATGCCGCTGCCTACATCGCCGACAACCTCGTTGAGCCGCTCGACGCCACCACATTCCCCAACAAGAAGAACGTGATCTCGCGTCTTGCCAACCCGTCATGGGATCCAGGGCGTGCCAAGTCGATTCCCTGGGCCATCGGTCAGACCGGTCTGGCCTATTGGCCCGACAAAGTTGGCGGAAAGATCACCGACGTCAACGCCATCTTCGACCCAAAGTTCAAGGGCAAGGTCACGATTCTCGAGGAAATGCGCGACACCGTTGGCCTCACCATGCTCGGCATGGGCACCAACCCGACCACCGGGACCACCACGCAAATGCTTGCCGCAGTCGACAAGATCAAAAAGGCCCGCGAGGCAGATCAGTTCAAGAAGGTCACTGGCAACGACTACACCGAAGATCTTGCGCTGGGCGATACATGGATCGCCGTTGCATGGTCAGGCGATATTGCACAGCTGCAGGCCGATAACCCCGGCCTCGAATGGGTCATCCCAAGTCAGGGCGGAATGCTGTGGGTCGACAACGCCATGATCCCCGTTGGCGCGAAGAACCCCGAGGGCGCAAACAAGTTGCTCAATTACGTCTACGACCCCGCCGTTGCTGGTCCTTTGTACGAAAGCATCCTGTACATCCCGCCGGTCGCCGGCGCCGAGAAGTACATGACTGCCACCGCCCAAGCCAGCCCCTTCATCGTTCCGCCGGCGACACCGCCGTTGTACGAGTTCGACGTCATCAGCCCAGACGTTGCCGAAGAGGTAGAGCGCGCATTCGTTGCCGCAACTGAGCAGTAGCTGACTCGATGACTGTTGCTGCCGTGCCGTCGCGCGTTCGTCGCCCCCGTCGTGAACGCGACGGAGACGACACTGGCGTGTCGGCACGGCAGTGGTTCACCCCCTGGTTGCTCATTGCACCAGGTGGTTTGTGGCTTTTGATCTTTTTCATCCTCCCGCTCTTCAGTCTCGGACGACTGTCTCTTGAAGATGGCGGGCTCTCGAATTACTCCACGGTGATTTCCGACAATTCGACGGTGATCATCCGCACGTTCGTCTACGCAACGATTTCGACAGTTGCAGCGATCGTCATCGGCTATCCGTTGGCCTACGTGATCGCCACCAAGGGTGGGAAGTACAAGAACTTTCTTCTTGCACTGGTCATACTCCCGTTTTTCGTTACATACCTCGTGCGCACATTGTCGTGGAAGATCTTGTTGTTCGATGGTGGCCCGGTGGTCGCCATTCTGCAATCGCTCGGAATTCTGAACGACAACCAAAGCATTCTGGGTTCGCCGTTCGCTGTTGTTTCTGCCCTCACCTACAATTTCCTGCCCTTCATGGTTCTACCCATTTACGTGAGCCTCGAGAAGATGGATCGACGCCTGCTCGATGCCGCAGCCGATCTCTACTCATCGCCGGCTCGCGCTTTTCGCAAAATCACTCTGCGCCTTTCGCTTCCTGGGCTCTTTGCCGGAACGCTCCTGACGTTCATCCCCGCCGCCGGCGACTTCGTGAACTCGGAACTTCTCGGTTCGGACCGCACCGTCATGATCGGGCAGATCATCGAGAAAAACTTTGGCAAAGAATTCTTCCGCCCTGAACTCTCCGCATTGTCGTTCATGCTCATGGCGATGATCCTCGTCGGCGTCATCGTGTACGCGCGTTTATTGGGTACCGAGGAAATCGCATGAACCCGCCCAATTGGTTGCGGGCGATCGGACGCGTCTCGCTGTGGGTATGGGCAGTGCTCGGGCTTGTCTTTCTCTTCACCCCCATCTTCGTCACCATTCTCTTTTCATTCAACGAACCAACCGGCAAGTACAACCACATCTGGAACAAGTTTTCGCTTTCAGGTTGGACCGACCCCCTTAAATACCCCGAACTCACTGACGCTCTCATCTTCAGTCTCAAAATTGCCGTTGTCGTCACTGCCATCGCCACCGTGCTGGGCACGCTCATGGGCTTGGCCATGGTGAAGTACAAGTTCCGAGCCAAAGGAATGATCGGCGCCATTCTCATTCTTCCGCTCACGATGCCCGAGATCGTTCTCGGCTTTTCACTCCTCACCTTGTTCGTGTCGATCAACTGGTCGCGGGGGTTCATCACAATCATCATCGCCCAGGTGATGTTCTCGGTGAGTTATGTCGCCACCACCGTGCGCGCTCGAATTCGCGGTTTCGACTGGCGCCTTGAAGAAGCCGCTCTCGATCTTGGGGCATCGCCGTTCCGGACATTCCGCAAAATCACACTTCCGCTCATCGCTCCGGGCGTCGTTGCTGCGGCGATGCTCACCTTCGCTCTTTCGCTCGACGACTTCATCATCACCTATCTGAACTCTGGCCTCGATAACACGTTCCCCATCCAGATTTGGAACATGAAACGTTCGAAAATTCCAGTGCAGATCAACGTTTTCTCAACTGCATTGCTCGTCATCAGTGTGATTCTCGCCATCGCGGTCGTCGTTGGTGGCAATCGTCGATCACGCAAACTTGCCGGATTGACCGAAGTCTCCGGCGCTTCGCTCAACTCCTAAACCATTCCTTCTCCCCGTGATTGCCGAATGGCCGGCACCGGGCAAGAATCAACGAAACGTTCAATGGCACGCCCGATACTCGGGCGGTCTCTCTCGGGAGCAACTCATGAGCCGGACCCCTGCGGAACTCCGTCAGCTCGCCCAGTCCCATCTATGGGGACACTTCAGTCGACTCGGCCCCGGTGACGGCGGTGCACCCATTATCGAACGCGGCGACGGCTGCTGGGTGTGGGACGTAGAAGGAAAGCGTTACCTCGACGGGCTCGCCGGTTTGTTCACTGTGCAGATTGGTCATGGCCGCAGCGAACTTGGTGAAGCTGCGTCCAAGCAGGCCGCCACGCTTGAGTACTTCCCCATCTGGACCTACGCCCATCCAAACGCGATTGAACTCGCAGCGCGCCTCGCCCACCTCGCACCGGGCGATCTCAACCGCGTGTTCTTCACCACCGGCGGCGGCGAAGCAGTTGAGTCCGCTTGGAAACTAGCGCGGCAGTACTTCAAACTTCGCGGCGAACCACTGCGCACAAAAGCCATCTCCCGCTATCTCGCCTATCACGGCACGACCATGGGTGCTCTTTCACTTACCGGCGTTCCCGCGTTTCGTCAGATGTTTGAACCGCTTGTGCCGGGCGTTGGCCGTGCCGCAAATACCAACCGCTATCGCTGCAACATGTGCGCCGATGAAAGCGAGTGCAACCTCGGATGCGCTGATGACATCGAAACGATGATCCTGCGCGAAGGCCCCGACACCGTGGCTTGCGTCTTTGTTGAACCAGTACAGAACGCCGGCGGTTGTTTCACCGCTCCCGACGACTACTTCACTCGGGTTCGTGAAATTTGTGATCGTTACGGAATTCTCATGGTGAGCGATGAAACCATCTGCGCATGGGGTCGTCTCGGTGCGATGTTCGCTTGTGATCGTCTGGGCTATGTCCCCGACATCATCACTTCAGCGAAGGGCCTCACCTCGGGCTATTCGCCGCTCGGCACCATGATCGTGAGCGACCGCATCGCTGAACCGTTCGCCGAAGATGGCGTTTCGTTCCTTCACGGATTCACCTTCGCCGGCCACCCGGTGAGTTGTGCCGTGGCTATGGCCAATCTCGATGTGATCGAACGAGAAGGAATCATCGACCACGTGCTGGCCAACGAAGCCGCGTTCCGTACAACTCTCGAAAAACTTCTTGATCTTCCAATCGTTGGCGATGTCCGCGGCATGGGGTTCTTCTACGGCATCGAACTCGTGAAGAACGCAAAGACACGCGAAACCTTCAGCGCCGAGGAATCAGAACTTCTCCTTCGCACACACCTTTCGAAACGGCTTCTGGAACTCGGTCTCGTTTGTCGGGCCGATGACCGCGGTGAACCTGTTATTCAAGTTTCGCCGCCGCTCATTGCTGGTCAGGACGAGTTCGATGAGATCGAGCGAATCATCCGCATCGCTCTTGTCGAAGCAATCGATATTCTCGCCGAAGCCGGCACACCGGTCGCCCTGTCGTAACGGAGTCGTTGTCGATCCCAAATAACGCTCGCAACTTCCGAACTTAGGAAAGCGCGGCAATCGATTCGCTGAGCGCAACGACGCACTGGCCGAGTTGCGCATCGGTCGTCACGAACGGCGGGCAAAACGCAATCGTGGAAAGCCCAATCGGCCGCGCGATCACACCGCGCTTCATCATTTCGTTTCGTACCGCGGGTGCGGATAACCCCGGTTGAAGTTCAGCGCTCCAGATACCCCCGACACCGCGCACTTCGACGATCGCACCTGAGGAACTCAACGCCGTGAGTCCGCCGCCGATTCGCTCCGCAATCGCCGGAATGCGATCGAACAGGTTCTCCTCAAGCAGAATCGCTGTGTTCGCAAGTGCTGCTGCACACGCACTGGGGTGACCGCTGTAGGTGTAGCCGTGCCGAAAGATGTACGTCGGGTCAGCTTCAATCACATCGAGCACCGCATCGCCCACCACAACACCACCAAGCGGCAGATAGCCAGAGGTGCAGCCTTTTGCGAACGTGATCATGTCGGGAACAACGCCGTAATGCGATGCGGCAAACCAAGTTCCAAGACGACCAAAGCCAGTGATGACTTCATCAAAAATCAACAGCACGCCGTACTCGTCACACAGTTCGCGCAAACGAATGAGATATCCCTCAACAGGGGGATGCACGCCACCGGCGCCTTGCACGGGTTCGGTGATCACCGCGGCGATCTTCGTACCCGAACGTGCAAAAAGTTCTTCGACCTCACCAATGTCGTGAGCCGACACCTGATGCACCGTGTCAAGCAGCGGACCAAAGCCCTGCTGATTGAGTGGAAGCCCTTGCACGGATACGCCGCCGTAGGCAACGCCGTGGTACGAGTTCACACGGCCTACGAACTCGTTTCGTTCCGGATTCCCCTTCAACGAATGAGTGAGCCGCGCCAGTTTCAGTGCAGTCTCGACCGCTTCAGAACCTGATGAGGTTAAGAAGATTCGACAATCGTCCATCGGCGCTGCGGCGGCAACAAAAGCGGCGAAGGTTTCAACCGTTTCATTCGTGAAAATGTCGAAGGTGTTGTAATTCTCGAGCACCGCCATTTGCGATGCGACCTGATCGACGATCTCCCAGCGGCCGTGGCCAACGTTGCAGTACCAAAGGCTGGCTATTGCGTCGATGTACTCGTTGTCTTGGTTATCCCACACCAGCGCGCCTTCGCCACGAGTGATAGTGACGAACTCTTCGGCGGCAGCACCAGGGCGAGCGAACGGATGGAGAAATGGGCTTCTCGACACGATGACCTCGAATGACGAAGGGTGAGGTTCCAGTCTCCCACGATCGCTAGCCTCGTTCTGTGGGTACTGAGCAACCAACGATTCGCCGTGCGGTCTATCCCGGCTCTTTTGATCCGCCCACGATCGCCCATGTGCACTTGGCCCAAACTGCCATTAGCCAACTTGGCCTCGACCGCGTTGATTTCGCCATCTCCTCGACAACGCTCGGCAAAGACGATTCCCACCTCACCCCGATCAACGACCGCGTCGACGAGCTTCGGGCTATTGCCCGAGGCGACGATCGCCTTGGGGTCGTCGTCACCCCCCACAGTCTTCTCGCCGATATTTCCGAGGGCTACGACGTCATCATTCTCGGCGCCGACAAATGGCAGCAAGTGCTCGATCCGGTTTGGTACGGGGACTTCGACGCGCGAACACAAGCGCTGTTGCGACTTCCGCTTGTTGCACTCGCTCCCCGGCCACCATGGCCGATGCCCGCCGACGACCCAGCCGCCGAACCACCGGCCGGAGTCGCGGTAGTCATCCTCGATACTGACCCGGCGCATCATCCCGTTTCGGCCACTGAAGTTCGAGCCGGACGTGAAGAGTGGCGGGCAACACGAGGCCTGAACGACAAGTGAGCGATACGGTCAGACCATGAAGGTTGCGGCCGTTCAACTGAAATGTTCGCCTGAACAGTCCGACAACTTTTCGCGTGCAGCCTCAATCGTTCACTCCGCATCACAACAGGGCGCTGAATTAGTGGTGCTTCCCGAACTTTTTGCATCACTTGGTCGGACCTCGCATATGCGAGAGGTTGCCGAACCGCTTGATGGCCCAACGCTGGCCTGGGCGCAATCCGCGGCACAAGCAAACAATTGTGCACTCATCGCTGGATCGTTCATCGAACGCGATGGCGACGCACTGTTCAATACCTCTGTCGCAGTTGGCGCCGATGGTTCTCTGCTTGGCCGCTACCGCAAAATCCATTTGTTCGATGTCGATATCGAAGGCGCTCGATCGAAAGAGTCCGACACGTTCTCGAGTGGCACCGACCCAGTTGTTGTCGACATCAATGGACTGCGCGTCGGGCTCACGATTTGTTATGACCTTCGCTTTCCCGAACTATTTCGGGCCGAAGCCGACCAGAGCGCCGACATCATCGTTGTTCCTGCAGCATTCACAGAGGCAACCGGTCGCGACCATTGGGAACTGTTATTGCGAGCGCGTGCGGTGGAAAATCAAACAATGATCATCGCCGCCGCACAATGGGGAACCAGCCCCGATGGCATCGACCGTTATGGGCATTCGCTCATCATCGATGCATGGGGTCGAGTGTTAGCCGATGCAGGCCCCGACAACGACACCGTTGTTGTCGCCGAGTTCGACGCAGAACTTCAGGCCGATATCCGCAAACGGATGCCTCTTAGCCACTGAACATCGCGAGCCACTGCTCGGCAGTCTTGGGCCGGAACACGAAATTCGCATGGCGGGTTTCGCCCATTGAGGCACATGGGGCTGCGGAATACAGGTGGCCCGGGAACAGAATCGAATCATCGGGCACCTTGGCCAGTTTCTGCGTGAGGCTTTCATAGAGCGCCAGCGGATCACCACCGGGAAGGTCGGTGCGACCACAGCCTTCAAGAAACAACGTGTCACCCGAAACCAGCGCGCCATCGAGCATGAAGCATTGGCTACCCGGCGTATGACCTGGCGTGTGAATGAGTTCGATCGGGATGTTGCCAACCATCACAACATCGCCGCTGCTGTGAGTGACGAGATCGGCGGCCGTCAGGTTCGTAACTTTGCTGACGAATTCGGCTTCTTCGGTTTGCACATGAATCGGGACCGACACAATGTCGAGTAATTCGTGCACGCCTTCGATTGAGTAGCCCATCATTTCTCCGCCGACATGGTCGGGGTGATAGTGGGTGGCAAGAACGCCCGTGAGTTTCATGTCGTCGGCCGCGAGCACATCGACAATTCCCTGCACGTCGTAGGCCGGATCGATGGCCACAGCCTCGCCCGTCTCGCGATCGCCAATGAGATAGACGAAATTCACCATCTGGCGGGCCAAGGGATCGTTGGTGGCAATGTCACGGCCCGCGAGCAACTGGCGGAAATAGAGGCGATCGGTTGCGGCGGCATCAGTCATAGGGACAGTCTTGCGGAAGGCAGGCGCAACGGCCACACTCCCTCCATCACCTTTGGGGGGAGTCGCAATGACCGATACCGGCAAAGTCCACGAACCACTGACTGACTTGTTTATGGGGTTCACCCTCGACGTCGAGGACCCGTTTCCCCTTTACGCGCAGCTCCGGGCCGAGAACCCCGTTGCGTGGAACGCCACGCAGGGTTTCTGGGTTGCCAGCCGCCATGCCGAATGCATGACGGTCTCCACTTCCCCCGACACGTTCTGTTCCGCCAAAGGCATTCTCACCTTCGAGATCGGCGCGGACTATGCCACTCCCCCAACGATGATGCATACCGATCCGCCGGATCACACTCGCTATCGAACGCTGGTGCAGCCCGCGTTCGGTCGCAAAGTCGTGCGCACGCTCGAAGATTCGGTGCGCGGCGCCGCCAAAGTTCTTGTCGACAAGTTGCCACTCAATGAGAAAATTGAAATCGTTGCGCCACTTGCCGTGCCGCTTCCCGTTCAGGTGATTGCACAGCTTCTCGGACTTCCCGAAAGCGAATGGGACAAGGTCTGGGACTGGTCGGAAGCTTCCATTCCTGGCACTGAAATCTTCAACGACCCAGAACGCAAAGCGCGCCTTAGCGCTGAGATGATGGCCGAACTCATGCGTCTCGTCTCAACGTCACGAACTGAACCTCGCGACGACGTCATTTCGATGTTGTCAAGCGTTGAGATCGATGGCGATCGCCTCACCGATGATGAAATCGCAATGTTCCTCAACCAGATTCTTGTTGCCGGAAATGAAACCACCCGCAACACAATCAGCGGCGGACTTGTTGCACTGGCCGAGAACCCTGATCAGTGGGCGCGACTTGTTGCTGATCGTTCACTCATCCATAGCGCGGTCGAGGAAATCCTTCGCTGGACTACTGCCGTCATCTATTTCATGCGCACCGCTGCGGTCGACACCGTGCTCGGCGGAAAGCAGATCAGCGCCGGTGAAGCGGTTGTCATGGTCTACGCATCGGCCAATCGCGACGAAGCCGAATTCGGACCAACCGCTGACCAGTTCGATGTTGGTCGATCACCGAACCATCAAATTGCGTTCGGCTTTGGTGCGCACTTCTGTCTTGGTGCTGCGCTCGCTCGCCTCGAGGTTGCTGCGGTGCTCGAGCACTTGCTCGATCGTGGCGTTACACGCCTCGAACTACTTTCACCAGCGGGCATGTCTGCCAGCAATGTGATCGCCGGCGTCAACCGCGCCGAAGTAATCCTTCACACGAACTAAAACGCTGACGGACCGACGTACTGAATCATGATCGCGTCATCAATGTCAGGGTGAGGTTCCCAGATGACAATCCACTCATCAGCACCGGATGCAATGATCACGCCCCACATGCCAATCTGAAATCGGTGTCTTCGGAGGTGGAGTTGGTTCGAGTCGAGCTCAAGGTCTGAGAGAACTGCGTTAATGCGATCGAACAGGCGGCGGCGCGTTTCGTCAGCCTCTAACTCGTAGAGCAGTAAATCAGCGGGAGCAGCAAACCAAAGTTCAGGCATCGCTGGTCTGACCACGGCGGGTGCGCTTCACGAGGCGACTCGGATCTGCCCTGTTGGACAAGATCTCGTCGACTAGTTCGTCATTCGCGAGGAGCTTGAGTTCAAGCTCGCTGAGCACCACTGCCGGGGTGAAAACCAATGTGCCGTCTGCTTCTTCGGAGACCAGATAGCGAGTGTGTTCCTGACGACCGATTCGGCCCAGGCTCACCCGCCTCCGTTCATCGAGTTCAACGAGTTGTTCTGGCACAGCCACAGACTACCAGAATTACCCCATAGGGGCAGTTGGGTATTTCGGACTATTTCGAGGACTGTCCGTCGCGCCAGGCCTGTTCGGCTCGGCGGGTGACCTCTCGTAGCGGCAGGCCCAACGCCCGTGCGGCCTGAGCAGCATCGTCGTGTTCGGCCTTCACTCGACCAGCGGTGACTTTCACCTTCACCGATCGACCATCGACCTCGACCGTGTCGAACGCGCGCGATTGCGGCCACCGTTCAAGTTGTGTTCCGCGCACGCCCATCGTTCCGGTTTCGCGCACGAGCACGTCACGAACTGCTGCTGCCTGCGCCGGATCAACCAGCGCGCTCACTGTGTGCGCAGGTCGGCCCTTCTTCATGATGATCGGAGTGAGCCATGCGTCGTGGGCGCCCGCTTCGAGCAACGCGTCGATGGCATAGGCCAGCGTTTCGCCCGTGACATCGTCGACATTCGCTTCAAGCAGCACAACCGGCTGACCCTCGACCGACGGCGAATCAGAACGCGTACCGATTACGACACGCGTGAGATTCGGACGATCGCCGAGATCGGCAGTGCCTGCGCCATAACCAGCAGACGTGATGGTCATGGCCGGCATCGGCCCCCACTGCACAACGTTCGCGGCCAGCAACGCTGCGCCGGTTGGTGTGGTGAGTTCGCGAGGAATGTCGAGGCCGTAGGTAGGTGCGTCAGCCAGCAACGACACCACCGCAGGAACCGGAACTGGCAACACACCGTGCGCAGCGCGCACGGTTCCTAAACCATCAGCCACCGGCGATGATGCGACTTCATCGACACCCAACAACTCAAGCGCAATACACGTTCCAACAACATCGATGATCGCGTCGAGCGCGCCGACCTCGTGGAAGTGCACCGTTTCGGGCGTCTGACGATGCAAGCGACCTTCGGCTTCAGCCAGCACGCGAAATGTTGCGAGTGCTCGGCGATGCACACGGTCGGGCAACTTCGCATCGGCCACGATCTGGGCAACAACCGCGGCCGAACGCGCCGGCGGCGTTGCTTCGGTGTGCACATGAACTTTCGTGCCAGCAATACCTGAACGCAGCACGGTCTCGGTTTCGAGCGACCATCCGCCGACCGGGAGTCGCTCCAACATGGAACGAATCTCATCAACGTCGGCACCTGCGTCGATCAATGCACCCAGCGCCATGTCGCCCGCAATGCCCGAGAAGCAGTGAAACCAGGCAACCGTGCTGCTGGAACTCGGCGCGGCCGGAACCGTGACGCCTTCCCACGCAACCGTTCCTTCGAACACCGCGTCATCATGAACGTGATCGGGCGAATGCTCAGACATCGCTGCGTTCCGAGACCCGAACGTTCAACATGCGAATAATCGCGATCGCTGCACCAAAACCGTTATCGATTCCGACAACCGTTAAGCCCGATGCGCAAGAGGCCAACATCCCCAACAACGCGGTGATGCCATCTAACGAGGATCCGTAGCCAACCGATGTCGGAACCGCGACCACCGGTGCCGACGAAAGTCCGCCAACAACACTGGCAAGTGCACCTTCCATGCCGGCGACAACAACAATCGCATCGACAGCAGCGAGTTCTTCGGCCGCGTCGAGAATGCGATGCAGTCCCGCGACACCAACATCAGTAATGCGCAACGGCCGTAATCCGTGCGCAGTGAGGGTGGCCGCACATTCATCGGCAACCGGAAGGTCGGCAGTTCCGGCCGTGACGACCGCGACGCGTTCGCGTCGTTCGGCCGCCGATCGCCACACCACCGTGTGTAAGCGAGCATTCGTCGAATCGCCGCCGCCCGCTTCGATCACATGACCATCGTCCGAACCAGCCAACGCTGCAGCAACCTGATCGGCTGAGGCCCGAGACAACAACACCGGCGAAGATCCGGGCTGGGCCAACAATTCGGCCACGATGGCGGCGCATTGTTCCGGCGACTTTCCCGGAGCGAACACGGTTTCGGCCAAGCCCTGGCGCAGCGTTCGATGGTGGTCGACCTTGGCGAAACCCAAATCAGCAAAGGGCAATCGCCGCAGCGCAGCAACGGCATCGTCGGGGCTGATCTCGCCCTGACGAACCCCTTCTAACAACTCACTCAGGGCTTCGGCGTCCATTCCCCTATCCTCGCCCATTGTGACCTCATCCGCAGCACCAGCATCCGGCACCGACTGGACCCGCCGCACAATCGCCTTCCTCGGCCCCATCGGGACCTTCTCCGAGCAGGCGTTGCTGAGCCAGGCCGACCTCGCCACGGCCATCCTGCGTCCGCTCGACACCTTCGCCAATGTGCTGAGTGCCGCCGAGGACGGCAAATCTGATTACGCCTTCCTTGCGCTCGAGAACGCCATTGAAGGAACGGTCAACATCACCCAAGACGCGCTCGCCTTCGATTCCGATCTACTCATTCAGCGCGAGATCGTGCTGCCCATTCATCTTGAACTCATGGCCCGCCCGGGCGTGAAACTTGAAGACATCACGCAGGTGTGGTCCTACCCGCACGCGCTCGCGCAATGTCGCAAGTACATGAACGCCAATCTTCCGAACGCGATTGCCGAAGCATCAAACTCCACTGCCGATGCCGCGCGCATGTTGTCCGAGGCCACCGACGCGCTCGCCACAAGCGGCGCCGCAATCGCACCAGCTCGCGCTGCCGAGGTCTATGGACTCAACGTTCTGGCCCACGAAATCGAAGATCACGATGACAACGCCACGCGCTTTGTTCTTGTTGCTCCCAAAACCATTCCTGCGCCAACCGGCCACGACAAAACGTCAATCGTTGTCTTCCAACAAGCTGACGAACCCGGCTCGTTGTTGTCGGTCCTTCAAGAGTTCGCTGCTCGTGGAATCAACCTCACCAAGCTCGAATCGCGCCCCACGCGCCGAGGCCTTGGCGACTACTGCTTCCTCATCGATCTCGAAGGACACATTTCCGATGAGGTCGTGGCCGACGCACTGCGTTCACTCAAGTCGAAGCACGCCGAAGTGAAATTCATGGGTTCCTACCCCGCCGCCGGCGAACATGGCCATGCCGTTCGCCAAGAAGTCGCCGAGGCACAGGACAAGGCCACCGACTGGATCACCGAACTACGCAATCGCGTCAACTGAGCCACCCCACCCGCCCATTGGGCCTGCCGCAGGCGAGTCGCTAATGTCTCGGGCGGAAGGGTGGCAGAGCGGACGAATGC
>CAMCTW010000021.1 GCA_945878645.1 Bifidobacterium breve
GAGGACAACACAACAACTGTGCTCACCGCACCAACACGCGTGAGCGACGCAAGGAATGTGCGAGCGGCGATCACGTCGATGTGAGATCCACCAGTTCCATCAATATCAAGTCCCGATCGCGGCCCTGCGAGGAAAACCCGGGTCGCTCCCGTAACGAGCGGAACTAAACGAGAATCGTCGAGGTCGAATGGTGCGAGAAGCAGCTCAGGACCATCGGTGCTGGTTTCGAATCTCCGAATTGAGAGTTGCGCGCCGACAGCGACCACACGATCGACGCCGGGTTCGGCGAGCGCGGCAGCAATCACCCTTCGCCCGATCGGCAGATCGGCACCGGTCACCACCACAATTTCTCCCACACCGCCATCATGGCGCGTTCGGGCAATGCTCTGTCCGGGCGCCCTCCCGAGGAGTCACGACCCCTATCTAGGCCTAGCCTGAAGCCGTGGATGATCTACCCCCCGACCCCTTCTCAGGCAGCGAACCCGACGGAGATCCTGGCGACTCTCCCCTCTCCGGCATGCCCCTTTTCGGAGACCTCGCCAAATTATTTGCGCAACAAGGTCCCGTGGGCTGGGACGCGGCGCGTCAACTGGCGCTTTCGATTGCGGCCGACGGTGGCGATGAGGGAAACATCGATCCACTCGAACGCATTCACTTAGAACAACTCGTTCGAATCGCTGAACTTCATGTTGGCAATGCCACCGGACTACCAACGAGTTTCGGCGGAACTGGCGTTTCGATCATGCCCGTCACACGCGGTCAATGGGCAGCAACCACGCTCGACGCGTGGCGCCCGCTTTTCGAACGACTCGCCAGTTCACTCACTCCTCCCGTTTCACCGACTGCCCCAGACGCATCCGATCCGCTCGGCTTCATGGCGCCGCTCATGGCGATGATGGGACCGATGATGCTTGGAATGACCGCCGGCTCAATGATCGGACATCTGTCGCGACGTTCTTTCGGTCAATACGACTTGCCAGTCCCAAGAACACCGACTGATGAACTCATAGTTATCCCCAAAAACCTCGAGACTTTTGCGACCGAATGGAGCATCCCAATCGACGACCTTCGTCTCTGGGTTTGTGCTCAGGAAATAACAGTGCACTCGGTATTTCGCATCCCTCATGTTCGAGCAACCGTCGACAGTTTTCTTTCCGCATATGCAGCCGGATTCGAACCTGACTCAAACGCGTTAGAGGATCGCCTCAGTTCCCTTGAATTCGACATCTCTGATCCGTCGGCGATGACAGGAATGCAATCAATGTTCGGTGATCCCGAAGTTCTCCTAGGTGCGATCCAATCACAAGCGCAACGCGACATGCTTCCGAAGTTCGAAGCCCTGATCGCGACGATCGTTGGCTACGTCGACCACATCGTTGACACGGTTGGCTCATCGTTACTCTCGAACACCACGATGATCTCCGAAGCAGTTCGCCGTCGACGCGTCGAAGCCGACGATTCCGACCGTTTTGTCGAACGACTTTTCGGACTTGAACTCACTCAGGCCACGTTTGATCGCGGCGCCGCATTCGTCTCCGGCATCGTTGAGCGCGAAGGCAACGATGGGCTAGTTCGCCTATGGGAATCAGAACGAACACTGCCGACACCCGCAGAAATCCAAGCGCCCGGCCTGTGGCTGGCCCGAATCGAATTACCCGACGACGTCTGAAATCAGACGAGTTCAGGAAATCGGCGGCGGTTCGTCGGGAAACTCGGGCTCTTCCCATGCGTCGGGCCCAAAAAGGTAGCCCTCGCTCTGGTTCCCGCGATTCCCCACCCATTCATCGACCACGTGGCGTGGCTCCACCGCAGGAGGTGAGGGTTCTGTCGGCATGCTGGACACTGCCGGCGATGGTCTGCGCATCCAGCGGCGGGCGGCATCGTGCGAAGCAACGGCGATATCGGAACCATCGGGACTGATGAAATCGAGCGGTGGGCCCCAGGCCGGCGGCGTTTCGGGGCCAGCGAAGCCACGATCAACCACTCGGGTCGAATCATCGTCTTGAGGCTGAGCGGAGGGGTGACGATCATCGATTTCAATCGGTCGGCGCAGAACCCCTTTGCGAGCTACCGGCACGCGGCCGGCACGAACATTCCGCAGACCGACCAAATAAAGCGCGACGGCAATCGATGCTGTTATCGCAATGAGTCCGAAGCCGAACGCTGACGGAATCGGAATGATGATCGGAATGAGCGCACCGATCACCCAAATCATTTGGAATCGAGTTTCGAATTTGGCAAAAGAACGACCGCGGTTGGCGTCGGGCGCATCGCGTTGCACGATCGAATCGAAAGCCTGTTTGGCGGAGCAACTCGTGACACCGAGCATCATCGATAACAGCGCGGCACCGCCCAGTCCCCCGATGAATGCCGTGACCAAACCCGCGACACTCGTCACGATCAGACTTCCTACCAAGATCCGTTCTTCAGTGATCACCCGCCGAAGTCTTGGAACAATCAATGATCCAACAAAAAAACCGAACTGTGCCGTGGCAGCAACAAGACCCAATTGCCATAGCGGAGCCCCGGCATTCTTGAACTCGAAAGCCAACATGAATGATAGAAACCCAACCATGCCGCGGATAAGACTCATCGCGACTGATGCGTGCATAATGCCGGCGCTGCGAAGTTCTTCTCGCTCGGCTTCGCCCGCGGGTTCGGCAGCAACAGTGGTTGGAGGAAGCTGAAGGGCGAGAATCGTACCAACCGCGAAAACAATCGCGCCCAGCGCGACCGTGGCTCGTCCGCCTCCGATTGCGTAGAGAATTCCGCCAGGTATCGCGGCAACGACAACCGCAATCGATGAGAGCGTCGTGAGCTGCGAATTTGCCTGTACGAGTTCTTCGTCGCTATGCACCGTGCTGGGGATGACCGCGCTTTTCGAAATTGAATAGATCTTCTGCATGATGAGCATGCCGAAGGCCTCTGGATAAAAGAGAATCGTGTTCATATGACGAACAACGAAAAACGCGAGTACTGCCCGCATCAGCATTGATCCGACGATGATCCAGCGGCGGCCACCCTTGATCCGGTCGATGGCGGGGCCGATAAGCGGCGCAGCAATTGCGAACGGGGCGATGGTCAGCAGGAGGTACAACGCAACACGCCAGCGAGCTGACGTGAAGTCCAGCGAGAAGAACACCGACCCGGCGAGACCAATAGCGAACAGCGCATCGCCAGATACCGATGCCGCGTGGGCTCGGGCCAAACGCGTAAATGGTGAAGGTGCCCAGGGTCGACGAGGATCGCGACTGGTTGGCTGAGGGCCGCGAGGGCGCTTGCCATGGGGGGACGTGGACTCCGGAGTCACTTTTCCCATGCTAGGAGGCGGGTGAGACGCAACCGCCTGATTCGCAGTTGTTCAGCGCTTTGGAACGTCGAACTTGTAGCCAAGACCACGGATCGTGACGATGCACACGGGATTCGTGGGATCAATCTCCACCTTGGACCTCAGACGTTTGATGTGGACATCGAGTGTCTTCGTATCGCCCACATAGTCACTCCCCCACACTCGATCGATGAGCGTATCGCGAGTCAGAACGCGGCCAGCATTGGTGAGCAGGAGTGAAAGAAGTTCGAATTCCTTCAGTGGAAGTTGGACCAGTTCACCGCGAACGGTGACCTCATGGCTTTCATGATCAATGACCACGTCGCCTACCCGGATCGTTTCAGCGGGATCTGCCGCCGTTTGTGTTTCGGGAATATCAAACGGACGACGACGGAGTACCGCTCGCATTCGAGCAACAAGTTCGCGCATTCGATAGGGCTTCGTGACGTAATCGTCTGCTCCAACTTCTAGTCCGACCACGGTGTCGATCTCGGAGCCCTTGGCCGTCACCATGATGATGGGAACATTCGATCGAGATCGAAGTTCACGACAAACGTCAATACCGGAGACTTTCGGGAGCATCACATCGAGAAGTACGAGGTCGGGATCAAGCGCATCGAAAATATCGAGCGCCTCGGCCCCATCTCGAGCAACAGTGACTTTGAAACCTTCTCGAGACAACCCGATTTCAAGAGCGTCGATAAAGGAATCCTCATCCTCAACGACGAGAATAGAAGTGGTGTCAGTCATAACCTCATGCCCTTTCATTCAAGCTGGAAATTGTTTGAGCATCGAGCGTGTCGTCGACGACCGATTGGAACCGCAGAAGAAATACCGAACCTTCGCCCAGCCTTGACTCAACCTCGATGCTTGCATCGTGGTTGGCGATCGCGTGACGAACGATCGCAAGACCAAGCCCGGTCCCCCCGGTCTTGCGGCTTCTCGCCTGATCGACCCGATAGAACCGCTCGAAGATCCGATCGATATCCCGAGTGGGAATACCAATTCCGTGGTCAGCGACCCGCACAAGCACTTCAGCATCAGAGCGCTCAACGGTTACTTCGACTGTGGTTCCGGGATCGGAATACTTAATAGCGTTGTCGATGAGGTTTCCGATTGCCGAAAGAAGTTGTCGGTGATCACCGACGATCACTGTTTTCGACGTGGACGCGTGCAGCTCAACTCCCACACCTGCTTGCGATGCCGCTGCTCGAAGCCGTTCAACGGCGTCCGCGGCAACTTCGTTCAGGTCAACGGATCCGCTACCGGCCCCATCGATGGATTCAATCCGGGAAAGTTCAATTAGATCTTCAATGATTTGTGCAATTCGCATGGATTCGGTGTGAATCCGAGACGCGAGTCGTTCAACGACAACTTGGTCATGTTCACCTTCAAGGGTCTCGGCGAGTAGTCCGATCGCACCCACTGGAGTTTTCAACTCATGACTGATATTTGCGACGAGATCGGTACGAATTGCCTCAAGTTGCCGGCGCTCGGTGATGTCCTCGACGAATGCCACTGCACCTGGCCGCCCCCCGTCAGGGAGAGGCAACGTTGAAACGATCACTGTTCGTCGAGGCGGCCCGAACAGTTCGATCACCGTTGATGCTTCTTGCCCTGAATTCGCGATTCGGACGAGATCATTCACTGCTGCACCCACGAGAGCATCTCCGTGGCGAGCCTCAAGAAATGGAGTGGACGCTAGGTTTGAGTCGATCACGAGGCCTTCGCCATCGAACACCATGACCGCAACCGACAATGCGTCGAGCGCAGCCTGAAGCCGAAATCTCGCTTCATCTGATTCATAGCTTTCGGAACGTAGATCCCGGACCGAACGCTCGACAGCCGAAAGCAGATCATCGAACCGCGAGAGGTCATTTTCCGTTGCGGAATCAAGGCCCAGTCGCATTGCCGACTCGTACACGTGATTTCGCTGCGCGCGATTCCCGATAAATCGAGCAAGAAAGGTCGCCAATGCAGCAGCAAGAACTGCCGAAATCAGCGCACTAACGATGGCTGAATTCATCGACCGTTTTCAGCCTCCGAGACTGAACCTTCCACACCGATTTCCGCTTCCAGCGAGCGTCGCGCAACCAAACGAGCAGCACCCGTGTGTTCAGGAAGCCAGCCCGTCACCATATATTGGACCCGTTGCCCAATATTTACTGCATGGTCGCCAATCCGCTCGTAGTAGCGACCGATGAGCGCGAGCTGCACTGATGCCTGCAACCCAATGTCATTGGTTGCGTGAGATTCAAAAATAGCTTCGATGTAATCGCCATGAAGGGTGTCGAGCGCGTCGTCGATATCGTCGATAGCAACGCCAAGGCTCGCGTTTCTCTCGGCGTAGGCGTCGAGCGCAAGCTTCATGAGCCGTGAGGCTTCCTCGCTCATGCGCTCAATGAGCCCGCGCAGTTTCGGATCAAGAGTGACGCCATAGATACGACGTGTCCCCTTGGCGACGTTGACCATGAGATCACCAGAACGTTCAAGTTCTCCGGTCAGCCAAAGCCCCGTAACGATTGAACGAAGGTCGGATGCCATCGGCTGTTGAAGTGCAAGCACGTGGTAGCAGCGCTCTTCAATGCGCAACGAGAGATCATCGAGTTCGTCATCAGCTTCGATAATCGCTTGAGCGCCATGCATGTTATTGGTAAGGAGCACGTCGGTTCCGCGCGGAATCACCTCGCCCACGAGTGCGCCGAGACGAACGATGTCATCGCGGATTTCATCGAGGTCTTGGTGGAAGGTCTTGCGTTGTTCAGGCATTTCGGCTCCGTCCGTTCAATCCCATTACCGAACTCATCGGACTTCCGCCGCGAGATGGTCTGGATCGCCGGTGATGAGATAACGAATTCGAGCGCCAAGGACTGCAGAGTGATCGGCAATGCGATCAAGTGCTTGGCCTGCCACCATCGTACGGAGAGCAACGACCACAGCGTCGGGACCCTCATAAGCAAGCAGCGCCTCGACTAGATGCCGAGAGGCCAGGGCCACCTCTGGCTCAGATGCGACCCGTTCGGCGAGATCCAGATCCAGGGTTGACCAACAACGGAGCGCGTCTCGATACTGCGAGATGGCATGGCCAGCCAACGTGTCGAGGATGTCGAACGAGCTTGGCACTCGAGTAAGCAGCTCGTGCTCTGGGGCCAACTTGGCAATTCGAAGTGAGAGATCCCCGATCCGCTCAAGCTCAGCAGTTACGCGAAGCACAGAAACAATGAGTCGGAGATCAGACGCAACGGGGGCTTCACGGCGAAGCAATTCATAGGAGCGTTCCATAAGCGACACATTCATCGCGTCGATTCGATCATCGGTTCGAATCGCTTCTTCAGCGACATTCACATCGCCGGAGTGCAACACCGTTCGCATTCGTTCCAAGTTCTCGTCGACAAGAACACCCATCAGTTCGACCTGAAGGGCCAGTTGCTCAAGTTCCGAGGTGTACTGCTGGCGCATGTTTCTCACCTCAGCCAAAGCGACCTGTGATGTAATTTTCCGTACGCTCATCGGAAGGAGCCGAGAAAATCTTGTCGGTTGAATCGAACTCGACGAGGACACCTGTTCGAGTATCGCTTTCTGAATTCACTTCGGTTGTAAAAAATGCCGTGCGATCGCTTACACGAGCTGCCTGCTGCATGTTGTGCGTGACGATAAGGATCGTGTAATCAGACTTCAGTTCTTGCATGAGATCTTCAATGCGCGCTGTGGCGATCGGATCGAGTGCCGAACAGGGTTCATCCATCAGAATGACTTCGGGTTCGACCGCAATGGCCCGAGCAATACAAAGCCGCTGCTGCTGTCCGCCAGACAGCCCCATGGCGGACTTCTTCAGTCGATCTTTCACTTCGTCCCAAAGGGCAGCTCGACGCAATGCCTGCTCGACGATGTCGTCAAGATTTCCTTTATTGCCAGAAAGGCGCGGACCAAACGCAATGTTGTCGTAAATGGACTTGGGGAACGGGTTCGGCTTTTGGAAAACCATCCCGATTCGCTTCCGAACCTCAACCGGATCGATCCGAGGGTCGTAGAGGTCTACCCCGTGATACAGAATCTTTCCTCCGACGCGTGCGGACTCGATGAGGTCATTCATTCGGTCAAAACAACGAAGCACCGTTGATTTTCCACAACCCGACGGGCCAATAAACGCAGTGATCTCATGCTGATGCACTTCGAGATTCACATCGCGCACAGCGCGGAATTCGCCGTAGTAGACATCGAGCTCTCGAACATCGAAAACAACCGTCGGTTCGGCGAATTCGGGTACTGGCGATTGGGCAACGACAGGTTCGGTTGTTGCGGCAAGTTCAGGAGACATTGAAACATCCTCTGGGTTGGAGTCGTGGGTTTCAGTCACGTCAGGAGGTTAGGGCGATCAGGCGGAGTGTCGCCGGGCAACCCGGGACGACACAACGCGGGCGAGAATGGTCATGGCAAAGACGATGCCGACAAGCGTGAGGGCAGCGCCCCATGCGCGAGCTTGGGCGGCCTCAAACGGTGTCTGCGCATTTCCGAAAATCTGCACAGAGAGCGCTGTCATCGGGCCTTCGAAAATATTCAGGTTGAGATTACGAGCGGCACCAATTGTGAAAACCAGAGGCGCTGTTTCACCAGCAGCTCGCGCAATTGCGATCATGACGCCCGAAGTAATGCCACCAAACGCAGCCGGGAGCACAACGGTAAGAATCGTGCGCCACTTTCGATTTCCTAATGCGTAGCTCGCTTGACGTAATTCGTCAGGGACGAGGCGGAGCATTTCCTCGGTTGTGCGGATGATGATCGGAAGCATGAGGCAACCGAGCGCAAGCGAACCACCAAAACCATTCAGACCGAATGTCAGTGTCCATACCGTGTAGACGAACAGACCCATCACGATTGATGGAACACCGGTCATGACATCAGCCATGAATCGAATCAGTCGAGCGGTGCGACCCTTGCCGCCGTATTCATGAAGATAAATCGCTCCGAGGATTCCGAGCGGTATCGCCATGAGAGCAGCGACGAAGGTAATGAGAAGCGTTCCAACGATGGCCGGGCCCATGCCGCCACCCGCCTTGCGGGTGATGGTCGGAAGGTCTTCGGTGAACCACGCCAGCGAAAGTTGACCAATGCCCTTAAACAGGACATAACCGATCACCAAGGTCAATGGCACAAGAGCGACGAGCAATGCGCCGATCATCCAGATTGAAGCGAGACGATTCTTCACTCGGCGCGATCGACTTGTGGTCGCATCGAGGAGTAGACGCTCAACATCGGCTGACAGAGAGTCAGTCATCTCATGCCCCCTGGCTTCGGCGATCGAATCGGCTGACAATGCCGCGAGCAGAAACATTGACGATGATCGTTACGCCAAACAGCACAACGCCCAATCCAATCAATGCCGCTCTGTGGGTGCCTGACGCTTCGCCGAATTGGTTCACAATGACTGCAGCCATCGAGTCACCAGTTTCGAAAAGATGTGTGGAGATTTGTGGTTGAGAGCCAATGACGAGCGCTACCGCAATGGTTTCGCCCATTGCTCGACCAAGTCCGAGCATCACTGAGCCGACAATGCCACCACGACTCCATGGGAGGACTGCAGCGCGAATCATTTCCCACCGTGTAGCGCCCATCCCGTAGGCAGCTTCTCGCTGCGCAGACGGAACTGTCGCAATGACTTCGCGGCTGAGCGAGGTGATGATCGGCGTGATCATGATTGCCAAAATGATGCCGGCAGTCATATAACTGCGGCCGCTTTCTCCGTTGAAGAACCACCCCAACACGGGGACGTCTCCGACTGCACCACTTATTGCTTTGTAAACAGGCTGGATCGCCGGGGCGAGCACGATGATGCCCCAGAGTCCGTAGACAACTGATGGGATCGCAGCCAGAAGATCCATCACGTACACAACAGGCTTACGCAGTCGACGCGGGGCAGCTTCATTCGCGTACAGCGCAATTCCCAAACTCACTGGGACAGCTAGGACTAACGCAATAAGTGAAGACAGAACCGTTCCGTAGATAAATGCGAGAGCCCCAAACTTGTTCTCCGCCGGAATCCACGTGCTTGAGGTAATGAAGCCAAGACCTTCCTGCTGAAACGCAGGCCACGCTTCTTTGGTTGTTGAGTAGGCAATGAGTCCCAAAATCGCCAAAACCGCCAAACCTGCGGCGAGAGCGACAGTCTTAAACGCTGAATCGCCTCGTCGACCTGACGTTGGTTCGAGCAACGACGAAGCATCGCCCCCTCCATGGGGGGCGATGCCATCATCACTAAGAAGCACAGTCACGAGGACGTTCTAGCCCTGGATCTGGGTGATCTGCGCAAGTGCCTTGTCACGAAGTGCCGTGGGAAGCGGAGCGAAGTCCACATCCTTTGCCAGATCCTGCGCACCGGTGAGCAGATACGTCAGCCAACCCTTGATTGCAGCGGTATTCGCCGAGGGGGTTGTGTAGACGATGACATAGGTCGGTGCGGTGATCGGGTAAGCCTCGGCACCTGCTGCGTTGAGCGGGTTGTAGGTGAGGTCATCCTTGATGGTCGCACCAGCAAGTGAAGCGGTTGCACCTTCAAGCGTCGGGGCGACGAACTTGCCGTCCTTGTTCTTGATCTTGGCGGTAACCAGGCCAGTTGCCTTGGCATCGGAAAGATCCACATAGCCGATTGCACCGGCGGTGTCCTTCACGATCTGCGCAACGCCAGCGTTGCCCTTACCGGCCTGAGCCTTCGGCCACGCCACGGAGTCTCCTGCGGTCACCGTGAAGATCGATGGTGCAGCGGCAGCAAGATACTTCGAGAAGTTCGAAGTTGTACCCGAACCGTCGGAGCGAACCGCAACGGTGATCCCCGTGTTCGGAAGGGTGACACCAGAGTTATCGGCGGCGATCGCTGCGTCGTTCCATGAGGTGATCGTGCCCATGAAAATCTTGGCGAGGGTTTCAGGCGAAAGTTTGAGTTCCTTCACGCCAGAGAGGTTGTAAGACACCGTGATCGGGGCTGCAACCGTGGGGAAGTAGAGAAACGGACCCTTGAAGTTGGCCTTTTCATCGTCCTTCACCAGGCTGTCCGAACCTGCCCAATCGGAGGTGCCGGCAGCAAGGTCCTTCTTGCCCTGCCCTGAACCAACGGCGTTGTAGTTCACGGTGACGCCAGAAGCGTCCGACTTAAAGGACGCAATTGCGTCTTCATAAAAGTTCTTCGGGAACGTTGCACCGGAACCATTCAAGGTTCCGCTGAGGGACTTGTAGTCGTACTTGGACGCTGCTTTTGTGGTGCTTGATGACGAATCTGAGGAGCTCGAGCCGCAAGCGCCGGCGACAAGACCGACTGCGACAAGAACAGCTAGGAGCCAAACAAGGCCGCGCTTAGATGAACGCAAGGTAATTCTCCCTATAACAAATGGTGACGAAGTGCCCGGTCGAGCACCGGAGACCCACCGTACGGATCCAATGTGGCCGTTTCTGATGCGTTAGATGTACGCAAAGTGAACGGAAAGGGAATTCCTCGCTTGAATCATCAGCGCAACCGAGATGCGACTGCGCTCATCCGCTCCGGCACCGCCCGGTACCAAACCCAGACCCCTCGCTTCTCTCGATCTACGAGACCCGCCTCGAAAAGAATTTTGAGGTGATGGCTCACGGTGGGTTGCGACTTCCCAATTGGTGTCACCAGGTCACAGGCACAGACTTCGCCTTCGGTCGCCGAACTAATGATGGAGAGCAATCGCAATCGCACTGGGTCTGACAGCGCCGAGAAGACTGCGGCCAATTCATCAGCATCGCGTTCACTGAGGGGAATATCGCGAGCCGTTCCGCAGCAAACTTTCGATACAGCGTTGTCCTTCACGTTCTTCGATGTCATTGCTTGCCGCCTCAATATAGATATTGACAACTATCGATATATTAACGATAGTCTGTATCTCCGGTCATCACTACGTTGAACGCCCTAAACCGAGGAGTCTCATGTCCCGAGTCCAACTTGCTCTCAATGTTTCCGACATCGAAGAGGCAATCGCGTTCTATTCAAAGATGTTCAACACAGAACCAGCAAAGATTCGAGAGGGTTACGCAAACTTCGCCATCTCCGATCCTCCGCTCAAGCTGGTCCTCATTCAAAACGCGGTCTCCGAACGACTCAATCACCTTGGGATCGAAGTCGAATCCACAGACGAGGTCGCTGAAGCAACGAATCGCTTCGATCAGATGGGTTTCACAACTGACGTCGAGGAACAAACCACCTGTTGCTACGCCGTCCAGGACAAGGTGTGGGTCCGCGATCCCGACGATGCCCGCTGGGAGGTTTATACAGTGATCTCCGACTCCGTCGTCTTTGGTTCAGCACCAGTCGATGGTGGGGATGTGTGCTGCGCAACCTCATCACCCGCCGAGCCGGTGAGTCTCGCCACGAAGCCTGGTTGCTGCTGATGTCGCCACTGCTCCGGAAGTGCGTTGCCGAATTTCTCGGCTCCGCCTTCCTCATCGCCACGGTGATCGGGTCAGGCATCATGGCCACAAACCTGACCGACAACATTGCTCTCCAATTGCTCTGCAACACCGTGGCCACTGCAGGAGCGCTGGTCGCACTTATCGCTGCTTTCGGATCAGTCTCCGGCGCGCATTTCAATCCGGTCGTAACAATTGCCGACCGCGTCTTCCGCGGCATTCCCACACGAGAGGTGCTGCCGTATATCGCAGCCCAAATCTTCGGGATGATCGTGGGCGTCATGGTTGCGAACCTCATGTTCGGCCTCACCGCCATCGATATCTCGACGAAAACACGCTCTGGCGGCGGGCTATGGCTTGGTGAAATCGTCGCCACTCTCGGCCTTCTTCTCGTGATCTTTGGTGTCGTCCGATCGGGAAAGTCGACACTTGCCCCGTTCGTCGTTGCTGGCTACATCACGGCGGCCTACTTCTTTACTTCGTCAACGAGCTTCGCCAATCCAGCTATCACTATCGGTCGCAGCCTTTCTGACTCTTTTGCAGGCATTGCGCCAGAGTCCGCACCGGGATTCATTATCGCCCAGTTCGTTGGAATGGCCCTTGCCCTTGTCGCCATTCGCATCGTGTTCCCCGATGTTGACGAGTTTGCCGATGAACTACTCATGAAGCACGAGGAAGACAAATGACAACAACAAACCCCACAGTCCTTTTCGTTTGTGTGCATAACGCCGGCCGATCGCAAATGGCTGCTGGATTTCTCGATCACCTCGCCGGCGATCGCATCGAAGTGCTTTCCGCCGGAAGCGCACCTGCGAACACACTTAATCCTGCCGTGATCGAGGCCATGAACGAGGTCGGCATCGATCTCGTCGAACGCGGTGCGCACCCAAAAATTCTTGATGCTCAAGTTGTTGAACGATGCGACGTCGTCATCACGATGGGATGCGGCGACAACTGCCCGTTCTTTCCTGGAGTTCGCTATCTCGATTGGGTTCTTGAAGATCCTGCGGGCCAAGGCGTCGAATCTGTGCGTCCAATTCGCGATGAAATCGAGCGACGCGTTCGCGAACTCATCGCCGAACTCACTGCCTAAAGGCGTGCGACTTAGTCGTCGTGTCCCAGCGAAAGAAATGCTGACAGCACGTCGACATCGTGGTCATAGGTGAGCCGCTCCCCCGCTTCGACCGGACTAACCCACTCAAGAGCATCGACTTCTTCGTTGACCTCGAATGTTCCGGACTGAACATGCATCACCCAGTACCGAACAATCTTGGAACGGTCTTTATGGTCGCGGTAGGTCACTGACGGCAACTCGTCACCGAGTTCACAATCGAAGCCAGTTTCCTCAAGTACTTCGCGGTGCGCTGTTTGCTCATCGGTTTCGCCCGACTCAGCCTTTCCCTTCGGGAAGGTCCAGTCGTCATAGCGAGGACGATGCACAATCACGAGTTCCAGATCAGTACCGGCATCTCGAGAGACCACGCCTCCGGCAGCCCGCACGTCAAAAATCGCGATTTCACCGGCTTCCTCGTTGTTTTCGTGCGTCTCTCGGGAACCAGCCACCGTTCAGTTGCGACGTTCAAGCGCTAGCGCTTGGAAGCGACGATGGGTATCGAAACTGCCCGAATTTCCATCAGAAGCGACGACTCGATTCCACATCGTGTCTGGACCCAATCTCCACGCCAAGTGATCGTCTTCAAGATTCACGTCGAGAATTTGCTGAAGCCGCTCCTTCAGCTGAGAGTCTTCAACGGGAACAAGCGCTTCGACACGACGATCAAGGTTTCGCGGCATGAGATCGGCGGACCCGATGTAGTAGACCGGCGCACCGTCGGCGCCGTGAGCGAAGTAGTAGATCCGAGAGTGTTCGAGGAAACGACCGACAATCGAACGAACGTTGATGTTCTCTGAAAGTCCCGGCACTCCTGGACGAAGGCAGCAGATACCTCGGACAATGAGATCGACTCGAGTTCCGGCTTGCGATGCCGCGTACAACGAATCGATGAGTGCAGCATCGACGAGGCTGTTCATCTTGAGAACGATGTGGCCATTGGAACCGAGTGCAGCTTCGTTCGCGATCAGTTCAGCGATGCCAGGACGGACTCTTGATGGCGCAATGAGAAGCTTCGAGAATTCTGGATCACGGGCAAACCCAGTCAAGAGATTGAATAACTGCGTGAGATCGGAACCCACCGCAGGGTCAGCTGTGAGGAGACCAATGTCTTCATAGAGACGCGCGGTCTTCGGGTTGTAGTTGCCGGTTCCGATATGGCTGTAGCGGCGAATGCCATCGTGCTCTTCACGAACCACGAGCGTTGTCTTGGTGTGTATCTTCAGACCCATAAGGCCATAGATCACGTGCACGCCAGCTTTTTCAAGTTCTTTCGCCCATCCGATGTTCTTCTTTTCGTCGAAACGAGCTTTCAGTTCGACCAGTGCCGCCACCTGTTTGCCGCGTTCGGCGGCACGCACCAGTGACTCGATAATCGACGTATCGGAAGACGTGCGGTAGAGCGTCAGTTTGATGGCGAGCACCGCGGGGTCGTATGACGCTTGCCGGATGAACTCTTCGACTGAAGTCGAAAACGACTCATATGGGTGATGCATCAGAACATCGCGGTCACGAATGACAGAAAAGAAGTCGACCGGCTCGTCAGGGTCGGTGCTGGTCAAGCGAGGTTGGGTAATGGGCGCCCACGGTTCATCTTTGAGATCAGGACGATCAAGCGTCATGAGACCAAAAAGCCCGCCTAAGTCCAAAGGCCCGCTGAATCGATAAATATCGCTGTCTTGGAGATCAAGTTCCTCGGTGAGAAGTTCGAGGATTTCCTGTGACGCATTCGCATCGATCTCAAGCCGCACCGCGCGACCAAATCGTCGGCGACGCAATTCCAATTCAATGGTTTCGAGGAGATCATCGGCTTCTTCTTCTTCGACCGTGAGGTCGGCGTTACGCGTGACTCGAAATGCGTAATGAGTTCCCGGTTCCATGCCGGGGAAGAGCACGTCAAGATGCGAAGCAATGACCTGCTCAAGAGGAATAAAGCGCTCACCGTCAGGCATGACCACAAACCGCGGAAGCAGATTCGGCACTTTCACGCGCGCAAACCGATGTTCACCCGTTACTGGATCGTTCACCACTACAGCAAGGTTCAGCGATAAGTCAGAGATGTAGGGAAATGGATGCCCGGGGTCGACGGCCAATGGAGTGAGAACCGGGAAGATCCGCTCCTCAAAAACAGTTTCGAGAAATGAGCGGTCGTCAACATCGAGATCGTCGTAACTCGAGAAAACGATGCCGGCACTCGCAAGGACCGGAACCAACTGCTCAAGGAAGACGTCTTCGGCTTGCGAAATCAGCAGCGAAATTCGCTCGTGAATCTCGCGCAATTGCTGCGCGGCCGTAAGGCCATCGGCCGTCAACTTTCCAAGGCCAGCGGCAACTTGATCTTTCAGACCCGCAACCCGAACCTGAAAAAACTCATCGAGGTTCTGCGCAAAAATTGCGACGAACTTTGTCCGCTCAAGAAGTGGAACGTCGGGATTCGACGCGAGCGCGAGAACGCGAGCGTCGAAATCGAGCCAAGAAAGTTCGCGATTGAGGAATCGCTCTGGCGATGCAGAAAGCTCGGCAGGCGTGAGGTGCACGACGGGGCGCGACACCCCGAGCCGTGTGTTCACTCTTCGGGAAGGCCGAGGTCCCAGACAAGCACGAGGTTCTCGCGCTCGGCATCACGTGCAACGCGCTCTTTGTTGCGACGAAATTGCGGGTCATGCGGCGGGAGAAGGAGAAGGCGAGCCATCACGCGATTACGGAACTCATCGACAAGGCCACGGACCTCGGAATCGCCTTGAACATCCCAGTGCGGGGCGACCGGGCCGAGGTAGATCACTCGGACATGGCCACGCGGCGGCTGGTCGGACACGATTTCGGGCATGGACATGGCTGCACTGCACTTTCGTCATATGAGGGTCATGAGTGACCCCGCAAGATTTCACAGCCTAGCGGCGAGTCACTAAGGGCTCCCCAACGGGTACGGGACTGCGGAAAGGATTCACTTAAACGAAATCGGGGGTTCGCCTTACCCCCGCTTTCGCCCCTCCTCCGTATGGTCCCCGACATGGAAACCCCCACCCCCTGGATGAATGACGGCAACTGCAAAGACCATCCCCCCTCCACCTTCTTTCCCAGCGATGGGGTCGGCGTTGAGGTAGCAAAGCGCATTTGCGCCACCTGCCCGGTAGTTGGCGAATGCCTGAACTACGCCCTCGACAACCGCATCGACCACGGCGTGTGGGGCGGAACCTCCGAACGGCAGCGACGCCGAATGCTCAGGGGCCGACGCACCCCGAGCCACCTGATCACGATCTGATCACATCCAGTCATCAGCCCTGCCAACCAAGACCTGCCCCGTTCATCTTCACCTCCCGGAGACGGATGGGGCAGGATCGCGTTCGTGATCAACCGTGATTGAGTGCGTCATCAACATCAGCGAAGGCCGCGACCTCGACCTCATCGAGGAAATCGCGCTCGCTGCGGGCAATGACCTTCTTGACGTGCATTGCGACCCCGATCACAACAGGTCGGTACTCACAGTGATCGGTGTAGCCGCTCCCCCGGCCATCATCCGCGCCGCAGTGCAGCGGCTCGATCTTCGTTCACACGCAGGCGTGCATCCGCGAATTGGTGTGGTCGACGTGGTGCCGTTTGTGCCGCTTGAAGGTTCCACGTTCGACGACGCTCTCACTGCGCGCGATGCAACCGCGTGGTGGATCGCCGATGACCTCCGCGTCCCCGTCTTTCTCTACGGGCCGGAACGAACGCTGCCCGAAGTTCGTCGCGGTGCATTCACAACAATCCGGCCCGACTTCGGCCCACCTGAACCGCACCTCACTGCCGGAGCAGTCGCCGTCGGGGCAAGAAACCCCTTACTGGCATGGAATCTTTGGCTTTCCTCGGCAGACCTCGAACAGGCCAAGGCACTCGCTACTTCGGTCCGAGGTCCAGGCGTGCGGGCGTTAGGTCTGCAGGTGGGCGACCTAGTTCAGGTGTCGATGAATCTGATTGATCCACTTCAGGTTGGCCCGGCCGAGGTCTATGACATCGTGGCCTCATCCGCCAAAATCGAGCGCGCTGAACTCGTTGGTTTGATTCCCCGAGCCGTTCTCGAAACGGTGGAACCGAAGCGATGGGAACAGTTCAACCTTTCAATCGAAACAACGATTGAGTATCGGTTAGATCGTTAACGCTTCGCCGAGATGTCGGCTGCGAGCGACCAGCAGTGAGACTTAGGCCGTTGCGGTGCGAGCCGGTGCGGCTGCTGCGGCACGGGCCAATGCACGCTGGCGACGAATACGGCGACGCTCGCGCTCGCTCATGCCACCCCAGATGCCGAACTTCTCGCCGTTGGCGAGCGCGTACTCGAGACAATCGTCACGAACGACGCAGCCCTTGCAGACCTCTTTGGCCTCGCGGGTGGATGCACCACGCTCGGGGAAGAACAGATCGGGGTCGACGCCGAGACAGTTGGCCATGTCCTGCCATGACTTGTCTTCGCCATCGAGAGCGGCCGGTGCCGAGTTCTGTGCGTTTGTGAGAGAGATCGATTGCGGCATGCTTTGGGTCCTCCTGGACTCGAGCAGCTTCCCCCGGAGCGCTGGTGCTCCATGGGTGTAATTACACCGGCGTGATTCTGCCCCGTCAGTGGCACAAACGCAAGGGGGATCTAGGTTTCGGGGCGACATTTGAGCCATTCGGCAGACGAAAAAAGCCCCTCACCTGCGAAAACAGCCCGGTTTTCCTCGGTTTCGCCAATTTTCCCGGCCGCAAAAAATTGACGAAAATTTCCCTGAATGCCAGAAAAGGCTTAGGGCCACAAGGGATTTCAGCCGGCTCGACGCCCTCGAAGCATCTCTCGTTTGTTGTTCAAAAAGTCGACCAACACGTAGTCGCCCAGGTTCTCTGGGGTGGTAAAAAACGCCCTTCCGCCGTTCAACTGGCTCATCTTTTCGACGAACTCACTGAGGTACGGATTCGGGTCGAGCATGAAGGTGTTGATGACGATGTCCTCTTTGGAACACAGCATCACCTGACGCAATGTGGCATCGCGGGTTTCAGGCCGGGTCGGATAATCAAAGAAAATCTGACCGTTCGGCATGACATGGGCAGTGGGTTCGCCGTCAGTGATCATGATGATCTGCTTGGTACCGGACTGCTTCGCCAGCAGGCGTCGGGCGATCATGAGGCCCTCGTGCATGTTGGTGCCGTAATCAAAGTCCCATGAAACCTCGGGCAACTGCTCGGCTTTGAGCTCCGCTGCCGTACGACTGAAGCCAACAAGGCCGAGGTAGTCGCGGGGGTATTTCGAGGAGATGAGCGCGTGGAGCGCCATCGTGACCTTCTTGGCCGGCAGGAAATTGCCTCGCATCGGCATCGACAGCGAAAGATCGACCATAAGAACAGTGCTGGAACGCACTAAGTGCTCGGTGCGCTCAACCTCGAAGTCCTCTGGAGTGAGCTGCACGGGCGTGCCAGCGCCGCTGCGGAAGATGGCATTGCGAACGGTGCGACCAATATCGAGATTGAACGGATCGCCGAATTCATAGGGCTTGGTGGAGTGGTCGCGTTCGTGGCCAACGCCGATGCGCGCGATTTCATGCTGACCGGCTTTGTCCATATCGAGTTTGTTAAACAACTCGTCGAGCGCGTTCTGACCAAGCTGGCGAATGCCTCTTGGTGTGAGTTCGAGCTTTCCTTCCTTGTTCTCGACGAGCCCCGATTCTTCGAGACGGCGTGAGAGTTCCGCCATCTGCTCAAGGCTGCGGGCTGCGTCGTCGCCAAGAAGTTCACGAGCACGATCGAGATCGACTTCTGCAAGTGCACCGGGATTGGCCGCACCCTTCAACAAGTTTTCGAGCTGATCGATATCGCCAAGTTCCTGAAGCATCTGATTGGCATCAGCCATGTTGAGCGGTTCGTCACCAGAGAATTCGTAACGACGATTCCAGTTGAGATCAGGAAACGCTTGAGCCAGGTTCTGACCGAGTTGATCCATTTGCCAACGAAGATCCATATCTTCGAGCAACTGATCGGACAACGACTGCATCTGAGCGCGCTGTTCAGGCGTCATTGAGTTCATCATCGCCTGAGCGGCAGCCATGCGGGCCGCCATGATCTCAAGCAATTCATCAAGGTTTTGCGGGTTTTCTGGGAAGAAGTCGCCGAACTTCTCCATGAACCCGTCGAAATCGGGTTCTTCGCCGTTCTGGCGCTGTTCGAGCATGTGATTGAGCTCAGCGAACATGTCTTTCATGCGGGCCATGTCTTCGGGCGACATGTTCTCGACCGCTCCCGACATTTGGTCGACGTACTGCTGCATCAGTTGCTCGCGCAGTTTCTCGACAAGTTCCTCGAACTTCTCGCGCGCTTCAGATGACGTGAAGTCATGGTTCTGCAGATCTCGCACCATGCCAGCGAGATCTTGCGACATCAGGTCGAGCGACAGGTGCCGTTCGGTAGCAACTTGTTCGGTGAGCTCTTGGCGCCGGGCATCGCCGGAATCGCGTGCTTCTTGAGCGAGTTCATCGATTGCCTCGCGTTCGGTGTCGACTACTTCACGGAGTTCTTTCGCGATTTCGTCGTAAATGCCACCGAGGTCATGACTTTCGAGCGTTTCACGACGTTTACGTCGGAGCTCGTCCATCATTTCTCGCAAGCCCTTCATGCGCTCGCCGTTGTCGGACTCGAATCCCTCTTGCATCATGCGGCGCAGGGCGGCGTTGATATCGCCGTGATACAGCAGATCGTCAGTGATTTCGTCGAAGATGTCGGTGGCATCAAGGTCGAATCCGACCTGTGTGCCATCCCACCGCGAGTACTGAACCCGATTGGCTCTGCCCATAGAGGCACCGTACCGGGAATACTGCAGGTATGACCGACCCAGCCCTTTGGGGAATTGCTTCAACCGCTGCCGGCTCCGAAGGGCTGTCAGATCGAAGCGACTGGTCGACCCTCACCGCCGAAGGCACTCTTCCTGATTCCATGATCGGCAGTGGTTTCGGTTTCGAATATCGCTCTGACCTGCCGATGCTGGCCGAGGCCGGCATTCCCACGATGCGGTGGACACTCGATTGGTCACGGCTCGAACCCCGCCCTGGCCATTGGGACAGCGATGCCGTCGATCACATCACCGACGTTCTGACAGTCGCCCGAGCCGCCGGCATCGATGTCTGGGCGGTTCTGCACGATGGCCCGTTGCCAGGTTGGTTCTCCGAGGATCAGCGCGGTTTCGACGATAGCGACGGCCTTCGCCTCACCTGGCCTCGCCATGTTGATCGCGTCGCTGAAACCTTTGGCCATCTCGTTGCCGCGTGGGTGCCGATTCTCGACCCCTACACACGAGCCCTTGAGGGACACCTCATCGGCAGTCGACCGCCCTACAAAAGCGACCCGGGAAAGTTCCTAGAGGCGCTGCTGACCTTGCACCGTGCGTCGTTCGAAGCCAACCGTCTGCTGTGCAGCGGTACTCCCCCGGTTGCCGTGTGCATCGATACGTGTCCGGTAGAGCCCGGCGTGATGTCACGTGCCCCCGACGAACGCGATGCTGCGCGCAAACGCGTTGAGTCCGTTGATCGCTTGCGATTTGGTTCGTGGGTTCGCGAACTCAACGACGGCGTCATCTCTATTCCTGGCCTTGCCGAACGAGAAATCGACGGACTAGCCGGCGCGTACGACCTCGTTGGCTTCACCTACCGCGGCGGCTCAACATTGTTTGCCGACGGAACCACCAAGCCCTACCCCATCGATGCTCCCGTCACACCCGATGGACGAGCGCCGTGGACCGAAGGTCTCGGCGTCACCATTCGCCGTCTCGCCGACAACTTCCCAGGCCGGAAGTTCGCGGTGCTCGGAACCGGACTCACTGCTCAAGAAGACGACCGCCGCGCCGAGGTTCTCGCCGGATCGATTCTTGAAACCCAGCGCGCCGCAGACGACGGCATCGTCGTCACCAATGCGTTCTGGGAGTCAGGCATTGACGGATGGACACCCGAATGCGGATTCGAAGTGCCAGATGGCGTGTTCGATCGCAATCGAGACCCGCGCGTCAGTGCAGAATTACTGCGCGCCGCACCTCGCTGACGTGCGAGGCTCTCGGCGTGAGTACTGAACAGAGCAACGCCGACCGTTCGCCTCAAGACATCGCCAAAGAGGCTGCCGGTCGTCACGCCGCCAGTTATGTCACCGATGGCATGCGCGTTGGTCTTGGCACCGGTTCCACCGTGCACTGGACAATTGTCGAACTCGGCGAACGAGCACTCGACATCGTGTGCACATCGACTTCCGTTCAAACTCATGAGCTCGCAACATCGCTCGGGTTAAAAGTGATTTCACCCGACGAGATCGGCGCACTCGACATCGCTATCGATGGGGCCGACGAGATCGACCCTGCATTCAACCTCACCAAAGGCGGCGGAGCCGCTCACACTCGCGAAAAGATCGTGGCGTCAATGTCGCCGCGATTCATCATCGTTGTCGATGAGTCCAAACTCGTCCCTGCGCTCGGCCCATTCGGAACACCACTTGAGGTCCTCGACTTTGCCCCCGGAGTGGTGACGACTGCTGTCGAGGCTCTCGGCGCATCAGCAGTAACCACGCGAGATCGACGCAGCGATAACGGCAACCTCATCATGGACGCGCAGTTCGGCACTATTGCCGATCCAGTGGCGCTAGGCATTGCCCTTGCCACTACACCCGGCATTGTCGAACACGGAATCTTCCCCGGGTCAATGGTGGAACGAGTTGTGATTGCGGGCCTCGACGGCGTTCGCGAACTGGTCAACAACCAGCGCTAATTCACAACCTGCGGTCAGCCGCGACCGCGATACTGCGCTCGTGCGCCCACTGCGTCTTTGTTGAGTCGCTTCGACAGGTGCAGACCTTCGAGAACGAACTCCACCGCGCTGGCAACAACTTCTGGTGTCTTGTCGCCGCCGGTGAGGGCAGTGATATGCGGGGCAAGTGCTGGAATATCGGCCAGCAATGCGACGTAATCGGCAGACGAAACATCTTCGCCAGCATTCACGAGGCGATCGCCATCGAAGGAGTCGACGACCTCACGCAGATTCTCGATGGCAATGTGCTCACGGAAGACCCCCAGCACGGCGGCCTTAAGGATCTGCTCGACAACAAGCCCTTCACGACCTTCTTCGATCGTTTCGATTTCGACTTTGCCGATTGTTGATGCGGCGAGCGCATCAAGATCGGAAACCCTCGGGACCACGATTGTTTCCCCATGCTGCAGAGCACGGCGCATGGCATTGGCCTGCAGTGTTTCGAGGTTTGACACCGTTAAACGAACAGAAACACCTGAACGCTGATTGATATGCGGGCTTCGACGCGCAAGTTGCGAGAACTCGGCAACGATTTCGGTCATATACGCCGGCAGACGCACTTCGAGTCCGGGCACCGCAAGATCGCGCGCCTCTTGCAAGGCAATCGTGACTTCAGTTGCGACCGTGAGCGGATAATGGGTGCGAATCTGCGAACCGAAACGATCCTTCAGTGGCGTAATGAGCCGACCGCGGTTTGTGTAGTCGTCGGGGTTGGCCGACGCGAACAACAACACATCGAGCGGAAGCCGAAGTTTGAAGCCACGGATCTGCACGTCGCGCTCTTCAAGAACGTTCAGCAGACCGACCTGGATGCGTTCGGCAAGGTCGGGAAGTTCGTTAATGGCGAAAATGCCGCGGTTGGTGCGGGGGACGAGACCGAAGTGAATGGTCTCTTCATTTGAGAGATGGCGACCTTCGGCGATCTTGATGGGATCGACCTCGCCGATGAGATCGGCGATCGAGGTGTCGGGGGTGGCGAGCTTCTCGCCGTAACGCTCGTCTCGGTGCACCCAACTGATTGGGGTGGCGTCGCCCATCTCGGCCACGAGGTCGCGAGCGGGCTTCGAGACAGGCCCATAGGGGTCGTCGTTGATCTCTGAGCCCGCCACGATCGGCATCCACTCGTCGAGCAGATCGGTGAGCGACCGGATCATGCGGGTCTTGGCCTGACCGCGTTCACCGAGGAAGATCACGTCGTGTCCGGCGAGGATCGCATTCTCGAGTTGCGGAAGAACGGTGTCTTCGTAGCCAAGAACACTGTCGAACAGCGGTTCCCCGGCTTTGATCCGTTCAATCGCGTTCTGACGGAGCTCGTCCTTTACGGAACGACTCACCCAGCCAGATGCGCGCAGTTCTCCGAGAGTGGTCGGACGCTCAGACATCGTTTCCTCTCCTGCCGGACCCGATGGCCGGACGATGGACGCCTCAACCTACCGCCGACGCCCCCACCTCGGGCGAGCCGAAGCCGAAAAGAGCGGCCGCAGGGTTCGCCCCTAACCATTGTCGGTGAGTAGCGTGATCTCACTTGGTCTTGGCTCTGCCGGACGAAGACCAGTTCCAGTCACAGCCGCTTCTAAGAAAGGTTTGCTCGTGACAGCAACCAAGGAACCGCCAGCGATAACTCCGGACATTTCGTCCCCGACGATTCGCAAGGCCAACCGACGCAGCACTTTCCCCATTATCGACCTCTACAAGTCATCAGTGGGCAAGAAATGGATCATGGCTCTCACCGGCATCATGCTGATGGGGTTCGTGCTCTTCCACATGATTGGCAACCTCAAGATGTATCTCGGGGCCGAGGATTTCAACCACTACGCAGAGTTCCTGCGTGAGTTGCTTGTGCCCATCGTTCCGCCCACAGGCGTCCTTTGGATACTTCGTCTCGGCCTCATCGGCGCATTCGGTCTGCACATTCAGTCGGCCTACGCGCTTACCCGCATTAATCAGAAGGCACGACCGGTCAACTACAAGTCACCACGTGACTACGTGGCGGTGAACTGGGCGGCGCGCACCATGCGCTGGAGCGGCATCATCGTCGGCCTTTTCCTGCTGTGGCATCTGGCCGATCTGACGTGGGGCTGGGCTAATCCAGCCTTCGTCGACGGAAACCCCTACGCCAACGTTGTGACCAGTCTTAGCCGTGCACCCATTGCTGCGCTGTACATCCTCGCCAACCTCGCACTCGGATTTCACCTCTACCACGGGGCCTGGAGCATCTTCCAGAGCCTTGGCTCGATGAGCGCAAGATTCAACCCCCGACACAATCCGCTTCGCCGTGGCTTCGCTGCGGGATTCGCGATTCTTGTGGCCGGCGTCAACATCACGTTCCCGATCGCCGTGCTTACCGGCGTCGTCGGCTGAAGGAGCATCAGATGAGCACAATTACTCTTGACTCGAAGGTCCCGTCAGGTCCCATCGAGGATCGTTGGACCAGCCACCAGTTCAACATGAAACTCGTGAACCCCGCCAACAAGCGGAAGTTCACCGTGCTCGTGGTCGGCACCGGTCTGGCCGGTGCAGCGGCCGCAGCGACACTCGCCCAACTCGGATACCACGTGAAGTGCTTCACCTTTCACGACTCGCCACGTCGTGCGCATTCAATCGCTGCGCAGGGTGGCATCAACGGTGCAAAGAACTACAAGAACGACGGCGACAGCGTTCACCGTTTGTTCTACGACACAGTGAAGGGCGGCGACTTCCGCTCACGCGAGTCAAACGTTCACCGTCTTGCCGAGGTCAGCGTCAACATCATCGATCAGTGTGTAGCGCAGGGTGTTCCCTTTGCTCGTGAATACGGCGGTCTTCTCGACAACCGTTCCTTCGGTGGAGCGCAGGTCAGCCGCACGTTCTACGCACGTGGCCAAACCGGTCAGCAACTTCTGCTCGGCGCTTATCAGGCCCTTATGCAGCAGGTGTCGCTTGGCAATGTGGAACTCCACACCAAGACCGAACTCCTCGATGTCGTGACCAAAGACGGCGTTGCCGCTGGCATCGTCACTCGCAATCTCGTAACTGGCGACATCCGCAGTTGGGCCGGTCATGCCACGCTCCTATGCACCGGCGGTTACGGCAACGCCTTCTATCTCTCGACCAACGCCATGAACTCCAATGTCACGGCATCTTGGCGAGCACATAAGAAGGGCGCACTGTTCGCGAACCCTTGTTACACACAGATCCACCCGACCTGCATTCCGGCCAGCGATGAATTCCAGTCGAAGCTCACGCTTATGTCTGAATCGCTTCG
>CAMCTW010000022.1 GCA_945878645.1 Bifidobacterium breve
CGCATCGCTATCTCATCGTTCGCCGCAGCAAAGAACGGATCGCCAAAACCAAGTGCGACCGAACCAGCAACAACTGCGAGTCGCAGATCGAGCAAGTTTGCAACCGTTGCCACCGCGCGTCCGACCAGCCGGCCTGTGCGCTCGATGACCTCTGCTGAAGCTTCCGCCGCGGGAAGACCGGTCATCGCAGCAATAGCGGTTCCTGATGCTTCTGCCTCAAGACAACCGCGTGCCCCACACGCACACGCCCGGCCTTCTGGTTCAACACATATGTGGCCGATGTGGCCAGCGTTGCCGTCGGCGCCATCAAGCAGTCGCCCGTCGAGAACAATTCCCCCGCCCACGCCAGTCGAGACAACCATCGCAAGATAATTATCGACACCTTGCGCCGCCCCCAACCAGCCCTCGGCCAACGCAAGTGCCTTCGCGTCGTTGTCAACGAATGTCGGGAGCGTCGTTGAAGCGGAAAGTCGAGCGAGGAGCGGAAACCCGCGCCACGCAGGAATATTGACGGGGGAAACTTCAACACCCCCACGAGTCATGGGGCCGCCGGTGCCGACACCACACACCATCGGAGCCATCGAAGATTCGCTAATCACCTGTCGACTGAGTTCAACAATGACACCAAACATGTCATCGCCGGATCCGTGTGCCGGCGTCACTGCACGCTTACGGGCAAGAATTACCCCGTCGCGATTGACAATGCCTACGTCAATCTTGGTTCCGCCTACATCGACAGCGAGTGCTACCGGACCAGACAGGATCAGTCCTCGTCCTCGCGCTGAAGGCGATCTTTCAGACGCGAACGAGTGTTACCAAGTGCGTCACGGAAGCCTGTCGCCTTGACCGATTGCGTCATCTGCTGCATACCGGCTTTGCCGAGACGGCGGCCATTGCGCTCGAACGCCAACGCCGAAACCAACATGATGAGGAATCCACCAAAGGAGACCACGGGGATTTCACCAACGCCCAATGTGAGAACAAGAACAACCAAGCCGATAAAGAAACCAAAGGCCGACCACTTCATTCCGCGAGAGGCCGCGGTATAAACCGTCGTGTCAGCGATATCTCGAGCGAGACCGGGATCGGTCTGATAGAGCTGCTGCTCAATCTCGCTGAGGATGCGTTGTTCGTCCTCGGAAAGCGGCACTGGACCTGCTCCTTGTAGCTACTACGAGTTGTCAGTCTCCCACGGAAGACCTCGTTCCACAACGGCAGGCATGATCAAGGCCACCTGTGACCTATGCCATCTCCGCGTCAGGGCCCCATTGCTGGTTTCCCCTTCGCTTAAGCCGTAGGCCATCGGGACCCGCAGAGATAGCTGGGCCAATGGCATCGTCACCAAATCGGGCACGAATTTCATCGATCATTCGATCCGCCTCTTGCCAACCAGGCCCAGATGTTGCCTCGTCAAATGTGAGTTGTTTCGATGAATCAGAACTGAGACCACTCACCGAGAGCCCAAGGAGACGTACACCTTGAGCGGGGTCGACAAGTTCAAGTAACTGACGACCCGCTTCGAGCAGCGAATGGGAATCATCAACAGACACGGCCAATGTTGTTGACCGTGTGATCGTAGTGAAATCACCAAACCGAACCTTCAACTGAATCGTGCGCGCCACCAAACCCTGCGCCCGGAGTCGAGACGCAACTGCATCGGCGAACTGCACTAATTCACGATCCAAGGTTGAGCGAAGGTGATGATCATGAGCGAACGTCTCTTCGTGACCAATTGATTTCATCGCCCGATCGGGTTCTACCGATCGTTCATCGTGACCGTTCGACAAGGAATGGAGATGTCGCCCTTGCGAACGGCCAAGAACAGCCACGACGTTCTCTTCAGGAAGGTCGGCAAGATCAGCAATCGTTAAGACACCGATTCGGTGCAACTTTGCGAGCGTTGCCGGCCCGACACCCCAAAGCGACTCAACCGGAAGTGGCCGCAGGAATCCCAAGGTCTCGTCTGGTTGAACAACGAAAACGCCGCTTCCAAACTGCGGACCCTTCTCTGATGCCTTCGGTTTCGCTGCTCCGGTCGCGAGTTTGGCGACGAACTTGGTACTCGCAACCCCCACCGAGCACGTGAGCCCTTGTTCGTCGAGCACACGCTGACGAAGAGCGCCTGCGATCACTGGGGCTTCGCCGAATAATCGCAATGCTCCCGAGACATCAAGAAAAGCTTCATCTAACGAGAGCGGTTCAACGAGTGGAGTGACGTCGCGAAAGATGGCCATCACGTTTGCGCTTACTTCGGAATAACGGTCGTATCGACCGCGAAGAAAGATTGCGTGCGGACAGAGCCTGCGAGCCTGCACCGACGACATCGCGGAATAAACGCCAAAAGAGCGAGCCTCGTAGGAAGCGGCGGCGACGACGCCTCGCTCTCCGTCGCCTCCAACGACAACGGGCTTTCCTCGCAACTCAGGCTGATCAAGTAATTCGACGGAAACAAAGAATGCATCCATGTCGACATGGATGATGCTCGCGAGTCGCGGTGCTTCGCTCACACGCGCGTGACCGATAGTGAAGAACGATCTGATCCTTCGATGTGATAAACGAACGAACGAGGATCGACCCAGCGATGCAGCAGCCACTCGAGTACTGGTTCGGCCACCCACGGTGCGCCATCGCCGAGATGCACTCCGCATTGATCTGCATCGACCCAGACCGCGGTTTCGACGATTCCGTCGGGGTCATCGAACCGAAGTTCGCCCTCCCAAGATTCAGCCAGCCACGCTTCAACACGAAGTTTCCAGCCCATATCGGGAGCCGACGCTTCGATTTCGTAGAGCTTCCCCGCCCACTTGGTCACAACGAGACCGGTTTCTTCAACAACTTCTCGACCGATTCCCTCGAGGACAGTTTCACCGGCATCGATCACTCCCCCGGGCGGGCTCCAATCAAAGCTGCCGTCACGACGACGATTCCGCACCAACAAAAGCCCCGACGGGCCTTCGATCACTGCGCCACCGACAAGCCAGTCCCTCATAGTTACGAAGCGTCAGCCGGCAGCGGACGACGAAGAATGCGATCACGGACCGCCCACCACGTAACGAGAATCAACGCCTCAAACACAATCCGTGAAGACATCTTCGATGTTCCGCGCTCGCGGTCGCTGAACGTGATCGGGACTTCAACGATGCGGCCATCTCGACGCGCAACGTTGTACGCCATCTCAATTTGAAACCCGTATCCGTCCGCTGTCACAAGGTCGAGAGGAATACGCGAAAGCATTGGGGCGGCATAACAGCGGAAGCCGGCCGTGGCGTCGCGAACCTGAAGTCTGAGCACAACTGCGGCGTAGCGATTGCCGCCGCGAGATAACCATTCACGATGCCTCGGCCAATCAGGAATATGCCCGCCGGGCACGTAGCGCGAACCGATGGCAAGATCGGCACCGGACTCGACAGCATTTACCAACGAAGGAAGCGCTGCGGGATCGTGCTGAAGATCCGAGTCCATTTCGATCAACGCGTCGTAGCCATTCGCAAGGCCGTAAGCGAAACCGGCCCGGTAGGCAGAGCCCAAGCCCGCCTTGGCCCCACGGCGCAGCACAGACACATGTCCACCGTGTTCTGCTCCCCATCCTTCGGCCAGGTCCGCGGTCCCATCTGGGCTTCCATCGTCGACCACGAGAACATCTACTTTCGGCAACGCCAGCGCAATGCGCTCAAGAACTTCAACAATGTTCTCTGCCTCGTTGAAGGTGGGCAGGATCACGAGGGGCTTCACATCGCCAACTGTAGGAGCCACCGACCGTTAGCGGGTGCGCGGACTGGGCCTTGCGGCCCGTACGATGGCAGAAATGTCCACTACGACCCACACCTCCACTACGTCTTCAGCACTCCCCTCGGTCGGCGCCCGATTGCTCGCGTTCATCGCGATCCTCATCGGAGGCACAGCAGGTGGGTTCATTGGCTATGCATTCGTTGATCTTCAGGTCACCGGTGACTCATCGGTGTGGGCGGGGCTCGGCGCTCTTATCGGTGCGATCGTTTCTGCCCTCGGAACTGCCGTCGTTGTGATCCTTACGCTTCGGGCCATGGGCGAGTGGAACACCATTCGGGCACGCGAAGAAGCAGCCATCGCAGCGGCAAAGTCCACCGCAGCGAACCGCAATGTTCCCCGCGTTCGATGACACCACCCGAACCAGCAACGCTTCTTGAACTTGCAACATCGATAGCGGCCGAAGCTGCTGCGCTCATCGTCGAAGGACTCTCACGCGCTCGCACGACTGTCGACACCAAGACCACTGGCACCGACATGGTGACCGAAATGGATCGCGCTTCAGAGGCGTTGATCCTCGGGCTCCTCACGAAAGCTCGTCCCGACGATGCCATTCTCGGCGAAGAAGGAACTGACCGACCTGGATCCAGCGGCGTGCGGTGGGTCGTCGATCCGATCGACGGCACGACCAACTACCTCTACGGTCACGCCGGCTTCGCGGTCTCGATTGCAGCTGAAATCGATGGATCTGTTGCCGCCGGCGTTGTTCACGATCCTCTCCACAGAGACGTGTTCACCGCACTCCGCGGCGGTGGTTCTTTTCGCAATGGCCAACCGATACAGGCTTCAGGCGAAACCGAACTTTCCCGAGCGCTGATCGCAACCGGATTCTCCTATGAACCAGACCGGAGGCGTCGACAGGCCGCCGTCCTTGGTCGCCTCATCGCCAATGTGCGCGATATCCGTCGGATGGGCGCAGCCTCAGTCGACCTATGTTCGGTCGCATGCGGGCGGGTAGACGCCTACTACGAGCGCGGCCTGCAACCTTGGGATCATGCTGCAGGAGCACTTATTGCCACCGAAGCTGGAGCAATGGTCGGAAATCTCTCCGGCGGTGCGCCCGAATTCGACTTCTGTCTTGCCGCCCCACCAGCGCTCTTCGACGGGCTGAGAACGCTCTTGATCGACGCCGACGCTGCCAACGCGTAAGCACCGAAAACCAGCACAAGTCCGAAATCTGACGCGGTGGTCCGCTTTCGGTGACAATAGAAGAGATATGGGAACCCGCATCCTTACCGTCGAAGACGACGAACGAATCCGCACTGCCGTTCGCCTCGCCCTCGAGGACGAAGGATGGGAGGTCGAAGAGGCCGACACGGGAGAAGACGCGCTTCAGGCGTTTACGCGCCAACCCAGTGATGTCGTACTTATCGACATCATGTTGCCCGGCATCGACGGCTTCGACGTCTGTCGCTCGATTCGACGCGTCAGCGACGTGCCCATCGTCATGGTGACGGCGCGCGCCGATACTCACGACGTTGTTGCAGGTCTCGAAGCCGGTGCCGACGATTACCTCACGAAGCCATTCGCACCCAAGGAACTCTCTGCCCGCATTCGCGCTCTGCTTCGCCGGGCGCGCACAATCGACCTCGCACCGACACACCTCCGATTCGGTGACCTTGAAATCATCCCTGATGAAGGAATCGTGCTTCGCGATAACGCAGAGGTACACCTGACAAAAACTGAATTCCGTTTACTCGTCGAACTCGCATCGGCCCCCGGCCGGGTGTTTAGTCGCGAGGTACTCCTCGAAAGAATTTGGGGATACGGCTACTTCGGCGATGGAAGGCTGGTCGATGTCCATGTTCGCCGCCTTCGTATGAAGGTCGAAGTCGATCCGGCAAACCCGCGTCACGTCATGACGATCCGCGGCCTCGGCTACAAACTGCAGCAGTGACCAAACCGATTACAACCCGAACTCGGCGCCGCCGTCGGGCACGAATCATCGCTCCGGTGCGCCGTCGATTCGGCCTCAGGACCAGGCTCACTGTCACTTTTGCCCTCGGCGCCGCTGTCCTGTCGGCGTCATTGGCCTTCATTACGTTCGGTCTCACCCGACAAAACCTGATTGACCAGCGACAAAATTCTGCCGTCACTCGGGCATTCGCGAATGCGGACCGTCTGGCGGTGGAACTCCCCTACGCAACAACGCCAACCGCAGTAACTCGCTCCCTCAATGCGCTCTCCCACCCCAATGCCGCCAACGCACTGCTTTCAAGCGACGGCCGCTGGTACGCAACGAACGGTTCTGCGTTCGACCAGCAGTCCATTCCCGAGTCGCTGACAGTGATGGTCGCTGGCGGTCAAGCAGCCCGTATGCGAACGCCGGTCAACGGCTCCACTCAACTCATTGTCGGCGTGCCCGTTCCTGATCTCGACGCCCAATATTTCGAAAGTGTCCCGCTCGCCGATCTTCAACACACGCTCAACGGCCTCGCCATGACATTGCTCATCGCGTCGATGCTCACGACTCTTGCCGGAGCCCTTATTGGCTACTGGGCTAGCCGTCGGGTCTTTGCTCCACTTCTCGACGTAGGAACGGCAGCGGGAGCAATCGCCGGAGGTCGTCTCGACACTCGGCTTCCAGAAGGAGTCGACCCCGACCTCGACCTGATCTCACGACCATTCAACGAAATGGCCCAAGCGCTTGAAGATCGAATCGAACGAGATGCGCGATTCGCATCGGAAGTTAGCCACGAGTTGCGATCACCACTTATGACGCTTGCAGCATCAATCGAAGTCCTCGAAAACACCAGAGATGACCTTCCTGAGCGCGCTCGTACCGCACTTGAATTGCTGTCCGCTGACATCGATCGTCTGCAACAGCTCGTCGAAGACCTTCTTGAGATTTCTCGCTTCGATGTCGGGGCGATCACTCTCCACCTCGAGGAAGTTCTCGTTGTCGAACTTGTCTATCAATCAGTGAGCATTCTCGGCGGTGGCGGCGTCCCCGTCATCCACGATATTGACACTGAAAATCTCATCGTTCGCGTTGATAAACGAAGATTCGGCCGCGTGATCGCCAATCTTCTTGACAATGCAGCTCGTTATGCCGGTGGCGCTACATCAGTCACCGTCGAGCGCACCGAAGACCGAATTCACATCAGTGTTGAAGATCACGGAAACGGCGTACCGGAAGATGAACGTGACATTGTGTTCGATCGTTTCTCTCGTGGGAGTGAGGGCGGCAATCGTTCCAACGACACTGGCGTTGGACTCGGCCTCGCTCTGATCGACGAACACGTGCGCCTCCACGGCGGGCGCGTATGGGTAGAGGATCGACGTGACGGTGACCACGGTGCCCGATTCATTGTCGAACTTTCACTCGTTGACCCGCCTCCTCCTGAAGAGAAAGAGGATGCCGAGCTATGACCAAAAGAATCCGCCGACTTGTCGCCACAACCGCAATCCTCGCGTGCGTTTCCGCAATTGCGCTGTCGTGCGGCATCCCCACGGAAGATCAACCGCAACCGCTGAATCAGGAACAGACAACGACAACTGTCGCGTCCGCCCCCTAAGTCGGAGGTTCGGATTAGATCGGAAGATCGCCAGTCGCTGTGCGGGTACTTCCATGATCACGCCAGGCGGCAATTGTCCGCTGCGCAATTCGCATTTGGTGGATTTCATCGGCACCGTCAGCAAATCGCGCCCAGCGAGCTTGCTGATACATGTGTGCGAGAGGCGTATCAGTCGAGTAACCAAGCGCTCCATGTACCTGGATTGCTCGATCGATTATCCGATTGAGTGAATTCGCAACGAAATGTTTCGCCATCGATACCTCGGCGCTGAAGTCATCGCCGCGATCGATCTTGTATGCAGCGTGCAGCACCATGAGTTTGCACTGATACAACTCCATCGCTGAATCGGCGATCAGCCACTGGATACCTTGCTTCTCCGCAAGAATCGAACCGTGGGAGTAGCGGTCGAGGGAACGCGCCACCATCATGTCGAGAGCGACCTCAGCTTGAGCGATCCAGCGCATGCAATGGGCTAGGCGCGCCGGGCCAAGGCGATACTGACCGAGACGATGGCCTTGTCCCCGTCCTCCCAACATCTGCGAATCAGCAACACGAAGATCCTCGATCAGAATCTCTGAATGGCCAGTCGCGCCATGCATCGTTTCGATCTGACGCACTTCGGTCCAACCTTCAGACGGGATATCAACAATGAATGCCGTATTGGCAGCCTGCGGAAGATCAGGATCGTCTTCAGTTCGCGCAACGAGAATCGCGAAGCTCGCGCGATGGGCGTTCGAGATAAACCACTTATGACCATTGATCACCCATTCCTCTCCGTCTTGTTCAGCATGTGTACGAATGAGAGTGGGATCGGAACCGGCAACTTCAGGTTCTGTCATCGCAAAGCAGGACCACACACGTCCTTCACAAAGCGGACGCAGATACTTTTCTTTCTGCTCATCGGTTCCCCAATGCAACAACGTATGCATGTTGCCTTCGTCGGGCGCCTGACAATTGAGTACCCACGGGCCGAGCCGCGTCCGAGCCGCCTCCGCCTGCACCATGGCAAGTTGGACATGACCCAGGCCCATGCCGCCCCATTCAACCGGCATGTGTGGGAGCCAGAGCCCCAACTCCTGCGCTTGGCGCCGTAGCTCAAGAAGTTCAGCGACATACGCGCGCCGATCCGTCTCTGCGATTCCTGAGGCTTCAAGGCGCTGTTCGGTCGGGGTAACAATCTCGGCGATAAAGGTTCGGACCTTCTCTCGGATCGCTTCGAGTTCGGGTGACAGACTGAAATCAATGCTCATGCCCGCAGTCTGCCCCGAACTGACACCCTTATGAGCGTTGTCGTCGCCATCGACGCCGGAACCACAGGAGTCCGGGCCATTGCCTTCGACCACAGCGGAGTGCCGCTCACCTCGTCGTATCAAGAATTCAACCAGTACTTCCCCCAACCCGGTTGGGTAGAACACGACGCTGAAGAAATATGGTCGGCTATTCACGCCGTGCTCAGTGATCTCGGCGGCGCGCTTCAGGCCCTCGATCAAACCGTCGCGGCCATTGGCATTACGAACCAGCGAGAAACTGTCGTGGTGTGGGATCGCACAACCGGGCGCCCCCTTCACCGCTCCATCGTGTGGCAGGACCGTCGCACATCTGATTTCTGCGCACAACTGGAATCCGACGGCGTGCTGCCACTGGTGCGATCGACCACTGGGCTCGTACTCGATCCATATTTCTCCGCCACAAAGGCCCGATGGATTTTTACTGAAGGTGCCGTCACCCCTGATCATTCCGTCGCACTCGGAACCATCGATTCATGGTTGGTGTGGAAACTCACTAGTGGTTCGACCCACATCACTGATGCCACCAACGCCAGCAGAACCATGCTGTTCGACATTCGAAGCGGTCAGTGGTCTGAAGAACTATGCGACCTTTTTGGCGTACCGAAGCATGTTCTCCCCGAAGTCGTTCCCTCGAGCGGCCAAGTTGCACTCACTTCCGATTCATGTCCTCTCGGCGCGGGAATTCCCATAAGCGGCATCGCCGGTGACCAGCAGGCCGCCTTATTTGGACAAGCCTGTTTCGAACCAGGAATGGCCAAGAACACCTACGGCACCGGAAGTTTTGTTCTCATGAACATGGGAACGACATGCCCCAAGCCAGTCGACGGACTCCTCACCACCGTTGCGTGGTCGCTGCCCGACGCAACGGGCACACCGCAACTCACCTATGCCTTTGAAGGCGCAATCTTTGTTACCGGTTCGGGTGTCCAATGGCTGCGCGACGGTTTGCAGGTCATCGAAAACTCAAGTGATGTCACGGCACTGGCATCGTCAGTCGAAAGCAGCGACGGAGTTGTGATTGTCCCCGCCTTCACCGGCCTCGGAAGCCCATGGTGGGATCCCTACGCTCGGGGAACAATCCTCGGAATCACTCGGGGCACAACCGCTGCGCATCTTGCGCGCGCCATGCTCGAATCGATTGCACTACAGACCCGAGACGTTGTCGAAGCCATGACAACAGCGGGAGGCCTTACGATCACGGCACTCCGAGCCGATGGCGGAGCGGCCAGCGATTTCGTCCTTCAACTGCAAGCCGACCATTTGGGCGTACCCGTACATCGTCCCGTAGTGAAGGACATCACTGCCCTCGGTGCCGCGTATCTCGCCGGACTTGCGGAAGGAGTCTGGGACTCGACTGCGGACATCAGCGAGAACTGGTCAATTGATGTCGCCATTGAGCCGTGTGCTGACCGTTCACACGTCGATACCGCGCACCGACAATGGTTGCGAGGAGTCGAACGGTCGCGAGGCTGGGCGAAACTCACGCCCGAGAGCTAAGACGTCAATCAGTCACTGAAGGGTGGCGCTGACGCGACAAGTTCATCAATTCTCGAAACCTCGTGTCGACGATCCGAGCCAGTGCGGCCGCCTGCCTCCGTTCACGAGAGCGGAACGATTCTCCGTTCCGACCCATCACGAGAGCGCGTCCCGCCGCAGGCAACGGAGCCCACACCATGTCAGAGGGACCCGTATCTCCATCGGAGACGCGAGCCGAGGACTGACTTCCGGCGACAAACGCTGCGATCCACGCAGCTGGCGGACACTCACCGACTTCCGAGGTTATGGAACCGCTTGAGAGTTCGAGAATAACTCCCCAATGAGCGCCAACGGTTCGAACGCCGTGGATACATAATTCGTCGAGCGCGGTCGACGGAGTTGGCGCGCCAACTAAAAGTGCCGCAGTTTCAAGCGCATCGACCCGAGGATCGTGAAGCGCTTCGGCCGCGGGACGAATGCTTTCGATATCGACACCGTCGACCTGGTGGATCTCGGCGACAAGTGACTCAACGAGTGCACCGTCGGCTAATTCGATCACAAGTTCATCGATCGCTCGCCCAGCGCCGCGCTCAAGAATCTCGATCCCCGTAACGTCGCCGCCTACCCCACCAATGCGACTCGCGAGTGCACCAAGCGCACCGGGTCGATCAGGCATCCACACTCGAAGGATGTAGGTCTGGGACATGTCGTCACCCTACAAATCACGGATGAACGCCGTGTTTCGCTATGGCGACATCAGCGAGAACTGCAACCCCTGAGGGAGTAAACGCTGGGTGAGTTAACTCTCGAGGCGAGTGAGCGCCCCACGGAGATTACGAACAGCTTGTTGCGTGCGCTGCTCGTTCTCGATGAGCGCAAAGCGCACAAAGCCTTCGCCACCGCGACCGAACCCGACGCCAGGCGACACGGCGACATTTGCTTCTTTGACTAAGTAGGACGCGAATTCGATGGACTTCATATCGCTGTACTGCTCAGGAATCGGAGCCCAAACAAACATCGTGCCCTTCGGCGGTTCGATGTCCCAACCAATGCGCTTCAGCCCGTCGCACAACTGGTCACGACGCTTTTGATAGACCGCATTGACTTCGGTGGGGAAATCGGCCGCTTCGTTGAGTGTGACCGTTGCGGCGATCTGAATGGGCTGGAACGTGCCGTAGTCGAGGTAGCTCTTGAACTTCGCCAGGGCGGCAACAACATCGGCGCGACCCAGCATGAATGCCACGCGCCAACCGGCCATGGAAAATGACTTTGTCATTGAGTACAACTCGACTGCGACTTCTTTGGCTCCCTCAGCCTGGAGAATCGAGGGAGGACGGTAGCCATCGAAACCGATGTCGGCGTAGGCGTTGTCGTGGACAACTACGACGTCGTGTTCACGAGCAAAGTCAACAACCTTTTGCATGAAATCAAGATCGACACAGGTTGTTGTCGGGTTATGAGGGAATGACATCACGATGACCCGCGGCTTGGGCCACGAGTACTCCCATTGTTCGCGCAGATTGTCGAAGAAGTCTTGGCCGGTACCGAGCGGCACTTCACGAATATCGGCGCCCGCGAAAAGTGGACCGTAGATGTGAATCGGATACGAAGGCGAAGGTACGAGTGCAGCGTCGCCTGGCTGGAGCAGCGTCCACATCAGATGCGAAAAACCCTCTTTGGCACCGATGGTGCTGATCACTTCAGTTTCGGGATCGAGCGTTACCCCAAACCGATACTGGTAATAGCCAGCGATTGCTTCGCGGAGTTTCGGAATACCTCGGCTCGAGGAGTACCGATGATTGCGCGAGTTGTGCGCTGCTTCGGACAACTTCTCAACAGCAATGTCGGGCGACGGGAGGTCTGGGTTGCCGAAACCAAGATCAATAACATCGTGGCCTGCCCGTCGTGCTTCAACCTTCAGAGAGTCGATGATGGTGAAGACATACGGTGGCAGCGCATTGATTCGGCGGAACTCCATGCCAGCGAGGTTAGTTGAGCAGCGCAGCGCCAATCGCACCCGCCGAAGACCCTAAGAGCGCTGGCTCTATACGAGTTCGCGTTCGTGCCCGCCCGCCTAAGACACTCTCGATAAACCGTTCACGGGTGCGGTCGATGTAGAGATCGCTGACGTCAACGAGTCCGCCGCCGATCACAAAGAGTTCGGGGTCGAGGACATCGGCCAGATTGGCCAGACCGAGAGCGAGCCAATCGGCGAATTCGCGCCAGATGACAAGTGAATCGGCATCGCCGCCGCGGGCCATAGCGGCAAGTGCCTCGGCGGTGATCGCCTGACCGTTGTGATCGATGTTCACTCCGCGCTGTTGTGCCAGCCACACCACGCCGGCGCCAGATGCATAGCGTTCCCAACAACCATTTCGCCCACACACGCAACGTGGACCATTTGGGTCGAGGCACATGTGACCCGGTTCACCGGCGAATCCGTGTGCACCTCGCCGTACCGATCCATCGATCGCTACTCCCCCACCAATTCCAGTTCCGAGCGTCACGAGAACAACGTCATCGATGCCACGCGCAACGCCGACAGTCATTTCGGCCAAAAGTGCGCATGTCGCGTCGTTGTCGATAACCACCGAGCAACCAAGGTCTTCGACGAGCAACGTTCGCACGGGAACGTTGATCATGCATTGCAGATTTGGAGCCGACCGGAGCGCCTCGCCATCGGCAACAAGACCCGCAAGTCCGACTCCGAGATGGCCCCCGAGTTCCATCTCGCGTGCGAGATCACTTACGGCCTCGACCACTCCCTTCGCTGTTGAAGGAGTTGGCCGCGACTGGACCGCAAGGACCGCTGAGGGGCGCGAGCGATCAATCGCCACTGCAAGCATCTTCGTGCCACCGACGTCGATTCCAACCAGCCGTTCACTCACAGGTGAATGATTAGTCCATCCGGTGCCTCAGAAAGCAACCTTCGGAGAATCTTCCCCGTTCAATAGCGAAGAAGCGCCCCGATGCGTCCATGGACATCGAGGTCCGCGTTGCCTTCACAGGTCACAATCTGAGCCCCTTCGAGCAGGGCCACATCAACCGCATCGCTCACAACGTCGTCGACCCGAGTCATTTCTTGGCCGTCGACCGGGCACTTCGGGCCTTTCACCGCCAATGCTCCACACGCACAGCTCCACCCCGACTGCTCAAATCCGTTTGAGATGAGAAGCGTTGCCACCCTCCGCTCGCTGAGCCGATCAAGAACTGCGCCGAGCCCCGCCACGGCCTTTGAACCGGCCCCGAGCCCATCGCGCAATTTCAAGACCATCAACTGCTCACGCTCAACCTCAACCAAGTGCTCAACCTCGAAGGCGGCCTTCGCTATCTCCGTTTCCTTGGCCGCGACCGGCACGTGAATGCGTGGGGCAAGACGTTCGCGAAGATAGGGATGCAGGTGGTGCTCGAGCGCAGCATGAACATCGTCGGTTGCGCCAATACTCAAGCGCCCGAAACCTTTTTCCTGAAAGAGGCGAAAGACAACTTCACCCGAATGGCGAAAATGTTGCTGCGCTAATTCATCGATGTGGTGTTGTTCGCGTTCACGCGAACCTCGGCTGGCTTCATCTCGGCGGTCATATTCGCGCGGAAGTGGCTCGAAAAGTTCGGTTCGTTCGACTATCTCGCCGAACTGAAAAATAAAAATTCGGGCACGTTGGCGATCCACAAGAAGAACGCCAAGGGGTTCGAGTTCGTGAACGATTGCTTCGAGCGGCCCAACCACCGGGGACTGGCTCGCCGACAGGCGATTCGCCACAGGAACAGGAAGAGCAATCACCTTCCAATAGTTTTTTGCCGCGCAGGAAAACATGGCGATTCCCCGAACTCCGTGGCGATCAAGTTGAGTACGAACATGGTCCGACATGAGTGCAAAGTCGGCGCTGAAGTCTTGATCTTTGTGTGTGACCAACAGTTTTTTCTTTAGTGACTCAAGTTCGAGGAGGTATTCCTTCGGCCGAACATGTCTGCGGCCATCGACATCGAGATAACAACTCAGAACTGGTGCATCCGAGCTCTTGAACCCTGCCAATTCCTTGATCGATGCTTCGGTGATCACGGTCATGGAGCCTCCTCAATTGTCAGCACTACAACAACGAGCGTAGGCCCCGGGCCGAAGATCTGCTCAGGTGTTTTTGCGCGTCTTCGGCGCCCGTTTTGCGAGGTCATCGGCTGCATCACTCACGACTCGCTGCACCTGCTTTGAGACAACTGACATCATCGCCACAACTCGTTCGGTGGCAGCAGGATCATCAAGAAGCGCTTCTGCAGCATCGAGGAATGAGCGTCCCGCAGCTATGAGTTCACGAGCCGCGGCCCGCATCGCGTCTTCATCAGGCGCCATGGACCGAGGTGCTCAGTCGTCGTCGCTTGGGCGGGGCGAACCTTCGACCCGTGCCTTCAGTTCGCTCAATGCCGTTTTGATGATGCGGCCCTCGGCGCGACGCTTTACGAAGCCTGGGATCGGGTAGACCAAGTCGATTGCTAATTCGTAGACAACATCGGTGGCTGCTTCGCCATCGGCGGCCGTGAGTACATACGCACCATCGAGTTCCCGGGGAAGATCGCCTTCAACCAGTTCCCAGCCGAGTCGGTCAGGAGCGGCGGAATAGTCGTAACGAAGCTGGTAGGTCGTGCTGCGACCCATCGCAGCAGCGCGATATTCAACAACAACGGCGCGGTTGTCAGCGTCGGTCTCTACAACCGTGACCTCTTTGAGGTCGCCCGCCCATTCCGGATACGAGGCGAAATCAACCAATGTTGCAAAGCAACGCTCGACCGAAGCATCGATCCGGATCTGTTCTTTGGCCTTTTCCGACATGACTTCACCCTACTCCGCGGCTACTCCGCGTCGTCTGCAGACGTTTTCGGTGCGGCTTGTTTATGAACTCGTCGCGCTGCGTCTCGGCGAGCGGCCAAGGTGGGCTCGGGTGCTCGCTCGGGGAACCGGCCGTAGGCCGCCACCCACAGGCCGGTGAAGCCCAACGCCCACATCGGGGCAAGTACCCCAAAGGCCAGGGCGGTATAAAGGTGCAGCGATGCCACCAGAACCGAAACCACCACCTGCACCGATAGCGAGATCATGAGAATGACCTGGACGCGTTTTGGTGCCGACCCTGAAGCAAAGAAGAGCCCGCCGATTCCGATTGATTCGGTTCGACTCCGATCAACTGCTCGGAGGAATGCCAACGCAAACACGGCCACCCCCACAAAGAACTCGAGCAACGAAATCGCCACGTAGAACGTAGTAAGCGAGTCTTGCCAAACAGCGGCGCCGAGCCCAATGATCGTGAAGAGCGCTGTGCCGACAACGGTGGTGCTCAGGATTCCGCGACCAGCAGTAGCGGCCATTCCTTGCGTGTCGGGTGCTGGCGATGTGGGCGTCATACCTGTCGTCATTTCTGTGGGCCAAGTTGTTGGAGTTCGTTGTGCAAGAACGCGGCTAAGCGGTCGTAGGTGAACTCGTGTTCCGCTCGCACTCGACCAGCATGACCCAATCGTTGTGCCAGTTCAGGATCATCAAGGAGTCGTTCGATTGCTGCTGCCACTTCAGTCACGTTCTTCGGTCGATCAACGACGATACCGGTCGTTTCGTCGACCACTGCTTCGGCTGAACCACCGCTTCGACCGGCGATGACCGGCACCGAGCATGCCGATGCTTCGAGGAACACGATGCCGAATCCTTCTTGTTCCAGACCCGCCCAACGATCGCGACACAGCATGGCGAACACATCGGCGGACGCCAGCAACGCAGCGCTCTCGGTGTCGTCGATTCGGCCCAAGAAGCGCACCGGACTCCCCACGCGGCGGGCCCTTCGCTCAAGGCGTGACCGATCTCGACCTGAACCGGCAATTGCTATTTGCAAGGTGGGTCGACGCTTGGCCACCACTGCTGCTGCATCGATAAGAACGTCGAAACCTTTCCGAGGGACTAATCGACTCAGTCCAACCACTAGCGGAGCGTCGGTATCGAAACCGAGACGTTGGCGAGCCTTGCGCTTTGCCATCGCGTCGATCGGCACAAAGCGATCTGTCGCAACCCCCGGTGGCACAACAATTGTTGGCAACTCGATCCCTGCACAACGATGCGCTTCGGCCGCAGGGTAACCACCGGCAGCAACAACGACATGAGCATTACAAAGCACGCGCCGTAATACTGAACTCGCAAGCGGAATACGACCAGGGACCGTTACTTCGGCGCCATGAACCACCACGCCATAGGGCCGCTCAAGCCATTTACCGAGAATGCCCAACGGAACCGCTGGATCGAGCAGAACAAGGTCGGCATTGAGTTCGGTGGCAAGTGCATTGATTCGACGAGCGAGCGCTCGTGTCGGCAGCAGTACTTTTGCGCGGTCTCGTTCGATGCGAATCGGTTGCTGTGCATCGAATGCATCAGCCCCGCTATGCGGTGTGGTCAACACCGCAGTTGAGTCTGGTGGAAGTCGTCGCCATAGCTCCCACAAATAATTCTGAATGCCGCCCACCTTTGGTGGAAAGTCATTCGTCACAAGAAGGTGCTTCACGACGTCACCTGCGCTCGAGCTTCGAGACGTTCGAATGCCCACTGCGCATGCTCGCTCAACATCTCGTCCTCGCTTGAAACAAAACGACGCACCACCGAGCGCACCTCATTATCGGCGGGGTCCGCACTATTGCCAAGAGCGAGCAAGGCATTGCGGCGAAGGTACCGAGGATCGCGACGCGGGATATACCAGCGCCCGAGTTTTGTGATCAGTTCTTCGTCGGTTGCGCTCAACATCCACAACAACCCAACCCACGCCGTATCGGTCTCGACGTTCTGACTCGCTTGAGGGCTGCGCCGCGCGGGTGGACAAACTTCCTGACATTCATCGCAGCCATACACCCGGTCACCGAGAGCTTCGCGGAATTCAATCGGGAAGGAGCCTTCGGCTTGCACCAACCAGGCAAGGCATCGGCGTGCATCGACAACACCCGGGGCGATGATCGCCTTGGTCGGACAACCATCGAGACAACGGCGACATGGTCCGCATCCGTCAGGCACAACTTGCGATGGGGCCAACACCGCGTCGGTCACAATCGAACCAAGCACGACCCAACTGCCGTAACCAGGCACGAGCAGATTGGCGTTATGCCCAAACCAGCCGAGGCCAGCGCGCTGGGCTGCTGCTCGATCAACAAGCGCATTGTCGTCAAGCACTACGCGGGTGCGGTAGCCAGCCGCTTCGAGTTTTTGCGCCACGGCTTCGAGCGCCGAACGCAACGCTGTGTAGTGGTCGCTCACGGCATAACGAGCGACGCGACCCGCCGGCCCATTGAACTGCGGCTCACCCACTGAACCTGCGGCGTAGGGCAATGCGCCAACCACCAGAGATCGAGCCCCATCGAGGATGCGGGCGGGATCGGTGGAGCGCTGCGGATCCCGGTAGGTAAACGCCATACCTCCATGAAGGCCAGCGGCCTTACGAGACTCGAGCGCCTCACGAGTGTCTTCGAATTGTTCGACCGCAGCGATACCCAATGCCACAAGACCAGCGGCGGTGGCCGCACCATTGAGTTGGTCGATGAGGGCCGAAGCGTTCACCGCTCCATTGTCACACCCAATCGGACAACCGAAGCGATCAGCCCAAGTGATGATGGTTGCCGAAGTCGCCCGAGCGATCCCGATGACGAAGCTCGGGAACCAGCCCTGATTCGGCCAGCATTTCGAGGGCCCGGTATTCGCTCAGATCGACCACGATGGCATCGCCTGGTTCTCGGGAGCAGATAAACGACACGACACAGTCGCCGCAGGCATCGGTGTGCTGCATGACGCAAGTATCGCAATCGATGGTGAAGGAAGGGGAAGTCGGGTTCATGCACACAGCCTGCCGATGGGGTGAGACAGTCGGCCGGTCTACGCTCTGATCCGTTCCACTGCACCGGGAGGTCACACCATGGAAGTTCCCGTCGCCACACCGACAACACGCCAAAACGTCATCGGTCGTCAGCACCGAGTTGAACCCGATGGCACCCGGGTGCATCTACGCCAGTGCCCGCTGTGTGAATGCATGTGCGGTCTTGAGGTGCACCTCGATGCAGACGACCATGTGAAGGTCATCCGTCCCGATCATGACGATGTGTGGTCAAAGGGTTTCATCTGCCCCAAGGGCACCACTCTCGGTCGATTGCACGAAGACCCCGATCGCATTCGTGTGCCCATGATCCGCGAGGGCGAAACCTGGCGAGAAGTTTCTTGGGACGAAGCGTTCGCCAAGTGTGAAGAACTCCTTCACGGCGTCCTCAACGAACACGGCATCGAAGCGATGACCGCGTTCATTGGCAACCCCGCCGGCCATTCATTCAGCATCAGCCGTTATGGCGCACTGCTTATGGGCCAGGCCAACTTCCCGATGATTTATTCCGCCGGCACTGTCGATCAGTGGCCAAAGAATGTGTCGTCAGTATTGATGTACGGAAACATGTGGAAGATCCCCACTGTCGATATTGCCCACACCGATTACTGGGTGATCATGGGCGGCAATCCGCAGGCCTCTGGCGGTTCGCTTCTCGCAAGCCCTGATCAGCTCGCACAGATCGACGGCATCAAAGCGCGCGGCGGCCAGGTCATCGTGATTGATCCGCGTCGAACAATCACCGCCGACCATGCCAGCGAATGGCTTCCGATTGTTCCCGGAACCGACGCGGCATTCCTTCTCGCAATGTGCAACGTCATCTTCTCCGAAGGATTGTTCACACTCGGAAATGTCCAAGGCTTGGTCGAAGGCGTCGAACAGGTTCGTGAAGCGTGCCTCGATTTCACTCCCGAGCGCGTCGCTGAGTTCTGCCGGATTCCCGCCGACACCATTCGTCGTATCGCTCGGGACCTCGCCAATGCTGAACGAGGGGGACTCTACGGCCGTATTGGTCTGTGTAATCAAGAGTTCGGCACGCTTGCTTCGTGGCTGGTTGATGTCGTCAACATCATCGCCGGACAGTTCGACAAGTTGGGCGGCATGTTGTTCGGAAAGCCCGCAGCAAAACCCATTACGTGGGTGCCCGACACCAAGATCATGGGCGAACCCGAATTCGGACGCTGGCACAGTCGTGTGCGCGGTGCACCCGAAATCCTCGGCCAGGTGCCGTGTTCGTGTTTGGCCGAAGAAATTGCCACTCCAGGCAAGGGGCAGATCAAGGCACTCATCAACATCGCCGCCAACCCAGCGCTCTCGGTGCCTGATTCCAAGAATCTTGAAGATGCGTTACCGCTCCTCGATTGCATGATCGCCATCGATTGCTACATGAACGAAACCACTCGTTTCGCTCACGTGTTGCTTCCGGGACCGTCACCGCTTGAATCGCCGCACTTTGACGAACTCATGTGGGCCTGGTCAATCGGTAACGCGTCGAAGTGGAGCGACCAGTTGTTTGATACGCCAGAGGGTTACGTTCCCGAATGGGAAATTCTCGCTCGCCTTGGGTGGTTGTGTACCGGACAGAAAGATGCCGACTTCAACTTCGAAGCGCTCGACGACGGCTGGTTCACCACGCTGTGTCATATGTATGGACGCGATCCCGAAACCACACTCCCGCTCTATGACCACGGCGGTCCGGAGCGCATGATCGATCTGCAACTTCGAATGGGTCCGTGGGGCGACCTCTACGGAGAAAACCCCGAAGGGCTCAATCTGCAGAAGGTGAAAGATGCCGAACACGGCGTTGACCTCGGCCCAATGGTTCCGAATCGTGCCGCCGAAGTCATCGGCACGCCGTCAGGAAAAATCGAACTCGCTCCGGAATACATCCTCAGCGATCTCCCTCGATTGAAGAAAGCACTCGATCGCGATCCCGATGCCTATGTGCTCGTGAGCCGGCGCAACATCAAGTCCAAGAACACTTGGATGCACAACATCAAGGTGCTTGTGAAAGCCGGAAACCGTTGCACGCTCATCGTTCATCCCGACGATGCCTCGACACTCGGACTTACCGATGGATCAAATGCTCGCGTCACAAGCGAAGCCGGTTCGATCGAAGTTCCCGTCGAAGTCAGCGACGAAATGATGCGCGGCGTGGTGTCGCTTCCTCACGGTTGGGGTCATGACAAAGCTGGTACTCGGCTTTCAGTTGCGCGAGAACACTCGGGTGTGAACTCGAATCTGCTCTCGCCTGGTCATTTCGTCGACAAGTTGTCCGGCAACCAAGCGGTCAACGGCATCCCCGTCGAGGTCGTTCCCGCCTAGCCTCGCCAAGGTGTCCACCTGGATCTTCCTCGGCGTCCTTGCACTAGCAACCTTCGTCGTTCTCGGGTTCTACGGACTCTCCATCAGCGGATGGAAACCGCCGGCACCGAGGACCGACCTCGCCACCCCGGGGCACTTCGTGCGCATGCGCGGAGCCGACAATGAAATCGATCTCGGTCGCGGGTGGCGATCAACCGATGACCCAGATGCCGCGTGGCATTTGTGGTGGATTCCTTCGACGACAGAAATCGTCGGCTTACGTACGAGTGAACTGCCTCCCCCGCCGGGACCGTTTTACATGGGCCCCGTTTATGGCAAGAGCCCACTCGACCCGATGGGAGTGCACCACTTCACCGGTATGCGCATTCTCGGCTATTGCGATGCGCGGCCAAGCAAAACCCGTTGCGATGAATTGCGTCCACTTGCTGATGGACTCGATCAGTTCACCGGTGGAACTCATACCGCCAGCGATATCACCAGCTAAGCGCGCTCACCGTCGAGAACGAACAGGCGAACACCGTGCGCGATTCGCCAACCGCAGGGAACACCACTGATTGCAGCGGACTTCCTGAATCAAGTCGCACCGCTTCTGCCCCGCTGACAATGTCACGCACCACAAACTGTTCCATCCAACGTTCATTGTCGTGATGAGCGGACAGAAAGTAACCCGATACGGGATCGAGGATCATGTGCGATCCGTGGTTCTGTTCAACGCTCCAGCGAGGCGAGGTTGCTCCATCGGAATCGATGTCAAACGCAGCGAGAACACCATTTGCGCTGTCGAAACCAACGGCGATCATCCGGCGCTCATCGATCAACGGCGGGTTAGCGACCATTCCATTAGGCAGACCACAGATCTCTGTGAGTGACACCTCGCCAGTAGCGAGATCGACGCGAACTAAGTGCAACGGAGCCGGCGAGATCCCTTGACCGCGGAACGTTCCGACGTAGTTCTCACTGCCGCCGCCATTATCAAGAAACCACGCGGCGCCAAGAGCGATCACCGCATCCCATCCGTAGGTTTGACCCTCGATGGTGCGATACCGAGGCGTGAAGGTTGTATCGAGTTCAAGCGAAGTGCCATTCCACTCAACCCGAAACAGCGAATGATCGCCTACGACGTAGATGGTGTCCCCATCGGCTGACAGACGAGCGATTGAGGGCTCAGGGAGTTCAACACGAGCAACGATTTCGAACGTTGTCGGTGTGAGCACGAGGACTTCGCAGTTTTCGGCCACAAAGGACTCGTTGGCGCCGGGGAGACGACCACCAAAATCTTTCGTGACGATGTGTCCATCGGGAAGAACGATGAATGAGTTGTAGGGGCGATTGCGTGGAAGTTCTGCACTGAGCTCCACTTCAAGATCGATATTGAGTCGGTGAATGTTGCGGCCGAACACAACGACGAGGGATCCATTTGCATGCGCCGCGAATCCGCCCGGCCAGGCTGGTCCGCCGGAAAGGCCTTCGCAGCGATTCAAAACTTCAAGCGTGTTCGGGTCGATGCGCTCAACCCAACTGGTTTGTTCGCCGCTGTCGCCACCAACGCTGTGGCCAGTGAGGTATACCTCGCCGGCATCGCGCCGAACCACCATCGTCGCGCCGTGTGCATCGCGAGACACAACACTGGGAGTGCCGCCAACCAGTCCCGCAAATGCTCCGTCGCAGGTTTGCTGGCGCAGTGGGCCACCGTCTTCGGCAGGCCACGAACTGGGCCAATAGCCAGTGCCCACTGAATCTGGACTCACTGACGAGCCATACCGGCGCGTTGTGACGCCGCGGCATCCTCAGCCGAACCAGCCTTCCGCGACTGCGCAAGTTGGATATCGACCCGATGCAGTGTTCCCTCGAAGGGGAACGAATCGGTGTAGCGATGGCTCACGGGCAAGCCGTAATCGAAACCAATGCTTGAACCCATGCTCGAGATCACGCGCATGACGAACGGAAACTCGACAATGCCGCAATCGGCTCCATCGATAACCACCGTCGCGTTGCCGCCCTTACCGGTGCGTTCGAATCGAACTCCGATCTCCGATCGGCCAACAGGAACTTCACGATCTGATTCAACCTCGAAGTGATCTCCGAAAACGTTGTAGTCGAAAACAAGTCGGTCGTTCTGGATGAAGACAGTGAGGCCACTATTGCCATTGCCAAGCGCGTACAACACGCCACCTTCTCCCGGCTCACGATCGATCGTTGCGGTGAGGTCCCAACTCCGACCACCCAACGATGCCGAACTCTGCGAAGGCAGTGGAGCCATCGGGGGACGGTAGGTGTAGTGGCGATCTGGGCGATGCGGCGTGTGCTCACCGAACCGAGCCCCAAACAATTCAACGCCACGGTCGTCGAGAGGCAGGACACCGTAGGTTTCGGCCTCGGCCCACCAATGCTCAATCAATTGCGCGAGACGATCGGGTTCGGCCGCAGCAAGGTCATTGCACTCGGATGCATCGACATTGAGGTTGTAAAGCTCCCACACGTCGTCATCGAACGAAACGCCGGGAGTGTGACGAGTCACGGCTTTCCAACCGTTGTCGTACATGGCGCGGTGGCCAAACATTTCGAAATACTGCACGGCATGATTGGTTTTCGTATTCGGCTCAGTGAACGCGTAGGCCATTGATTCACCAGCAATCGGGTATTGCTCAACACCTCGATAGACCTCAGGCGCTTGAATACCAATGAGTTCATAGATCGTCGGCGCAACATCGGTCACGTAATGGAACTGGTTGCGAATACCGCCGTGATCGGTGATGCCCGCAGGCCAATGCACCACAAACGGGACGTGTACGCCGCCCTCGTGGGTGTTCTGCTTGTACCACCTGAATGGCGTATTTCCTGCCTGCGCCCAACCCCACGGATAATTCGAATGGCTCTCGGGGCCACCGATTTCCGGAATCCGATCGACCGCTTCGTCGGGCGTTTCAATCATGAAATTGAAGAACTTCATCTCGTGCAGAACGCCGAACGGCCCGCCTTCTTGACTCGCTCCGTTGTCGGCCATCACCACGATGACGGTGTTGTCGAGTTGCCCAAGCGCATCGATCGCGTTGACCAAGCGACCAATCTGCGCATCGGTATGTTCCAAGAACGCACCAAACGCTTCCTGCAATGCAAGCGCAAGTTTCTTTTGGTTCTCTGGAAGCGAATCCCACGGTTCAACGCCAGGATTACGTGGCGCAAGTTCGGTATCGACAGGAACGAGACCTTGCTCGATCTGTTTGGCAAACCAACGTTCGCGAGCGACATCCCAACCTTCGTCGTACTTGCCGCGATGGCGAGCGAGGTACTCCTCGGGCGCCTGATGCGGCGCGTGAGTTGCGCCGAATGCGAGGTAGGTAAAGAACGGACGATCGGGTCGGATTGACGTTGTGTCGTGAATGAATTCGATCGCCTTGTCGACGAGATCTTCACTGAGGTGATATCCCTCGGCCGCGGTTGCTTGCGGATCAACGCGATGGTTGTCATACACAAGATCGGGAGCGAATTGATCGGTCTCACCATCGAGGAAGCCATAGAAACGGTCGAAACCGCGCTGCAGTGGCCACGCGTCGTAGGGGCCTGCTGCTGATGCTTCGTCCATCGGACACAAATGCCACTTACCGAGAGCGAACGTTGTGTAACCCACATCGCGCAACACTTCGCCCATCGTCGTTGCATGTTCCGAAATGCGCCCGGTCATATGCGGATAGCCCGTATTGAAGTTGGCAATGCTGCGCATTCCGACGGTGTGATGATTGCGGCCAGTCAACAGCGCCGCACGAGTCGGCGAACAGAGCGGCGTCACATGGAAGTTCGAAAACCGAAGACCGTTGCTCGCCAACTTGTCGATGTTCGGCGTAACCATGTCGGAGCCGAAACAATTGAGATGAGAGAAACCAAGGTCATCAAAGAGAATGACAACGACATTGGGGGCATCAACACCAGGATGAACTGCTGGCGGCCACCACGGAGTGGACTCAGCGTGGGTGCGACCAATGACGCCGCCATAGTCAGAACCGATCGCCATCACTTTGCTCCACTCGTCGAAATCATCGTTGGCGTATCGCCGCGCTGTTGCGACTCGTTTCGGTGCTGCGCCCGCAAATGCGTGACCTCGTGAGTGAGAATCCAGAACGAATTACTCCGCACGGCATCGACAACATTGCCAGCAACGACAGCTGGGTCGATTGCTTTCGTTTTCAAGAAACTCTCAAGCATTTCGATCGGCACATGATCAGGCTTCGGCAGCCCAAGATGCGCTGGTGCGTTACGCGTGGATTCAAAGATTTTGGTGTCAACTAGTTCGGGGCAAAGACATGACACCCCAACACCTGTTCCGGCGAGTTCCATGACCAACGTTTCCGACAATCCAACGACTCCGTATTTCGCGGCGTGATACGCGCCGAGCATCGGGGTTGCACAAAGTCCGGCTTCCGATGCCGTATTGACAATATGACCTTCACCTTGTTCGACCATTAGCGAGGTGAACGCCTCG
>CAMCTW010000023.1 GCA_945878645.1 Bifidobacterium breve
CCCACCGAAGTTTCCGATGCCGCGTGTCCGTGCTCCTCAGCGTTGGTGCTGTCAGAGAGAAGAAGGCGAATGCCTTCAGTGGAAGCAATGGCGCCAATTCGAGCAAGGTCCGTAAGGCGGCCATCGACTGGGGTCAGGTCGAGCTTGAAATCGCCAGTGTGAAGGATGACGCCTTGAGGCGTATGAAACACCGTTGCGATGCCATGGGGAACAGAGTGAGTGACTGGAATGAATTCGACGTCGAATGGGCCGATCATGCGACGTTCGCCATCGACGATCGGGATGAACTCCGTGCGGTCCAGGAGGCCCGCTTCTTCGATGCGATTGCGAGCAAGACCAAGTGTGAGCGCTGATCCGTAAATCGGAAATTCAAGTTCGCGCAAGAGGAACGACAGCCCGCCGGTGTGGTCTTCGTGACCATGTGTGGCAATACACCCGATAATGCGGTCGGCGTTTTCGCGTAAATAGGTGAAATCAGGAAGTACGAGATCGATGCCCAGCATGTCGAGATCAGGGAACATCAAGCCACAATCAAGAAGAAGGATTTTCCCCTCGACTTCAACACACGCACAGTTGCGGCCGATTTCACCGAGCCCACCCAGGAACGTCACTGACACCGGCGTTCCCTGTGAATCGCGCACGGCCGGCGCCTTTGACGACGTATCGCGCTTTTTCGCCTTCGACTTTGATTTGGGCTTCGTTCCGTCGCGACTCACGCGTACAACCGACGATGCACTTCAAGAGCGCGTTCTTCAAGGTCGTCGGGACCAAAGCCCATTGGCGGACGACAAGGCCCAGCCGGTTGACCAATCGCGCGCAGCATTGCCTTCGTCGGCACAGGGTTTGGATTGAGGTCTCCGGTTTCGAACTCGTAACTTTCAATCATGCGTTCGTTGAGTTGCTGCGCACGAACAATGTCTCCCGACTGAAACGCGCTGATCATTTGCGTCATGACCGGAGCAGCCCAATGCGTTGCGACGCCAATCACTCCGACGGCGCCAACAGCCAATAACGACAAGGTGAGTGAATCATCGCCACTGAATACTTCAAATCCCTCTGGGGCCTCAGCGATAACTCGAGATGTTGCGCCGGGATCGCCAGCAGCGTCCTTGAGGCCGACGACATTCGGAATTTCTTTGGCCATACGCACAATGAGGTCGGTTCCGATCTTGCGTCCAGTCCGGACGGGAATGTCATACATAATCGCGGGCAACTCGGTGGCTGCACACACGTAATGGAAGTGCGCCTCAATACCAGCCTGAGAAGGACGGTTGTAATACGGGGTCACGATCAGGACAGCGTCCATGCCGGCGCCTGCCGCTGCAGAAGTGAGTTCCGCGGCGTGACGGGTGTCGTTGGTTCCTGACCCAGCGATAAGCGGGACATCGACGGCCGCACGAACCGTGCGCCACAACGCGATTTGTTCCTCGTCGGTCAGACAGGCGGCCTCTCCGGTGGTGCCACTGAGAACAAGTGCTTCGTTCCCCTGCGCGACAAGCCAACGGGCCAGCTCGGCTGCGCCTTCATGATCGAGTTCGCCATCGGCGGTGAATGGGGTGACCATGGCGGTGATCACCGAACCGAAACGTGCCATAACGATCACCGTACCAGCGCACCCCGCCGAACCCGGACGGATTCGGCGGGAAACGGTCGGACTGTCTCAGCGAACCCCAGCGACTTCGCCGTCGGCGAGGGCATAGGTCTCGTATTCCTCTTCGGTATCGGGCATGTGTTCGAAGTCGATCACACCGAGTTCGGTGAACTTGGTGCGCAACCAACCGTCACCAGCGTCGAGTAAACCGAGCTTCTTACAGTTCGGAACGATCTTGGCGAAAAGCATCTGCTGAAAGAGGATCTGCCCTGGATCGTGCATAACGACGTTGACGGCTTCCTTCACGGGGACACCCATGCGATTCCAGACTTCCTGCTGAAGGAATCGATCACGCATACGCACGGCTGCTTCGAATGCGAACTCCTGGCGCTCACGAATTTCGTCCTGTGAAAGCTCCTGGTAGTACTCCTTGAGTGACAACACTCCGAACGCAACATGACGGGCTTCGTCGCTCATCACATAACGAAGGAGCTGCTTGAGCAGGGGCTCGGTTGTCATCTGATGCATGAATCCAAAGGCCGCAAGCGCAAGACCTTCCACCATGATCTGCATTCCGAGGTAGGTCATGTCCCAACGGCTGTCGGTGACAATGTCGTCGAGCAGCATCTTGAGGTGGGCATTCACCGGGTAATGACCTGACAACTTCTCATCGAGGTACTTGGCGAAAACCTCAACGTGACGAGCTTCGTCCATGACCTGAGTGGAGGCGAAGTACTTGGCATCGATCCACGGGACGGTCTCGACGATCTTGGCCGTACAAAGAAGGGCACCCTGCTCGCCATGCATGAACTGACTAAGCGTCCAGTTCTGCGACTGAATACCGAGCTCTATCCATTCCTTGTCGCCCCACTTCTCAAAACACGTGCCAGAGACATCAAGGCCTGCACCGCGACTATTGGCTGCCATATTGGCAACAACAACTGCCTCTTGATCGACGTTAATCGACCAGTCGAGATCTGTTTCGCCGTTCCACTGGGAATTCTTCGCCTTTTCGTAGAGCTTGTTCAGCGCTGGTCGCGAACCTTTTTCGTAATCCCACGTGAAGATCGCGTCGGCGTTGTCTTTCACCGCATGGATCGCTGCATCGACGTCAGTGTTTGAGATCATGAGGATCTGTTCGATGTCATTGATATCGGCGCGGCCGATGATGCCTTCGGTACTGGTCATGATGTCTCCTTCTCAGTAATTTCGAGTCGTTGTTAAGTGATCCGCGAACGTTCCGGGAATCAAGGTTGGAATAAGAAACGTGTCAACAAGCTTTCGGGCAACCGACGGATCCGTGATGTCGACAATCGGGGCTGGTGACCGGAGGTGGTCGGTAACGACCCGCACACACCATTCGCCAACATGCGCGGCAATCGCCGGCTCGAGGAAACGAGAGAAATGTTCTGCGCCCCACTCTGAAGCGCGCTCGAACAGGGGCTCGATGCGCATCGGCGAAATGAGCGTCGCAATTGTGTCGGGTTCGTCGACTAACAACTGCTGCACAACCGCGTCGTTTGAAAGTTCGAGCACCGCGATGTTGATCGTGCCTGCGACTGCCTCGGCAAGAGAAGCTGAGTTATCGGTCACTTGAGCGCACAAGGCAAAGATGCGGTCGACTCCCTCACCCATGGTGACCTCAAGCAGTTCGGCGCGACCGCCCGGAAAATAGCGATACACAGTCGCCCGGCCACAACCTGCGGCAGATGCAATGTCATCGACGCTTGTGCCCCTGAGCCCTTGCGAGGAGATGAGTTCGGCAGCAGCCGCGACAATTCGCTCGGGAACCGCCATTGCGAGTTTCGGCGAAGTTACCGCTGCCGTGGACATGGGTGAGACAATAACGAATCATCTGTCTCACTGTCGGATCGGCCGTTTCCCTAGGAAGAGACAGGAAAATCTGACTCCGGCGACGCAGGTTCTCCATCGAGGATCTCGGCATCGTCACCATCCATCTGCTTGCGCTTGGCGTATCGACGCAACAGCAGCGGGTAGACGATGATCGTCAATAACGAAAAAGCGAACCATTGAAGGGCGTAGCCAAGGTGTGGCCCCTGCGAAAGCTCAGGGAGCGGAACGGGTACCGGAAGGTCATTCTGAGCTGGGTCCTGAACACGTAATGAGATGTAGCCAGGGATCATCCGCTCGCTGGTTTGTTGAGCAAGTCTTCCGACATCGAGTCGCGCGAGTACTCGCAACGTTCCAACATCGGAATCTTTCGGCGAAGAAACCAGCCCATTCGTTTCGCGGACCTGCGACTGACGCACCAAACCTTGGACGGTCACCGTGCCCGGCGGCGGAGCGAAGTCATCCCACGGGCCTTCTTCTAAATACGAATAGGGCACCCAACCGCGATTGATGGCAACCGCTGTTCCATCGGCAAGAACTAGTGGCGTAACGACCCAGTAACCCGGCGCTCCGTTGTTTGTTCGATTCGTGACAAGCACTTGCTCATCGGCTCTATACGTGCCGGTGACGTAGACCGGCTGATAGTCAGCAGCTTTCACTTGTTCAGTTGTTGTTGCAGTTCCTTCGGGCAAAACAGTGGCTAACGGTTGCGGTTGTTGCTTCATTGCGTTCGTTACGACAGCATTCGCCGCTTTTCGTTCGTCGAGGCGATTGAGTTGCCAAAGCCCAAGGTTGATCATTGCCCCTACGGCAACGAGAACAAAGAGGTGCGAAAGGATCCAACGAGGCTTGAGCAAGAACCGGTACACGTGGCTCAGGCTAGGCCCGCAACGCGGGCTCTCAGGAATCCTGGCGACCGGTTATGCCGTAGGAAGCACGTAGCCAGCGAATTGTTCCCGAAGGTCACGTTTCGAGAACTTTCCAACCGAAGTCTTCGGAACCTCATCGATGAACACGACGTCATCGGGAAGCCACCACTTCGCAACTCGACCATCGAGGAACGCAAGAACGTCCTCACGCGTCAATGTTTCGCCGGGCTTCACCACAACACAAGCCAATGGACGCTCGGACCACTTCGGGTGCTTCACGCCGATCACCGCTGCTTCAGCAACGGCAGGGTGGGCCATGATTTCATTTTCGAGTTCCACCGAAGAGATCCATTCGCCACCTGACTTCACAACATCTTTCGTGCGGTCGACGATGCGCATAAACCCTTCACCATCGATCGTGACGACATCGCCGGTCTTCAACCAACCGTCGGCAGTAAACGACTCGGGCGAACGCGAGTCGTTGTAGTACTCCTTGGCAACCCACGGACCGGCAACTTGAAGTTCTCCGCTGGTTTCCCCGTCCCACGGGAGTTCTTCGCCAGTTTCTTGATCGGCGATCCGAGCTTGAATCCCGAATGCAGGCAAACCAATTGTGGCGCGGTAGTCGGCTTGTTCATCTTCTGACAGCGAAAGCATCGTGGACTTCACTTTGGCCGCTGAAGCCAGCGGACTGGTCTCGGTCATTCCCCACGCCTGCAGAATTGGAATGCCAATTTTCTCGCGATAGGCCTCGGACAAATGCTTGGGGACGGCCGAACCTCCACACGGAATACTCCGAAGGCTTGAAACATCGCGCCCATCGATTTCATTAAGGACACCCATCCAAATCGTGGGCACACCGGCCGCGATCGTGACGCGCTCTGACTCAATCAAATTGACGATTGCTTTCGGCGAAAGATCGGGCCCAGGCATCACCAAGTTGGCGCCCGAAGCCACACCAACATGCGCAAGACCCCAGGCATTGGCATGGAACATCGGAACGACGGGAAGGATCGTGTCGCGCTCGCAGGCACCAAGACCATCGGCCATCATCGCTGCCATCGTGTGCAGCCAGGTCGAACGATGCGAGTACACAACACCTTTTGGATTGCCCGTAGTGCCGCTCGTGTAACACATCGATGCCGCTTGATTCTCGTCGGTGATATTCCACTCAACGGGACTCGCAGATGCAAGCAACGCTTCGTAATCGTGGAGAAGACGGCCACCGCTATCGGCGGGAAGTTCTCCCTTTCCGTCGTCCATCACAACGATGTGACGCACCGTGGTGAATGTGTCGACAAGCGGCCAAAGAAGGCCCAGGAGTGACTTGTCGACGAAGATCACTTCGTCTTCAGCATGGTTGACGATGTAGGTGATTTGCTCGGGGAACAAGCGAATGTTCAGAGTGTGCAGCACACGACCGGAACACGGAGCAGCGAAGTACAACTCAAGGTGTCGTGCGGTATTCCACGCAAACGTTGCAACACGGCCATCGGCGCTGATCCCCAAGTCATCGAGGACGCCACCGAGTCGGCGTGTGCGTTCTGCCCACTCGCCATAAGTCTCCCGCTCAGTGCCAGTGGCCGTCGCGGTAACTATTTCTTTCTCGGAGAACAACTTCTCGGCTCGATCAAACAAATTCGTGAGGACGAGCGGACCGTCCTGCATGAGACCCTTCATTTCTGACTCCCCCTTTTTTGGCTACCCACCGGCCGCCTACCTATGGGCGAATGGTACGTGAGAGGATCAGGGCCTTGTCAGCCGAAGCAGAATCTCCCTCCGCCCATCCGGGACGCCGCCACCTCACACTGCTCATCGCCCCAATCGTGGCGATGGTCATTGCGGCCTACACCGCCGATGCCCTCTGGCCTGATCTCGTAACGAACAAACCCCTCTTGCTCATGTCCTTGAGCTCCAAGAACCGCTACCTCGTCCTTGTCGTTAATCACGTCGACCTGTGGGCGTACTACCTCATCGGCACCATCCGCCTTTTGCTGCCCGATCCATTTTTCTACGCGATTGGTTGGTTCTATGGTGCCGCCGCGCTGCGATGGATGGAAAAGCGCACGCCCACTGCCGGCCGATACATGCGCTCGGTCGAGGGATGGTTCGGCAAATGGGGAGCGCCTCTTGTTGTGCTGTTCCCCAACAACTACGTATGTCTTGTTGCTGGTGCGGCGAAGATGCGACCAGTGAAGTTCGCAATGCTGAACATCATCGGCACCATCGGCCGTTTATTCATGCTGCAAATTATCGGTGACATCTTTGCCGGACCCATCGATTCACTTTTGGGATTTATCGCCCAATGGCGAATTCCATTGCTCGCAGTATCGATCGGGCTCGTGGCGATTTTTTGGATTGGCGAATTGCGACGTGGCGGTAAAGAAGTCCAAGCGTTCCGTGAACTTGAGGACGCCGCTGATGACATTGAACTCGGCCTCACATCGACCGCTGCCGAGGTCGACGACAGCGCTATCGACGACTAACGCGGGAACGACTTAAAGATCTAGGAGAGCGTCGAGCCCGATAGTGACACCCGGACGCTCAACGACACGCTTGGAAGCCAGCAGAACACCCGGCATAAACGAATCCCGGTCGTAGGAGTCATGCCTCAGTGTGAGGGTCTGACCTGTTGTACCGAGGATGACTTCTTGATGAGCAACCATTCCGCGTAAGCGGAGTGAATGCACGCGAATGTCAGCCGGGCCTTTACCGCCACGCGCACCAGGAAGAATCTCGGTCTTGGTGGGATCGGCTGCCCAATCGGCCGACGCCGCGGCCATGCGCTCGGCCGTCAACATCGCCGTTCCCGAAGGTGCATCAAGTTTTGCATCGTGGTGAAGTTCAACAATCTCGGCGGTTTCGAAAAATGGAGCCGCGATTTCGGCGAAGCGCATCATGAGGACTGCGCCGATGGCAAAGTTCGGAGCGATCACACAATTGGATTCTTTGAAGCTCGTTCGAAATGACTCGAGGTCAGAGTCGGAGAATCCTGTGGTTCCGGTAACGGCATGAATGCCATGTTCAGCAAGCCAAAGGAGATTCGACCGCGCTGCCTCAAGATGGGTGAAATCGACAACGACGTCGACCTTGGCATCGAGAAACGCCTGACCATCGGCAGCAACCTGAAATGACTGGTCGCAACCGGTGACTTGACGCATAGCAAGACCGGCGTGCTGCGGATCTACTGCAGCCACAAGCTCAAGTTCGGGGTCGCCATCGACCGCACGGCACACCGTGCTTCCCATCTTTCCACCAGCACCGAAGACTCCGACTCGCAACGTCATGAGTCGAAACTAGCCGCAGGCGAACCGTTCAAGCGCAGCAGATCCATCTCCGAGGGGTCCAACCGCCGCGACGGCACGTGGAGAGCCGAGCACCCGGCCGATGACTGAATGGACTTCGTCGGTGGTCACTGCTCGAATCCGACGAACGTGTTCGTCGATCGAGGTGATGTCGTTGCGAGTCACAAGCCCAGTGCCTAAACGGGACATGCGAGACCCGCTGTCTTCAAGGCCAAGCAACATCGAGCCCTCGAGATAACCAAGTGCGATTGCATGTTCTTCGTCGGTAATGCCACCGGCAAGGAACGTGGCCAGCACCTCATCGGTTACCGAGAGCAGTTCCTCGAGCCGAGCAAGCGCTGTACCGGCATAGACGATGAGCGAGCCGGCATCGGAATAGGAAGAGGGCGAGGAGAACACCGAATAGGCCAAACCGCGAGATTCACGGATCTCTTGGAAGAGGCGACTCGACATTCCGCCACCGAGGACGTGATTGGCCACCCACATTGCATAGCGATCGTCATCGGCAAGGGGAAGGCCGCGCCAACCGATGGTGACGTGTACCTGTTCGATTGGTCGATCGATCTGCACAAGTGATTGCCTATGGGCTTGGGGCGTTTCGCGAATCGGGGCATCGCCACGTTCAACGCCGTCGAACAATGGACCAAGAGCATCGACCACCTGCTGATGTTCAAGCGCCCCTGCGGCAGCGACAACAAGATTTGATGGTCGGTACCACTGGGCGTGGAACGCCGATACGTCATCACGCGTCATTGCTGCGACGGTGTCGTGATCGCCGAGTGTTTCGCGACCAAGCGGATGTTCCGGATAAAGGCTTTCGTAGAGAGCGGTCAGTACGAGATCATCAGGAGTGTCTTCACTCATGAGGAGTTCTTCGATAATGACTTCGCGTTCAGCATCGAGTTCCGCCGGACGGAATGCTGGCTCACTCACCACATCAGCGAGCAATTCCACGCCAGATTCAAGTTCGCTCACAGGTAGGCGCAAGTAATACGCCGTGTGCTCGCGACTTGTGTAGGCGTTCATTTCGCCACCCACTGCATCGACTGCTGTCGCAATCGATCGTGCCGAACGCTCTTCAGTTCCCTTAAACAACAAGTGCTCAAGGAAATGAGATGCGCCAGCGATGGATGCCGGCTCGTCACGCGAGCCCACGGCAAACCACATACCGACAGATACCGAACGGGCCTCAGGCATGCGTTCAGTAATGACACGCACACCCGAGGCCAGCTCGGATCGTTCGATTTCCGTGTCGTTCACCGACACGGCGGAAACGGACTCAGCGGCGACGGTTGCCGCCTCGACGTCCACCGTTGCGGTCGCCGCCACCACGGTTTTCACTGGCGGGACCAAGGTCGCCCAATTCCGAACTGATTTCAGCGTCGAATGCGTCTTCAAATGAGACGTACTCGCGCTCGGCGCCACCATCGGTTGCTTCAGCTGCAGCAGCTGGAGCTGATGCGGCCTCACGAGGTGCGCTTTCGGTTGGGGCTGCTTCACCTTCGGAGGCTTCTGCGACCGGAGTGCTCGCCATCGAGAGTGACACCTTGCCATTGGGATCGACATCGTCGACGCGAACCTCAACAGCGTCACCAAGGTCGAGAACGTCCTCGACCTTGTCGATGCGCTTGCCGCCACCGATCTTGGAGATGTGAAGAAGACCATCGCGACCCGGGAGGATGTTCACGAACGCACCGAACTTGGTGACGTTCACAACGCGGCCCTGGTACACCTGGCCAACTTCAGCGGTCGGCGGGTTGAGGATGAGACGGATCTGACGCTCGGCCTCGGCCACAGCACCACCATCGGTGGAACCGATGCTGACGCGACCAACAGAGCCATCGTCGTCGACACTGATGTCGGCGCCGGTCTCTTGCTGAATGGCGTTGATGACCTTGCCCTTGGGACCGATAACTTCACCGATCTTGTCCATCGGGATTTCGAAGCTGATGATCTTCGGCGCAGTTTCGCCAACTTCATCGCGAGGCTTGGCAATTGCGCCAGCCATAACTTCGAGGATGGCGAGACGGGCTTCCTTCGCCTGCTGAAGCGCCTGAGCAAGAACGTCGGCGGGGATGCCTTCGATCTTGGTGTCGAGCTGAAGAGCAGTAACGAATTCGGCGGTTCCGGCAACCTTGAAGTCCATGTCGCCGAATGCATCTTCAGCGCCGAGGATGTCAGTAAGAGTCGTGTACTTGCCATCGGCAAACACGAGGCCCATTGCGATGCCAGCAACTGGTGCACGCAGCGGAACGCCCGCGTCCATCATCGAAAGTGTTGAACCACACACCGAACCCATCGAGGTCGATCCGTTTGAGGAAAGAACATCGGAGACGGTACGAATCGTGTAGGCAAACTCTTCTGGCGTGGGAAGCACGGGGACGAGTGCACGCTCAGCGAGCATGCCGTGTCCGATTTCGCGACGCTTCGGTCCACGCATGAAACCAGTTTCACCAGTGGAGTACGGCGGGAAGTTGTAATGGTGCATGTAACGCTTGCGGGTCACGTCGCCAAGAGCGTCGATCATTTGCTCCATGCGAGGCATACCAAGCGTGGTGACATTGAGGACCTGGGTTTCGCCACGCTGGAAGAGACCCGAACCATGCACTGACGGAAGGACGCCGACCTCGGAAGAGAGGGAACGGATGTCCTTCGGGCCACGACCATCGATACGAGCGCCTTCATTCACGATGCGTGAACGAACAACGGCCTTGGTGACCGAGCGGAACGCAGCCTTGAGCTGCTTGTCGGCACCATCGACGCCGGCAAACTGCGGAGCAAGTTCCGCAACAAGCTGATCGCGAAGCGCTGCTTCGGCTTCAAGACGAGCGGACTTGTCGGAAATGACCTGCGTCGCAAGGATCTGCTCGCGCTTGGCCTGCATGGCAGTAAGAACTTCTGGCGTGTAGTCAGAAGTGACCGAGTAAGGCATCGGAGGCTTGCTGCCAACCTTGGCAACAAGTTCGTTCTGCGCAGCGATCGACTGAAGGATGTACTGCTTCGAGGCTTCGAGGCCACGAGCAAGTTCCGCTTCGTCAACCTTGGGGGCGCCGTCCTGCATCGCAGGCCACTGTGCTTCGGTGCCACCGGCTTCGACCATGGAGATTGCAACGTCGTTGCCATTCAGCGCACGACCAGCGACAACGATTTCAAACTGGCTTTCCGAACCCTCTTCGTACGTGGGGTGCGGGATCCATTGACCATCAGCGGTAAACGCCAGACGAACGGCGCCAATGGGGCCGTCGAATGGAATACCGGAAAGGCTGAGTGCCGCAGATGCGCCATTGATGGCGATGACATCGTGCGGATTGACGAGGTCGGCTGCAAGCACGGTGCCAACAACATGCACCTCGTTACGGAAGCCGTCGGGGAAGCACGGACGCAACGGGCGGTCCATAAGACGGCAAGTGAGGATGGCCTGGTCGGAAGACTTGCCTTCACGACGGAAGAACGAACCGGGGATGCGACCCGCGGCGTACATGCGCTCTTCGATATCGACGGTGAGCGGGAAGAAGTCGGCACCTTCACGTGCACTCTTTGCCGCTGTAGCGGTAACGAGCATGACGGTGTCGCCAACGCGAACGGTCACTGCACCGTCAGCCTGACCGGCAAGTTTGCCGGCCGAAAAGGTAATGGTCTTGTCGGCATCGCCGGGAATGGCGGCGTCGACGGAAATGGCATCAGCCACGTGTGTCTCCTTTGTGAGACGGACATTGGTCCGTCAGTTGGAGGCGACCCCGTAACCAGTTCCCAGAGGTGAACATCGGAGCAGTGATCCGATACTCACCTCCGGCAACTGACAACGCAGTATCGCCGGGGTGCTGTTCCCAGACAGGAACAGCGAGGGGACGACCACGATGGTCGTCCCCCGGTTCGCGATTATCGGCGCAAGCCGAGTTTCGCAATGATCGAGCGGTAACGCTCGACGTCGTTCTTCTTGACGTAGTCGAGCAGGCGGCGACGGCGACCAACCAGCATGAGAAGGCCACGACGACTGTGGTGGTCTTTCTTATGTGACTTGAGATGCTCAGTCAGATGATCGATGCGGTCAGTTAGCAGTGCGATCTGAACTTCGGGCGACCCAGTATCGGTGGGGTGCGTCCGGTGTTCGGCGATCGTGCCAGCCTTCGGCGGAAGGTTTGCGGGTTCAGCAGACATGCAAGTTCTTTCTGGTGGGTTTTGGACCCAGCTCCGTGATCCGCTGACCCGTGCATGGCACGAACCTGGCGCAATCGGGAGGGGCTACACGGTCCACAGGGTGCGAACCGACGCAGTTACGGTACCAGCGAGGGCCTTCACGACCACATTCGGCGATCGGGCCCTCTTCGGCCAGAAACGAGAGATTCCTGTCCCGACAAGGGATTCGGGGCTCTACGATGCCAGTTCGCTCGTCGGGGGACGGGCCCAAAGGGGAACCATGTCTGGCTCAGCACCACCGGCACCGAAACGCCTTGACGATCTTGGCAACCCACAGTTCTCCCCCGAGGCTCAAGCGATCTTCGACGGTGCTGCACCGTTCGCGGACATGATCGAACTCAATGCCGACGCGCTCATGACACAGGCCGCGGCCGAAACCGGTCTCGAAAATTTCGGTCCGATGGATTTCGTGGAGCGACTCGAAGTGTTGCTGCACTGCTTCGAAACCGAAGCACCGCTTTCGCCGATGGGCCGAATCTCGGCGGCATCGCTCATGGGCACGCTGTTAAAGAACCGTCTACTTCTCGCCGACCTATTGGCACGTCACCCCGAGATCCACGACATCGACATCAAAGCGCCGATGGTCATCGCCGGACTCCCCCGCACCGGTACGACCCATCTGCACAATTTGATCGCTTGTGATCCCGCTCTTCGTTCTCTCCCCTACTGGGAAAGCAATCAACCAGTTCCGTCAATCGAAGAAGCATCGCTTGCGAACACACCCGATGATCCTCGCCTTGCTCGCACCGAAGCCGGCTTGCAAATCATGGAACTGATCATGCCTGACTTCAATCGCATGCACGAGATGACAACTTGGCATGTTCATGAGGAGATCCAAATTCTCGCCATTGATTTCTCAACAATGATGTTTGAAACGATGGCGCCGATGCCCACTTGGCGTGATTATTACAAGTCACACGATCAGACGCCACACTATGAGTACATGAAGACGGTGTTGAAAGCGTGCCAGTTCTTGCGCGGTGGCGAACGTTGGATTCTGAAATCACCACAACACCTTGAACAGTTCGGGCCATTGGCAACAACATTCCCCGATGCAACTTTCCTTGTGACACATCGCGATCCGATATCGGTGATGGTATCGATGGGAACAATGGTGTCGTACTCCGCCCGCACCTCATTGTCGCCGGTCGACCCCGTTGCGATCTCGAATTATTGGGCCGACCGCCTCGACGACATGTTGAATGCTGCGATGCGCGACCGTGCGCTTCTTGGTGGTCCAGATCAATCGATGGACATTCGCTTCGATGAGTTCATGGGCGATGATCTTGGAACCATTCGTCGCATCTACGAACTCGCCGGGCAGCCCATGGATGAACGAGCCGAAGCTGCACTGGCCAACTACGGCGCCACTCATGAGCGCGACCGGTTCGGAAAGGTCATCTACGACGTTGACCAAATTGGCATCGACGTGCCGGCCCGACGCAAGCAGATGCGGGCGTACAGCGAACACTTCGCCATTCCGGACGAACCCTGGTAACAGCGGCCGCCCAGTGGACGTGGTTTAGAGCCAGTAGCCGGTGATGTCGATGATGAAATTGGTCGAGCCGGCGGCAGGTCCGGCCACGACGGTGAGTTGACGCGACCCGTTGAGTGTTAGCGCCACACCGTTAGCGAGAATTTGCCCAGCGGCACTCCAGTTGATCGTGGATGCGGAGACGCCGAAGGTTCCTCCGGGATTCACGGCGAGGTAGCCGGCGCCGACAGTGTCGACCACGGTCACGTTCGCAAACACCGCGGTGGCGCCTGCAGGCACGAAGTTGGAGGTGACGAGTGCGCCGGTTCCGGTGTTATAACTATTGGCGACCGAAATCGTGCGGTTCTGGTAGCTACTGAGCACGCCGTTCAGCGGATAGGTGCTGAGTCGTGAGTCATAGACGCGACTTGGGGAAACGGCGTGATAGGCGCCAGCCACGCCCAACCCACCGATCTGCTGCCAGACGCCGGGCGTGCCGCTCTCAACGCACAACCACAAGACGCGGTTGAAATCGAGTTTGATCGAGCCGGCATATTGGGCCGTGCTAAACGAGGGCGGCGGGTTACCCGCAGGATTGAAGGCGATGTCAGCGTCGGTTCCGTTCGCGATCACCCCAAATCTGCCGACGAACTGCCCTCCAGCAACACCGCCGAAACTGTAGATGCCGTAGCCAGTCGTTGAATTCGCATTCACGGCATCGCCTTGGGGAGACCTGGCTGTGAGTGCACTTCCACTGCTGCCCGCCTGCGCATAGACCGCGGTTCCAGATGCACTGGTTGCGCTGACGGCTGGGTTCCCGTCAAATGTGCCTGAAAGGGCCGCCGCTGGGCCTGCGGTGGCAACGGTGGCAATCCCACCGGCCAAAGCGCCGGCGACGATGGCGCCCGCGGTGTGCAGGGCGTGGCGCCGCGAGACACTGCCCGCGTCGGAATCACTTTCGGAATCACTTTCGGAATCGGATCGGACCGTGCCGTCGTCGGCATCGATCGCAGCGAAAGCTGGACCAGCGGGCCGGCTCAAGCCGCGGCCGCTGTTGCCGAGTAACTGCTTCACTTCATCGAGTTCAGCACGTAACCGCCGAACTTCATCGGCCAACTCAGAATCAGACATCTGATGCGCCTCCGCTCTTATCGGGGGACCGCCCCCCCGACAAGAAGACAGTAGCCACCGGGAGGCGTGATTGCGTCAATGTTTCGTTGCGGCCCCTCATCTGCGGCCCCTCATCGGCGCAGAGTCAGTAACCAGTGTTATCGAGGGTAAGGGATTGGTGGTGTACTGCTCAGAAACGGTCCTGCAGATTTGCCTGGGACGGCATTGAGGTCTTGGGTGGCGCTCCTTGGTGAACCGTCGCTCAGTGGAAAATCAACCCAGCAACAGGGTCCGACACTGATCGACGTCTTTGCCCATTTGAGCGATGAGCGCATCGACCGATTCAAACTTCAGTTCATCGCGCAAGTGAGTGATGAATTGAACGGCGAGTTGCTGGCCGTAGAGGTCGCCCTCGAAATCGATGAGATGCGCTTCGAGCAGTGACGTTTCAGCGAATTCGTAGAACGTGGGCCGCCGACCGAGTGAAATCGCGCACGCACGGTTCGTGCCGTCAGGTGTTCGACACCAACCTGCGTAGATTCCATCTTTCGGCAAGCAGATGGTCTGAGGAACGGCAAGGTTTGCCGTTCGAAAACCAAGGTCTCGTGCACGCCCATCTCCATGACCGACGATGCCTCGGACCTCATGAGGTCGACCCAACATCGCGTTGGCCGCTTCAAGATCTCCATTACTCAAGGCCGCACGGATTCGCGTGGAGGACACAGATTCGGTCGATGGGATTCCGTTCAGATCGACCAGTTCATGAGCCAGCGTTTCGAATCCGAGCTGCGCACCCATCTCGACCAGCAACGCAACATTTCCAGCACGCTTGGTGCCGAAGTGGAAATCGCTTCCCACGGTTACGAGTTTTGCGTTCAACAAACCCACGAGATCTTCAGAAACAAACTCTGCTGCGGTCTGCTGGGCCCGCTGCTCGTCGAATCGCACAACAAAAGTGGCATCGACACCACACTCAGCGAGCAGTTCGAGTTTCTGATCAAGATCGGTAAGTAAGAGTGGCGCCGATTCGGGCCGCACCACCGAAGCTGGGTGCTTATCAAATGTAACCACAACAGTTCGCAGACCACGTTCGGCAGCGAGAGCCTTCAGGGTTGAGATCACCTGACGATGACCGCAGTGCACGCCATCGAATGCGCCGATGGTGATCGCTGCGCCCTGATCGAAACGATCGCTTTGTTGGTTGTCGTAGATGACGTCCATGTCGTCTTGAACGCTACCGTCCGTCGACCGGAGCGACGACAACATCGGGCTTGGCCGTGCCACCACGATGGGCGATGTACATCGCTAACAATGTGCCCTCCGAATTTACGACTGCCCAGGGCCCATCTCCGGCAAAGCGTTCATCGATCGCAAGCACCTTGCCGTGACCGACATCGATTCGTTCCGCTTCAGTGGCCGTCACTTTGGGGTGATCACGCATGGCCTCGGCTGGCGTCAGCAATTGTTCGGGCGAAACCTTCTCGAGAGGGTGCGCTTCGTGCAACGTGAACGACCCAATGGCGGTGCGGCGCAATTCACGCAAGTGTGCGCCGCCGCCGAGGGCATGACCAAGGTCAGCGGCGAGGGTTCGGACGTAGGTGCCCGATGAACATTCCACCTCGGCGGTGATCACAAGTGGATTAGCCGTCGGCGCAACCGTAAAGCGATAAATCGTGACCGGACGCGGCGCACGCTCGACTTCAATTCCTTCGCGCGCGAGTTCATGAAGACGTTTCCCGTCGATCTTTAGCGCTGACACCATCGGAGGAATTTGCATGATGTCGCCAGTGAGTTCTGGAACGGCGGCTTCTACCTGCGCGAACGTCAACGCCGACATGTCGTGCGTCGCAGTGATGTCACCGGAGGAATCAAGTGTCGAGGTTTCCGTTCCGAAAACGATTTCGCAGGTATAGGTCTTCGGCAGTGCGGTCAGGTACTTCAGCAACCGCGTGACTCTTCCGACCCCTAGGAGCAAGATCCCAGTGGCATCGGGATCAAGCGTGCCGGAGTGGCCGACTTTGCGGGTACCTAGAAGCCCCCGCGACTTGGCCACAACATCGTGCGAGGTCCAACCCGCTTCTTTGTCGACGACGACCAACCCGTCGGGTCCGTCTTCGCGTTTTTTCGCGCTCACGAGTCGGTGGGATCGGGTTCCGGTCGGGGTCCTTCGGCCAGAAGCGATTCAATACGTGCGCCGGCCCGAACTGCGGGATCAGGCGCAAACGAAAGTTCGGGCGTGCGCTTCATGCGCGCTTCGCGACCAATGGCGGACTGGAGCTTGTAACGAATCTCGCCGAATGCTTCAAGAATTTCGGGATCGCCCTCTTCGTCTTGAATGGAATCGAAGTACACCTTGGCATGACGAAGATCGCCCTCGATATCAACCGATGTGACGGTCACGAGATGCAAACGGTCATCGTCCATACGCTCGAGTTCGCCGGCGATGATCTCGCGCAACAACTCGTTGAGTCGAGCAGTGCGCGGATACTGACGGGCCGAGCCGTGGTTGCTTCGTCGACTCATGCAAACGCCTCCTGATTGACCCCAAGGAATGCGAACGGCGGACCGTCCGACAAAACTTAGGTGCGCGGGATCTCGCGGTCTTCGTAGGTTTCGATGATGTCGCCAGGCTTGAGGTCTTGGAAATCGGTGAGACCGATACCGCACTCGAATCCGGAAGCGACTTCGCGGACATCGTCTTTGAAGCGACGGAGTGACGCGATCGAACCCTTCCAGATGATCGTTCCTTCTCGAAGGAAGCGCACCTTGGAACCACGCGTGATCTGGCCATTGGTGACATAGCAACCAGCGATGGCGCCAACTTTGGGAACACGGAAGATCTCGCGAACCTCGGCTTCACCAGTAACGATTTCCTCGAACTCAGGCTTGAGCATGCCAAGCATGGCCTTTTCAATATCTTCGAGGATCTGGTAAATGATTTCGTAAGTGCGGATTTCGACATGCTCGGTGTCGGCCAACTCGCGAGCCTGCCGATCGGGTCGGACATTGAAGCCGATGATCGTGGCGTTTGATGTGGCCGCTAACTGCACGTCGTTTTGGGTGATGCCTCCGACAGCGCGATGCACGAATGCGAGTTTGACCTCGTCGCGCTCAAGCTTCTTGAGGCTCTCGGTGAGAGCTTCGAGAGAACCGGTGACGTCGGCCTTCAAGATGAGATTCAGCGTTGCTGACTCGCCAGATTGAATCTGCTGGAAGATGTCCTCGAGCTTCGCTCCGCCGCTCATTGCGTGTGCTTCACGACCAATCGTGGCAACCCGCAACCAATGTTCACGAGTTGACGCGACTTTCGAGGCCGTCTTCTCGTCGGGAGCGACGACAAATCGATCGCCAGCGACTGCAACATCGGACAATCCGAGAACCTGCACCGGCGCCGAAGGGCCCGCTTCTTTGATCTGGTTGCCTTGGTCGTCGATGATGGCGCGAACGCGTCCCCATGCCGCACCAGCGACCATTGGGTCACCGACGCGAAGTGTTCCGTGCTGCACGAGCACAGTGGCGACAGGACCGCGACCAATATCGAGGTTCGACTCAAGCACGACACCGCGTGCACGTCCGTCTGGAGTCGCTCGAAGATCTTCGAGGTCGGCCATGATGAGCACGTTCTCGAGAAGATCATCGATGCCGAGGTTCTGCAATGCAGAAACCTCGACCATGACGGTTTCGCCGCCCCAAGCTTCGGGGACAAGAGCGTGCTCAGACAACTGCTGCATCACGCGAGTCGGATCGGCGTTGTCACGATCGACCTTGTTGATGGCAACAATGATCGGAACATCGGCAGCTTTTGCGTGATTGATGGCTTCGATGGTTTGCGGCATCACACCATCGTCGGCAGCAACCACAAGAATGACGACGTCGGTCGCATCGGCACCACGGGCACGCATGGCGGTAAACGCCTCATGGCCAGGGGTATCGAGGAACGTGATTGCTCGATTGTCTTGGGTGACCTGGTAAGCACCGATGTGCTGGGTAATACCGCCCGCTTCGCCCGCAACAACGTTTGCATTGCGGATCTGATCGAGAAGCTTGGTCTTGCCGTGATCGACGTGACCCATAACAGTGATCACCGGCGGACGGTGCGGCCATGCTTCATACGTCGTATCGTCAACATCGACCTCGAGCAAGAGCATCTTCTGCAGTTCGACTTCTTGCTCTTCACCCGGATTCACAAGTCGAATTGACGCGCCGATTTCGGCAGCGAACAACTCGATCATGTCGTCACTTAACGACTGCGTTGCGGTGACCATTTCGCCCTGTTGCATGAGGAATCGAACAACGTCAGCCGCTGTTCGATTCATCTTGGGACCGAGATCCTGCGCGGTCGAGGCGCGTTCTACAACGACCTCACCAACGGGGATCGGCGTTTCACGAGGGGTATAGCTCGGTGCATCGATCGGCTGAAGCTCATCGCGGTTACGACGACGACGACCCTTGCGCTTCGGACGCGGCCCACCAGGACCACCGCCGGGACGACCGCCACCACCGGGACGACCGCCACCACCAGGACGACCACCGGGACCGCCGCCAGGAGCGCCGCCACCAGGACCGCCGCCAGGAGCGCCGCCGGGACGCGGACTACTGAAGCCTCCACCGCCACCAGGACGCGGACCACTGAAGCCGCCGCCACCAGGACGACCAGCGCCAGCACCAGCACCAGCCCCAGCCCCACCGGGGCGTCCACCAGGACGCGCGCCGGGAGCGGGTGTTTCACGACGCGCACCAGGAGGAGGTGGAATGGGCTTGCCCGTTGAAGAAGTAGGAGGACGCCCGCCGGGGGGAGGTGGAATGGGCTTGCCGGTTGTCGAGGTGGGTGGGCGCTGCGGCATTGGCGCGCGCGCTGCCGGTGCGTCGACTGCTGGAGCAGCAGGAGCGGCCGACGGGGCCAGTGGCGCCGGTGGCGCAGGAGCCGGAGTTGCAGGAGCGGCCGGTGCAGGAGCCGGAGCTTCGCGGCGTGGCCCAGCACTACCGGAAGAAGAAATGACTCGCTTCGGAGCCGCAGGCTTTAACGCCGGGGCAGGTGTCGGAGCAGGTTCGATCTCAGGTGCAGGCGCAACATCAACAACTGGCGCGGTCTCTGCAACTGGAACTGCGGTTGCGGGCACGGGTTCGTCGGCCACAACGGGAGCTTCGACCTCTGCCGGTTCGGCATCGGCCTTCTTCGCCGCTGCCTTCTTGGCAGGGGCTTTCTTGGCCGCAGTTTTCTTTGCCGCTGCCTTCTTGGTGGGAGCTTCAGGTTCCTCAGGCTGGACATCGCGCACGAGGCCTTCGCGCTCGGCCTTACGGCGAACGCGGTCTGCTTGCGGCTCGACAACGCTTGAGGAGTGACTCTTCACGCCGATCCCGAGCGCGACGCACAGATCCAAGGTCTCCTTATTGGTCAGACCCAGTTCTCGTGCCAGCTCGTACACACGGATGTTGGACGGCAACTGCTACCTCAGTGATCGTGGTTCGGGACCCATCAAACGGAGTGTCAGACGGGCTCAACCCCCCATGGCAGGGCCACGGAATGGGTCTCTATCCTCGCACGGCAAGGCGCCGAACGAGGAATGGTGTCGACTATGCCGGATCTTCCGATCCGGATTCTTCCTCTGCGACCTGCTCTTCGGCCGCAACGATTGCTTCGGCTTCGATGACAACCTCAGCCTCGGAAACGGCCTCGGCAACGTTCTCGTCGAGATCTTCTGCAGCTTGGGCGTAGGCCTCGGCGGACATTGCTTCGCCCCCTTCGGCGGGCTGCCATACCTGTTCGCCCGACTCTGCGTCGACGACCCATTCGCCTTCGGCCCAATCCTGATTGGCGTAAGCCTCTTCTTCAGCAAGTTGGGATTCGGACTTGATGTCCACGCGCCAACCAGTGAGTCGAGCAGCAAGTCGAGCGTTCTGCCCTTCCTTACCGATCGCCAATGAGAGTTGATAATCAGGAACGATGACCTCGGCGGTGCCGGTGTCTTCGTGGATACGAACTTCTTTGACCTTGGCTGGTGAAAGCGCTTTCATCACGAAATCAGCCGGTTCATCGCTGTAAGGAACGATGTCGATTTTTTCACCGCGGAGTTCGTTGACGACCATGCGCACTCGCGCTCCACGGGCACCGACGCAAGCGCCGACGGGATCGACGTTGGAATCGTTCGACAACACGGCGATCTTGGTGCGTGCTCCTGGTTCACGAGCACAAGCTTTGATCTCGACAACACCGTCGGCGATTTCGGGAACTTCGAGTTCGAACAGTCGCTTGATGAGACCAGGATGCGTGCGGCTCGTGACGATCTGCGGACCCTTTGCAGTCTTACGAACTTCGACGATGTAGGCCTTGACTCGCGCACCGGGTTCGGGACGCTCGTAGGGAACCTGTTCGGCCTGCGGCATAAGCGCTTCGACGCGTCCGAGATCGAGCAACGTGTAACGCGCATCGGTCTGTTGGATGATGCCGGTGACGATGTCGCCTTCGCGACCCGCGTATTCCTCGTACTTCATTTCGCGTTCGGCTTCACGAATGCGCTGATTCATGACCTGCTTCATCGTCTGCGCCGCGACGCGACCCCACACCTCGGGTGGTGGGGTGACATCAAACTCTTCGCCTTCGGGGATTCCGTCGTCGTCGAGGGCTTGTGCCATCACACGGATTTCGCCAGAATCGGGATCGATGATGACCCACGCATATTCCTGCGAATTTGGGAGCCGTTTGTAGGCAGATTCGAACGCGTCGGCGAGTGCACCGAACAGCGTGTCGATCGAGATTCCCTTGTCGACGGCAAGCGCCTGCAGTGCCTCGATGAGATCAGGGGAGTTCATCACGACTGGACCTTCTCTTCCTTGTGGGACGCGATTGACGCGTCCTTCTTATCTTTCTTGTCCTTCTTGGCTTTTATCTCTTTTGTTTTCTTCGCGCCCTTTGTCGATTTCTCGGCTTTCTCGCCGTTCTTCGGACCGCCGGGCTTCGGCGCTGGTCCCCACACAAAGGTGGTGCGCGCCTTTTCGATTTCGCCGAGGTTGAGCGTAAGGCTCTCCCCGATTGGTTCTTCAAGAGCGATGGTGACGGTGGTATCGGTAGAACTGGAAACGGTGCCGGCAAAGCGACGACCAACTGGGTGATTCGGGAATGTCTTGACCGCAACGGTCCGACCAACCGCCCATGCGTAATGCGCTGGTGTGCGCAGCACTCGCTCAAGCCCAGGGCTCGATACCTCAAGCGTGTAACCACTAGAGATCGGATCGTGTTCATCGAATGCTCGAGAAATAGCCCGAGTGGTCTTTGTGATGTCGTCGATACTGACGCCACCCTCACGATCGACCGTGACCCGAAGTACTGGTCCAACCTGTTCGAGATCGAACAATTCGAGACCCTCGGCGGCCACCAATGGTTCGATAAGTGCTCGTACACGTGCGGACACACTCATTGTTGGCCTCCTCTCAAAGGGTTTCAAAGGTCACTGACTGCGGGGTCATCGCCATAATCCGGCCGAAACAAAAGGCGTGGGCAGAAGCCCACGCCTTCGTCAGTACTGCAGAACGATTGCGATAGAGAGAGTGTAGACCCCTCGGCCCCAAAACAACCACCCGAGATCGGGTCTGAGGCCCACTCCCCGCGGGTAAAATCCCTGTTCAGACCCCCTTTTGGCCGGGTCGAAAGGGATCGTCAGTACGACCGAGCAACGATGGCGACTGCACCTTCAGCGCTATCAGAAGCTGGCAGAGAGCCATCGGGCATCACGAGGCACCTGACCGTGACACTCGATTTGGCCAGTTCGGCCTCGCCGTCGGTGCCCAGGGTGGCCCAGGGAATTCGGGCCCATCCAGTGGCGGCAGCTTCGGCAGCTTCGGCGATGGTGGCGACATCGACGGTACGGGAGTCTCGGCGTTCGGTTGCTTCGGCCAGCAGTTGCGCTTGCGCAGCGTCGAGAGCGCTTCGCACCGTGGCGGCGAGTCCGTCGAGGGCCACGGCATCTTTGGAACCGCTCACTCGGTTCGCGAGCGTGACAACACCTTCAGCTAAATCTCGCGGGCCAAGTTCAAGGCGAACCGGCACACCCTTCAGTTCCCAGTCTGTGGCGCGGCGGCCCATTGACGTTTCGACACGCACATCGAGTTCCACGCGCACTCCGGCGTCGGTGAGTTCAACAGCAAGCGAACGACAACGCTCGATCACGGCCTCGTCGTCGCGAACCGCGATCACGACAACCTGCACCGGGGCAAGCACTGGGGGAACACGGAGACCATTGTCGTCGCCATGACACATGATGAGTCCGCCCACCATTCGCGTAGAAACACCCCATGACGTTGTCCACGCGTGTTGCTGCGTACCTTCGTTATCAAGGAACTGAATATCGAATGCCTTGGAGAAGTTCTGTCCAAGTTCGTGACTCGTGCCCATTTGCAAAGCTTTTCCGTCACCCATCATCGCTTCGCAGGTCATCGTGTTTGTTGCGCCAGCGAAACGTTCCTTGACGGTTTTGCGCCCAACAACGACAGGCATGGCCAGGACGTCGCGCATAAATGATGCATATACGTCGTAAAGAATGCGTTCGGAATACTGACGGCCGTCTTCTTCAGACACATGAGCGGTGTGTCCCTCTTGCCAAAGGAACTCGCTCGTGCGCAGGAAAATGCGCGGACGCAACTCCCATCGAACCACGTTGGCCCACTGGTTCAGCAAAAGCGGAAGGTCGCGGTAACTCTGCACCCACTTCGCCATGAACTCGCCGATGACGGTTTCTGATGTGGGTCGAACAACAACAGGCTCTTCCAGTTCTTTGCCGCCGGCGACAGTAACCACCGCAAGTTCGGGACTAAAGCCTTCAACGTGTTCGGCCTCGCGCTTGAGGTAGCTCTCGGGAATGAACAGTGGGAAGTACGCGTTTTTTGCTCCGGCGAGTTTGATGCGGCGATCAACTTCGGCCTGCATCTGTTCCCAGATGGAATAGCCATAGGGGCGGATGACCATCGTGCCGCGCACCGGACCGTTGTCGGCCAGTTCCGCCTTGGCAACAATGTCTTGATACCAGCGGGGGAAATCTTCAGACTGCGGTGTGAGAACAGGGGCCTTTGCCATGGCTCATGATGCTAGGCGACGCCTTCTCAGGCTCCCGTCACAGCCAACAGGGTCAATCGAGTTTACGGATCAGTTCGATGCGCTCTTCGGCGTGGTTGGCATCGTCACCTTTGTCGTCGAGCAGTGCCATGCGATCGGCTTCGGCTTCGGCAGCTGCGCCCTCGTCCTTGCGGCGAAGCGCTTCTTCCACTCCCCCGTCGGCAATGATCTGCGCCCACTCCACGAGAGATTCGACCATCTCAGATTCTGGAACGACCTTGACGACTTCACCCTTGACGAACAAGTGACCGCGCTTTCGGCCAGCAGCGATTCCGAGGTCGGCTTCGCGAGCCTCGCCTGGTCCGTTCACCACACATCCCATTACGGCAACCTGAATCGGAATGTTCAAGCCCGTGAGCGCTTCCTGCGCTCGGGCAGCAACGTCAATGACATCCACTTCGGCGCGACCACAAGAAGGACACGCGATGAGATCGAGACCGCGTCGTTCGCGCAGGCCAAGACTTTCAAGTAACCAACGACCAGCGCGTACTTCTTCAACCGGATCAGCGGTGAGCGAGTAACGAATCGTGTCGCCAATACCTTCGGCCAACAACGTGGCCATACCCGCGGTGGCCTTTACGAGCCCTGCAGGAGGCGGACCCGCCTCGGTCACGCCAAGATGCAGCGGATAATCGACCGTATCGGCGAGCAACCGGTAGGCATCGATCATTAACGCGACATTCGAGGCCTTCACTGAAATCTTTACATCGTCGAAGCCCACCTCTTCGAAATACGCGAGTTCACGCTTGGCCGATTCGACCATTGCTTCGGCAGTGACTCTGCCGCCGTACTTCTCATACAACTCCGGATCGAGCGAACCGCCGTTGACGCCGATGCGAATTGGAATGCCGCGGTCTTTTGCTTCAAGGGCAACGGCCTTGATGTGTTCGGGACGACGAATGTTGCCGGGGTTCAGCCGTAAACCTTGAACGCCTGCTTCCATCGCTTCAAGAGCGCGCCGGTATTGATGGTGAATGTCGGCGATGATTGGCAGGGGTGAACGCGGAATGATGTGTGCAAGACCTTCAGCAGATTCTTGTTCGTTGCAGGTGCAGCGCACGATGTCGCAACCGGCTCCGGCAAGCGCATAGATCTGTTGCAACGTGCCTTCGACGTCGGCGGTCTTGGTGGTGGTCATCGACTGGATCGTGATGG
>CAMCTW010000024.1 GCA_945878645.1 Bifidobacterium breve
CCGGCGCGTCAACCGAATTGCGCCAAGTTTCAAACTTCCGGCAACGAGAGTCTCTCCCTGCTCACCTACGAGGATCTCGGTACTGCCGCCACCAATATCAATCACTACAAGACGTTGGTCGTATACCGGCACCGCTTGGAGAACTCCAATGTGGATGAGCCGCGCCTCTTCCACGCCGGCAATGACGTCGACAACAACCCCTGCTTCATTGAGCGACCGTTCGATGAAAACGGCAGCATTCTCAGCTTCCCGAACCGCGCTCGTCGCTACGGCCACGACATCGGCGTCGTGAATGGCAGCGATCTTGACCAGACGTCGAAGCGCTGAGACACCGCGCTCTATCGCGTCCTCAGAAAGTTCCTTCATGTCGCCTGAGCTCGAGCCCAGGCGAACCATTTCTTTCTCTCGCGCGATCACTTCGAAGGAAGGACCGATGGACTCGCCCGCGACAGAAACCTCGCCCACTCGCGCAATGACCATGTGGAACGAGTTGGTACCGATATCGATGGCTGCGAGTGGCCGTTCAGTCACGCGTTGACGCCCCGCAAACCAGCTTCTGATTCGATCTCTCTTGCTGCATCAACCACAAAGGAACCGTACCGCTTACCTGGCTGTCGAGAAGTTCTCTCAATCGGCCCCGACACACTCACCGCAGCGACCACTCGGCCCGATGCATCTCGAACTGGAGCCGAAACAGACGCCACGCCGGCCTCGCGCTCGCCCACGCTCTCGATCCACCCGCCCTCCATTTGATCTGCGCCCGTCAAGACACGAGCCGCTGATCCTGCAGAAAGTGGAAGTCGGGCACCAAGAGGCACGATCGTGCGCAATCCATGTAGCGACTGCAGAGCGGCAATACACACACGATCCTCGCCGTCCCGAACGAACAACTGCACGCTTTCACCAGTTTCATCTCGCAGAATCGCAAGGGCAGATGCCGCCGCAGTCGCGAGGGGCCATGCGTCCGCCGCCGCCTGCCCCAGAGAAAGCAAACGTGTCCCGAGCATGAATCGACCATCGGCGTCGCGCCGAACAAGACCATGTCGTTCAAGCGCCGTCGCAAGACGATGAGCGGTGGCCCGAGGAAGTCCCGTCACCACAACGAGTTCTGACAACGACAACGAACGGAGTTCGAGGGCGTCGAGAACATCAACCGCCTTGTCTAGAACACCCACACCACCTATAGTGTTTCCCACGGAGCAAGATTAGCGTCCCATTATATGAGACGCAAACGGCGCCGTCCGGAACTCACGTCATCGTCAGTCCCGGCCAACCTCCCGAACAGGAGCAGAACATGGCCCCGAGAACCCTGTCGCAAAAACTTTGGGACGATCACGTCGTGCACCGCGCCGATGGCGAGCCCGATGTCCTCTACATCGACCTCCACCTCGTGCACGAAGTGACCTCACCGCAGGCGTTTGATGGTTTGCGCATCCACGACCGGACGGTTCGGCGACCTGAACTCACCGTTGCCACCGAGGACCACAACGTCCCCACTTCCGACATCGACAAACCCATCGCCGATCCGATTTCGCGCAAGCAGGTCGACGTGTTGCGGGCCAACACTGCCGAGTTCGGCATTGTCGAACACGCCATGGGTACTCCCGGTCAAGGCATCGTGCATGTGATCGGACCGGAACAAGGTCTGACCATGCCCGGCATGACCATCGTGTGCGGCGATAGCCACACCGCTACCCACGGTGCGTTCGGCGCATTGGCCTTCGGCATCGGAACCTCCGAGGTTGAGCACGTCATGGCGACACAAACCCTGCCGCAACATCCGGCATCAACCATGGCCGTCAACGTGAACGGCGCGCTCCCCGACGGCGTGACCGCCAAGGACCTCGTACTCGCCATCATCGGTCGCATCGGCACAGGCGGCGGCATCGGTTCCGTCATCGAATACCGCGGCGAAGCAATTCGTTCGTTGTCGATGGAAGGCCGCATGACGGTCTGCAACATGTCGATCGAAGCTGGCGCCAAAGCTGGTCTCATCGCTCCCGACGAAACCACCTTCGACTACCTCAAGGGCCGCAAGTACGCCCCGACTGATACCGATTGGGACGCTGCAGTTGCGTATTGGCGCACACTCCCCACCGATGACGGTGCAGTGTTCGACAAAGTCGTCGACATCGACGCCACGAAACTTCGTCCCTTCGTTTCATGGGGAACCAATCCTGGTCAGGTCATCGAGCTCGATAGCAATGTGCCCGATCCGGCCTCGTTCGCCGATTCCGGCGAACGCGATGCTGCATCTCGCGCCCTTGAGTACATGGGGCTCACCGCTGGCATGCCGATCAAAGACATCCCCGTGCAGACCGTATTCATCGGTTCGTGCACCAACAGCCGCATCGAGGATCTTCGTGCCGCAGCGGCGGTTGCCGAAGGTCGTCAGGTTGCGGCCGGTGTGCGCGCCATGGTCGTTCCGGGTTCGTTCATGGTGAAGGGTCAAGCTGAAGCCGAGGGCCTTGACAAGATTTTCACCGCTGCCGGTTTCGATTGGCGTGAACCGGGCTGTTCGATGTGTCTTGCGATGAACCCCGACAAACTGGCACCGGGTGAGCGCTCGGCATCAACCTCGAATCGCAACTTTGAAGGACGGCAGGGCAAGGGTGGTCGCACTCACCTCGTCTCCCCCGCTGTCGCTGCTGCAACTGCAATTGCCGGAACCTTCGCCGATCCTCGCGATCTGGCCTGAGAGAACTGAGCACATCATGGAACCAGTTATCACCATCACCGGAACCGCACTTCCGCTCGACCGTTCCGACGTCGACACCGATCAGATCATCCCCAGCGATTGGCTCAAGCGGGTTGAGCGCACCGGCTTTGGTCAGGGACTCTTCTCAGAGTGGCGTGAAGATCCCGAGTTCGTCATGAACCTTCCGCAGTTCGGCGAGGCGTGCATCCTTGTAGCCGGGGCCAACTTCGGTGTGGGTTCGTCTCGAGAACACGCCGTCTGGTCGATCATGGATTACGGCTTCAAAGCCGTCATCGCTCCCCGCTTCGGCGACATCTTCCGCAATAACTCCGCCAAGAACGGCCTGGTACCCGTTGTGCTCCCCGCCGACATAAGCGATCGCATCCTGCGTGCCGTTGAAGCCGACCCGACCGTTGAGATCACCATCGACATCGCCACCAAGCGCGTTGTCGTTGCTTCGCTCGATATCGACGTGGAGTTTCCGCTCGATAATTCGACCCAGGAACGATTCCTGAATGGCCTCGATGACATCGCCATCACACTTCAGCACGTCGATGCCATCGCGACCTTCGAAGCCACTCGACCGGCGTGGATGCCGGCAACGAATCGCTGAACTAACTGAGCGAGCCCGGCCGCGACACTGCGGTCGGGTCTTCGCCGGTGTCACGGACCCGCACGATGCGGTTGAGCGCGTTGAGTAGTGCTCGGGCTGAAGCTTCGACCACATCGGTGGACAGGCCACGACCTGGCATCGACACACCATCGACCTCGAAGCGCAGGGCAACGTCGGCCAATGCATCGACACCCCCGGTCACTGAGGTGACGGCGTAGTCGGTGAGGGTGCCGGCAATGCCAGTCGCTTTGTGGATGGCGGCGCAAGCGGCATCGACCATGCCTGAACCTTCAGCGGTCGCTTCGATCTTGGTGCCGTCGTGATCGAGCACAATCGTTGCTGTCGGTGTCGAACTCGAGCCACCGTGGCTATCGAGTGAGATGAGTGAGAAGGCGTAGCGAACAGTGTCGCCCGTTTCCTCGGCGACCAATGCTTCGAGGTCGGCATCGCTCAATTCGACCTTGCGATCGGCCAATTCCTTGAAGCGAGTGAAGACCTGATTCAGCGCGTCGCCGTGCAGGTCGTAACCCATCTTCTTCAGTGTGTCGGCGAACGCGTGACGGCCCGAGTGCTTGCCCAGAACGATCTTCGATTCGCCCTGCCCAACGGCGGCTGGGTCCATGATTTCGTAGGTGGTGCGCTCATTCAGCACGCCGTGCTGATGAATGCCCGATTCATGCGCAAACGCATTACGACCAACAACAGCCTTGTTGTACTGCACCGGATAACCGGTCAGTCGGCTGACCAGACGTGAAGTGCGGGCCAACTCCTCTGACTTGATGCCGGTGTCAATGCCGCCGAAGTAATCGGAACGAGTGCGCAGCGCCATCACAATCTCTTCGAGCGCAGCGTTACCCGCACGCTCACCCAAACCGTTAACGGCACATTCAACCTGACGAGCACCCAACTGCACTGCAGCCAGTGAGTTCGCAACGGCCATGCCCAGATCGTTATGGCAGTGAGTGGAAATGATGTAGTCGCCCTTAACGAAGTTGCGGACATTGGCCAAACGTTCCGCGTATTCCTGCGGCACCGCGAAACCAACTGTGTCAGGGATGTTCAACGTGGTCGCGCCGTTGTCGACAGCAATCTGTAGAACTTCGCACATGAAAGCGAAATCAGAACGTGACGCATCTTCGGGCGAAAATTCGACATCATCTGTATAGGAACGAGCACGCGCAACACCAGAGGCCGCCTCGGCCTTCACCTGATCGGGAGTCATGCGCAGTTTGTGCTTCATATGCGTTTCGCTTGTGGCAATAAAGACGTGAATACGAGGGTGCTCCGCCGACTCAATTGCTTCCCAGCACCGATCGACGTCACCAAGCGCAGTGCGAGACAAGCCACAGATCACAGGCCCACGTACAGACTTTGCGATGGCCTGTACCGACTCAAAGTCGCCCTGGCTCGCGATCGGGAAACCGGCCTCGATCACATCGACGCCGAGACGAGCGAGCTGTTCGGCAATTTCAACCTTCTCGCCTTGATCGAGCGAGATTCCCGGCGACTGTTCGCCGTCACGAAGGGTCGTGTCGAAAATGATGACTCTGTCGGCTGCTGCGGTGGTATCGGTGGTGCTCATAACGGTGCCTTTCGGGGCATGTGGTGCTTTTCGGGGAACAAACGGAAACAGGCCGGAGAACGAAAAAACCTCCCGGCCCGAGGGCGCAGGAGGTTGGCAGGCGCCATATGTGGCACCCGCCTAACGAAGTAGAAGCTCCAAGGAGAAAGAACGCATCCCAAGAGTCTGCCGGGTTCCTATGGCGAAAGCAACCATGGGGCAATCCTCCCCTGCCCCAAAGGGACCGCTGGCCTCAGATGGCGTCGACGGAAACGACTCCGTCAATGGCACGCAGGCGCTCGCACACCTCGGCCGGCACTACACCGGTGATGGACAGCACCATCATCGCTGAGGCGCCGTTCGGGGCTTGGCCAACATCCATGTCGGCGATGTTGAGACCGGCTTCGCCGACGATGGTGCCGACGAGACCAATCATGCCGGGGCGATCGTCGTTGCGAACAACGAGCATGTGATTGGCCGGCGGAACATCAACGCGGTGATCGTCCACCATCACGAGGCGAGCTTCACCATCGAGACCCATGAGGGTGCCGGCAAGTGAATGAGCGCCACCACGAATGGTGATGAGATTCACGAAGTGATGCGCCGTGGTCGTGGTCGTTTCAGTAACGGTGATGCCGCGTTCTTCAGCCATCTTCGGCGCATTCACATATGACACCGGGTCATCGCTGATACGACCAAAGAAACCCTTGAGCAACGACAGCGTCAGGATGCGTGTGTCGTAACCGCCGATTTCGCCTTCATACGAAATCTCGAGCGCCTCAACACCTGTTGCGAGCCCGCCGAAGGTTGCGCCGAGACGTTCAGCAAGTGAGAGGAACGGGCGAACAGTTTCGCTGGCTTCAGATGCATTCACATTCACCGCAAACGGAACGAATTCGCCGGCAAGAGCGAGCCCAACCATTTCGGCGATGGTGTCGCCGGCCTTGTCCTGCGCTTCGTGGGTGCTGGCACCGAGATGCGGAGTAACAACAACCTCGGGGAGTTCGAACAACGGAGATTCAGTGGTGGGTTCTTTGTCGAACACGTCGATGGCCGCGCCACCGACATGACCAGAACGAATCGCGTCAGCCAGATCGCTTTCAACGATGATGCCACCACGAGCGACATTCACGATGCGAATGCCCTTCTTGGCTTTGGCCAAACGCTCAGCGTTAATAAGGCCAACAGTTTCCGGTGTCTTGGCAACGTGCAACGTGACGAAATCAGAAACAGCGAGCAATGTGTCGAGATCGACAATGTCGATGTTCATCTTGCGCGCCATCTCGGGAGCAACGAAGGGGTCGTAGGCGACAATCTTCATGCCGAACGCCATCGCCCGCTGGGCGACGAGTTTGCCGATGCGACCGAGACCGACAACACCGAGGATTTTGTCGGAAAGTTCGACACCGGTCCAGCGGCTGCGTTCCCAGCGGCCGGCAACGAGTGCAGCGTGAGCTTGGGGAACGTTGCGGGCCATCGACAGCAACAACGCCATGGTGTGTTCGGCAGCAGAAAGAATATTCGATTGCGGCGCGTTCACAACCATCACACCGCGTTCGGTGGCGGCCTTGGTGTCGACATTGTCGAGACCAATTCCAGCGCGACCGACCACGATGAGATCGGTCCCAGCAGCGAGCACCTCGGCGGTGACATCAGTGGCGGAACGGATGATCAGCGCGTGTGCTCCCTTGATGGCCTCGACGAGTTGCTCGGGGCTCAGGCCCTCCAGCACGTCGACGGTGTGGCCAGCGGCGCGAAGGCGGTCGAGGCCGCCGTCAGCGATGGTTTCAGTTACGAGGATCCGTGCCATAGGGGTCCATCCTTACGGGCGCAACGGCGAGTCGCCAACCCAGTTGCCGGGAAAGTCAGAGATGAGCGATGTCGATGGGTTCGACATCGTCAGCGAGATCGAAGCCGAGCACCTTGCTATAGAAGTAGGCCTCGGCTTCGAGGGCTCGCTTGATCGTGGCGGCCTGGCGGAAACCATGCTGTTCGCCTTCGAATTCGAGATAGGCCCACGGCACACCGTTGGCATCGAGCGCCTCAACAATCATTTGTGATTGGTTCGGTGGAACGATTTCGTCTTCGAGGCCCTGCAAAACAATCAGCGGGCATTCGAGATCTTCGACGTGGTGGATCGGCGAACGCTCGGTGTAGATGTCGCTACGAGCGGGCCAGGGGCCAACCAACGAATCGAGATAGCGAGCTTCGAACTTGTGCGTGTCACGGGCCAGGGCTTCAAGATCGGCCACGCCGTAGAGACTGCAGCCCGCAGCAAAAACGTCGCGGAATGTGAGTGCGCTCAGTGTGGTGAAACCGCCAGCACTTCCACCGCGGATTATGAGTCGATCGCGATCGGCGTCACCGCGATCGATGAGAAAGCGCGTTGCGGCGATGGAATCATCGACATCGACAATTCCCCACTCACCGATGAGGCGGCGACGATAGGAACGGCCGTATCCAGTGGAGCCGCCGTAGTTGACGTCGACAACGCCGAATCCACGTGACGTCCAGAACTGCACACCGAGATTGAGTTGCGGACGAGCTGCCGAGGTGGGCCCACCGTGACTCAGGACAATGAGCGGCGCGCGCTCGCCTTCGGGAGCGGTGAAATCTGGATTCGTCGGCGCGTAATACAGACCGTGGGCGAATCGATCGCCAGATGTTGCGAACGTGATTGATTCAGGCGTTGAGTACCACTCGGCACCAACGCCGAGATCGCGAGCCGGTCGAATTGGCGCGGCAAGCACAGATGTCGACCCATCGATATCGGGCTTCGGTGGAATGTCGAGTACCGCGACAACGGCTTCGGAAGTTGCCGAAGCGCCGACAACGACAGCGCCGTAGCCGAACGCGCGCACAGAGGAAAGCGCCGTGAACGGCGACTCGAGCGGAATCATTGCCCCTCCACCGGCAGGAATGACGCCCAGATGATCGATGCCCAACTTGAACCAGGCAACGAGAATGCGCCCGTCGGCAAGAACCGCGTAGCGAGAGTTATCGAATACCCATTGCGGCACACCAATTTCTGCGTCAACTGGCGCAATCGGTGTCGCTTCAGCCGCAACACCATCGGCGACAAGTTCATGCACCGCATCGGCCGAGACTTGATAGAGATTCCACCAATCGGTGCGATCAGAAATGAACAACAACGAACCATCGGGTGCCCATTCGGGCTGCGTAATGGATTCATCGCGGCCACCGGCAACAATGCGAGTGTCGCCAACAACGATTTGTCCGTTATCTAATTGATCGTCATACATCGAGGCGACGCAAAGTTCGGTGCCGTCCCACGGCATATCGGGGTGATTCCAACGGAACCACGTGAGCACGTTGCCGGCAGGATTCACACGAGGTGCAGCAACAAAGTCCGAACCGGAAACAAGCACGACTGGTTCCGCAGGTTCACCGTGGTTATGGACGCGGACCGCAACGATTTCGTTGACTGGCTCGACGTCAGCGCTCACATGTCGTTCGCGTACACACACCACCCATCGACCATCGGCAGTGAATCGACCATCGGCATAGCGATCACCGTGACGTTCGCCGGGCTCAGGAGTCAGCGCTGTTGGCGTCGACATTCCCGCTGCCAATCGATACAAACGTTGGTCGGCCCAGTTCACGAACACAACGTCGGAACCGTGCAGCCACCACGCACCACCGCCATATTCGTGCACTCGCGTGCGCGCACCGAATCCCTCGGGCAAGACATCAACGGCTCCGCCGCCGGGATGATGGCGAACCAGCTGCACCCTTCCACCCTCTTCGGGTCGAGCTTCGCTCCACCAGACATCGTTGCCGCCGACGAAGACCTCGCCGATAGAGACGGACTTGGAAACGATGAGATCGGCGGTGATCGGCGAGGACCACGAACCGAACGGCGCGGTTGTCATGTGTTGGTCAGCTGCTCTTTGCGACGAGTTCCGCGATGCGACCAATGCCTTCGACAATGTCGGCGTCACTCACGGCAAACGAAATTCGCACATAGCCCGGTGCATCGAATGCTTCACCCGGAACAAGGGCAACCTTGGCCTGGTCAAGAATGACCTCGCACAGTTCAGAGGTTGTCGTCGGCGTCACGCCACCAAAGTTGCGACCGAACAAACCTTTCATCGACGGGAACGCATAGAACGCACCTTGGGGAACCATGCAGGTGACACCGGGAATGTCGTTGAGAAGTCCGTGAATGAGAATCGCGCGACGAGCAAACGCTTCGCGCATTTCCTCGACGCATTCGAGTCCGCCTTCGAGCGCAGCAATAGCCGCACGCTGCGAAACATTCGCCACGTTCGATGTCGAATGCGACTGAAGGTTTGTGGCGGCTTTGATGAGGTCGGCCGGGCCGATCATCCAGCCGACGCGCCAACCCGTCATGGCATAAGTCTTCGCCACGCCATTGAGAATCACACAGGTGTCAGCAAGACCAGGAACCTCGGCGAGAATTGAGGTGAACACGTTGTCGTCGAAGGTGAGGTGTTCGTAGATCTCATCGGTGATGACCCAAATGCCGTGCTTGAGCGCCCACTCACCAATGGCACGAACTTCCTCGGGCGGGTAGACCGCACCAGTGGGGTTCGAAGGTGAAACGAACACAAGTGCTTTGGTCTTGTCGGTGCGCGCTGCTTCGAGTTGTTCAACGGTGACGCGGAAACCGGAATCAACGTCGGTGGGAAGCACAACTGAAACACCACCGGCCAGCGCGATGGGTTCGGGATATGTGGTCCAGTACGGCGCCGGAAGCAGGACTTCGTCGCCAGGATTCAGCAATGCTTCGAAGGTGTTGTAGACGGCATGCTTTCCGCCATTGGTGACGAGCACCTGACTGGGCGATACCTCAACTTTTGAATCGCGAAGCGTTTTAACCGCTATCGCTTCTTTCAATTCCGGCAGACCAGCAGCAGGGGTGTAGCGATGATTCTTGGGATCGCGTGCAGCTTCAACCGCCGCCTCGACCACGTGGGCAGGTGTCGGGAAGTCGGGCTCTCCCGCACCGAAACCGATGACCGGTTCGCCCGCAGCCTTCAGGGCCTTCGCTCGGGCATCGACCGCAAGGGTCGCTGATTCGGTGATGGCGGAGACACGACGAGAAAGGCGCTCTGGGGCCATGGGGGAAGTCCTCGGATCGACTGATGCTGGAGCCCGAACGCTACCGGTTCAGCAGCCCTCCCCTGCAGCGAATTCGATGTGACTCACGGCGTAACGCAACCACCGGCCCGAGATGCGACGATGGAGAGGTGAGCGCATCCCCCATCATCATCCCCAACAACCTCCTTCCCGCCGACGGCCGCTTTGGTTGTGGCCCCTCGAAGGTCCGCCCCGAGGCCGTTGCCGCCCTGGCCGAGGCCGGTCGCGACTACCTCGGCACCAGCCATCGCCAGGACACCGTCAAGTACATGGTGAGCCGACTGCGCAACGGCCTGGCCGAGATGTTCGCCCTTCCCGATGGTTACGAGATCATGCTCGGCAACGGTGGCTCCACCGTGTTCTGGGACATCGCCACATTTGGCCTGATCGATCGCCGCAGTCAGCACCTCAACTTCGGCGAGTTCTCCTCGAAGTTTGGACAAGCCGCCGCAGCTGCACCGTTCCTCGACGACCCGGTCATCATCAAGAGTGAAGTCGGCACGCATCCGGTTCCGATCGTCGACGATGCAATCGACACCTATGCATTCACTCACAACGAAACCTCAACCGGGGTGTCGATGCCATTGGTGCGCCCCGCTGGCTCCGAAGGCAAAGCAATCGTGCTCGTCGATGCAACCTCTGCTGCTGGTGGTCTTCGCTTCGATGCGTCACAGACCGACGTCTATTACTTCGCACCACAGAAGTGCCTCGCGTCTGACGGCGGACTTTGGCTCGCAGCCGTCTCCCCCGCCGCGGTTGAGCGTATCGAACGCATCGGCGCATCGGGCCGTTGGATCCCCGAATCGCTGAGCCTCACGACTGCGCTCGACAACTCTCGCAAAGACCAGACCTACAACACTCCCGCTCTTGCCACGGTGTTCCTCGCCGTGCAACAAGTCGAATGGGTAAACGACAACGGTGGCTTGCACTTTGCAGCATCACGATGCGACCGTTCCGCCGAAATTATGTACTCATGGGCCGAAGCATCCTCGTATGCCTCGCCGTTCGTCACCAATCCCGATGAGCGCAGCCATGTCGTTGCCACCATTGACTTCGACGATTCGGTTTCGGCCGACGAGGTCAACAAGGTGCTACGAGCAAACGGCATCGTCGATACCGATAGCTACCGCAAACTTGGTCGCAATCAGATTCGCGTTGCCATGTTCCCGGCAATCGATCCCGAAGACATCGAAGCACTTACCAAGTGCGTCGATTACGTCGTCGAGAACATCTAACCAACCGTTCGGCTACGGCCGAGGTTTGCGATTCCAACCGAGCGAACCGCCCGGCGCGAGTTCCTCGGGCACTGACTTGCCAAGCGTGTGCGCTTGCCAGGTGACTTCGTCGTTCATAGAAAGCGGGAAAACCACTTCTTCGAGCGACATCAGATCTTCAAATTGGGCTGCCCAAGATTCGGGAGCCTGATCATCGACCAACACGCCGCGGTTCTCGGCCAACGCAACCCGCGCCGCTCGGCCACCGCCCACGGAAAACGATTCGCCCGATACCAGGCAAGATCGATGACACAGCCACACCACAAAAGAAGCAACATCTTCTGGTGAATAGTGATCGGCAAAAAGCGACGCCATGGGGCCCGGGGGCAACGAACGAGTCAGACGGGTGTAGGCCGATGGCATGACGTTGTTGGCGAAAATGCCATGTCGACGACCTGCAGCGGCAAGAGAGCGAGTGAAGCCATACATCGATGATTTGGTCGCTGAATACGGAATTGTGGTCGATGCACCGAACATCGCCGGCGAACCAGTCATCACAATTCGACCACCACCTCGTTCGATCAGGTGAGGCCACGCAGCACCGGTAACCGCGATCGAGGTCTGCAACGTTGCATCGATTGTTTCGCGCCACTCTTCGGCAGACTTCGGGCCCATGGGTGAACCGGCACCAATACCCGCGTTATTGATCACGATGTCAATGCCACCGAATGCATCGAGGGCAGTCTGGATGATGGCGCCACCTTCGGAAATCGCATTGTGATCATCGGCAACCGCTTCGATTCCCTTGGCGTGGAGTTCATCCACCACTGATTGAGCAACCGGAACATTGTCTCCGTGCGGGCGCCCAACATCGTTCACGACAATGCGGCAGCCCCTCTCGCCGAGCATGTGCGCGTACGCACGCCCTAACCCACCACCAGCCCCCGTAATGACAGCAATCTCGCCGCTGAAGACAATGTCCTCAGCCACGAGCCATTCCACCTGCGACGACAATGTCGTCGCCCGTGACAAACGAAGAAAGATCGCTAGCCAGATACATCACCGGGCCGATGATCTCTGCCGTTTCGGCCACACGCTTCAACGAGGTCGCCGATGCAGCACGTTCGTAAAATCCAGGCGCCATACGCTCGGCGCCATCAGTCAGTTCGCTCTTCACTGGACCAGGACAAATCGTATTCACGCGAATATTCCACGGTGCGAGTTCTTTCGACAGTGTGCGTCCCAAATTTATGAGACCCGCTTTCGACGCACCGTAAGCACCAACGCCAGGGCCGCCGCTATAGGCGCCAACCGTCGCAATATTCACAATCGAACCGCCACCTGCGTCGCGCATATGCGGAGCAACGCATGTCGCCATGCGCAATGGCCCCTCGAGGTTTACGGCAAATACTTTGCGCCACAGGTCGATGTTGGTGTCGATCAACGAATCGCTTGTGGGATTAATGCCAGCGTTATTCACAAGGACATCGATGCGACCAAATCGTTCCATCACTTTGGCAACAAACGCAGGGATGGCATCCCACTCGCCAACGTGACATGCCAGTGGAAATACTTCGGCACCAGTGCGTTCGGTGAGTTCGGCCGCGACCTGATCACAAAGGTCTTGCTTGCGGCTACTCACCACGACCTTTGCGCCAGTATCAGCAAAACCGTCGACCATGGCCCGACCCAACCCTTTGGTCGAACCAGTAACGATGACGACCTTGCCGCTGAAATTAAATGTTGCTTGCATGACTCCCCCTTGTTTCCCCCGAACGTAGCCGTTCAGAAACGCGAAGAGGCCCGGTCCGCGACCGGGCCTCCTCAAACAAATTAAGACAGCCAAACACTCACTTCGCAGCAGCGAAGCCCTTGTCGAGATCGGCGATGATGTCGTCGATTGACTCGAGGCCGACCGAAAGACGCACGAGACCCGGCTGTACGCCAGCGGTGATCTGCTCGGCTTCGGAGAGCTGTGAATGCGTCGTGGTTGCCGGCTGAATGGCAAGGCTGCGCACGTCACCGATATTCGCAACGTGACTGTGCAGTTCAAGCGCCTCGACAAACTTTTGTCCGGCTTCCTTGCCGCCCTTGATGATGAATGCGGGCACAGAACCGAAGCCCTTACCAGCGGTGTACTTCTTGGCCCGCTCATGCCACGGCGAAGAGGTCAGGCTGGCGTGCTGCACTTCTTCGACCTGCGAGTGCCCAGCGAGATACGCGGCGACCTTTGCGGCGTTCTCGTTGTGACGCTCCATGCGAAGGCTGAGCGTTTCGAGACCCTGAAGGAAGAGGAATGAGTTGAACGGCGTGATGGCTTGGCCAAGATCGCGAAGTAACTGAACGCGGGCCTTGATGATGTACGAACCAGCACCGAGGGCAGGCCAGTACTGAAGGCCGTGGTAACTCGGGTCGGGGTCGGTGAACATCGGGAACTTGTCATTCGCCGAGAAATCAAACGAACCGCCGTCGACGACGAGGCCACCGATTGAGGTGCCATGACCACCAATGAACTTGGTCGCCGAGTGCACGACGATGTCTGCGCCCCACTCGAACGGACGAATAAGCCATGGCGACGCGACGGTGTTGTCAACGATGAGCGGAATGCCGGCCTCGTGCGCAACTTTCGAAATACCTTCAATGTCAAGCACGTCGTTACGCGGGTTACCAATGGTCTCGCCGTAGAACGCCTTGGTGTTCGGACGGATCGCACTGCGCCATTCGTCGAGATTGTCGGGATCTTCGACGAACGTTGCATCGATGCCGAACTTCGGAAGCGTGTAGTGCAGAAGGTTGTAGGTGCCGCCGTACAGCGCTGCTGAGGCAACGATGTGGCTTCCCGCTTCGGCGAGGTTCTGAATAGCAAGCGCTTCGGCAGCCTGGCCTGATGCCACTGCAAGTGCACCAGGAAGACCGACAGCGGTTGCCGTTGCGCCTTCAAGCGACGCGATACGAGCTTCAAAGACACCCTGCGTCGGGTTCATGATGCGGGTGTAGATGTTGCCGATCTCGGCCAGCGCGAACAGATTCGCAGCGTGGGTCGTGTCTCGGAACTGATACGAAGTCGTTTGGTAGATCGGAACCGCGCGCGCACCTGTGGTGGGGTCGGGTTCCTGGCCTGCGTGAATCTGACGGGTATCGAAACCCCAGTTGTCGCTCATGGTCACTCCTCATCGATCAACCGGCTCGGGCCGGTCGGACAGGAGCGAGACTCTAGGGGCCTAATCCCGACCAATCAACTCAACAATTAGAACTAGGCACAGTTCGTAGGTACAAAGATGGACGGTCAACCACTATCGCACGATGTCGCACATGTGCTACAACATCGTCATGGCCCTCACCTCTGACCCGCCCACAGTCGGCGCCCGTGAACTTCGCAACGAAACCCGGTCGGTCCTTGATCGCGTCCTCGAAGGCGACACCGTCATTGTCACCCTCGACGGGCGTCCTGTCGCCCGCATCGAACCCATCAGCACTAAACCACGTTGGGTCAACACCGAGAAGTTCCTGAAGAACCTTCGCCAAGCTGACCCAGGCCTTCTCGATGAGCTTCGCGAGTTCGATGAACTCATCGACAATGACGAGTTCGACTGACATGCATGCAGATCAGGGGCTACTCGATACATCGATTTTCATTGCACTCGAGACAGGCCGACCACTCGATACCGACCGATCCCCGACCAATAGTTCCGTCAGCATCATCACCATTGGCGAATTGCGACTCGGAATCCTCACAGCTCACGATGCGCTTACTCGCTCAGCTCGTCTCTCAACGTTCCTCGACGCTTCTGAACTCAATCCGCTTCCTATCGACGAAAACGTCGCTGAAGCGTGGGCCCAATTACGAATCACCCTTCGGGATACGAAGACGAAGATGAGCGTGAACGATTCCTGGATCGCTGCAACCGCGATGGCCCACAACATTCCCGTCGTCACCCAAGACGGTGGCTTCGTTGAAGGGCTCGGCTTCGACATCGTCCGGATCTGACGTCGTCGCAACATTGCCGTCCAGACGCGACGGAGGGGCCCGAAGGCCCCTCGCGCACTCCACCCGCTGTCTTCAGCGCCACTCGGGCGCCTCATAACAAACCGTCGCCGCCGACCAAAGCCGGCGAGTTCCTTCACCTGAAGGTGAATCAGTCCTGTGCGCCGCCTGAAGTTTCGGCGACGCTCTTCCGCCCAGCAGAGATCCACGGCATCATGGCGCGCAGTTCTTTACCGGTCTTCTCGATTGGGTGTTCAGCGCCAGCTGCTCGCAGGGCGTTGAAGTTCTTGCGACCGGACTCTGATTCGGCGATCCATTCATCGGCGAACTGACCAGAAACGATTTCGGCGAGGATCTTCTTCATCTCGGCCTTGGTCGACGGTGTGATGACGCGCGGGCCACGGGTGACGTCGCCGTATTCGGCAGTGTCGGAGATTGAGTAGCGCATCCCGCTGATGCCCTCTTCGTACATGAGGTCAACGATGAGCTTCACCTCGTGCAAGCACTCGAAGTACGCCATCTCCGGCTGGTAACCAGCCTCGGTGAGAGTTTCGAATCCGGCCTGAACAAGTGCAGTCACGCCACCACAAAGAACAGCCTGTTCGCCGAACAGATCGGTTTCGGTTTCTTCGGTGAAGGTGGTTTCGATGACACCAGCGCGGGTGCCACCGATTGCATCGGCGTAGGCAAGCGCAACATTGCGTGCGTTGCCGGTTGCATCTTGCTCCACGGCGATGAGACACGGAACGCCGCCACCCTCGGTGTAGGTACGACGCACGAGATGGCCTGGACCCTTCGGCGCGGCCATCACAACGTCAACGCCAGTGGGCGGAACGATGCGATTAAAACGAATGTTGAAACCGTGAGCGAAGAACAGCGCATCGCCTTCGGCGAGATTCGGCGCGATGTCGGCGTCATACACCGACTTCTGTTCGGTGTCAGGAAGAAGAATCATGACCACGTCAGCCCACTTGGTGGCATCAGCAACCGTCATCACGGTAAGTCCTTCGGATTCAGCTTTGGCCTTCGAGGACGAACCCTCACGCAAACCCACGACGACGTTCACGCCGGAGTCTTTGAGGTTGAGCGCATGGGCATGGCCCTGCGAGCCGTAGCCAATGACAGCGACCTTGCGATCGGCGATAAATGAACGGTCGGCGTCGGCTTCGTAATAGACGGTGGCCACGGGAACTCCTGTAGTGGGATCGGATCGCCCGAAGGGCGGGTTGGAGAGATTACGACGAATTGGGCCCGGAACGAAAAGGAGGCGTTCCCGGGGTCAGATCAGGGATTACGACGTGATGCGAGGTAAGGCGATACGGCCCGTGCGTTGGTAGGCCACGACAGCGGTCCCCATCTGAGAGGTGAAGGCATCGAGCGCTTCTGGCGTGCCTCCGAGAGAAACGGTGATTCGGTCACCGGCCTCGTCAAGCACTGCCCCGCTGTATTCCTCGGTGAGCGAAAGCAATGCGGGCTTGGACGCAGGCGTAACGGTGACCGTCACGATCATGAGTTCGCGTTCGACCGCATCGATGGGAGCAAGTTCGTCGATCTGCAACACATTGATGAGCTTGTCGAGCTGCTTGGTGATCTGCTCAAGCGGTGCTGATTCAACATCGACCACGATCGTGATGCGACTACGAGTGGGGTCGTCGGTTGGTGCAACGGCAAGCGAAAAGATGTTGAAACCGCGACGGGCAAACAAACCCGAAACTCGGGCGAGCACGCCAGGCTTGTTCTCGACGAGTACCGACAAGATGTGATGGCGCGTTGCCGGGCTCATCGGAGACCCTCCGGACCAACAACGATGTCGGAGTTCGACTTGCCCGAAGGCACCATCGGGAAAACCTTCTCGCGCGCATCGGTGCGGAAGTCAATGACAACCGGACGGTCGTCAACTTCATTTGCACGCTGAATTGCGGGAAGAACATCTTCGGGAGCTTCGACACGCATGCCGACACAACCCATGGATTCGGCCCACATCTTGTAGTCGGGAAGATCAGGAGAGAGATAGACCTCGCTATAACGCTCCTCGTAGAACATTTCCTGCCACTGACGAACCATTCCGAGATACGCATTGTTGAGAATGGCGATCTTCACCGGAATGCGCTCGGCGGCAGCGGTAACAAGTTCTTGCGCGGTCATCTGGAAACAGCCATCGCCGTCGACGGCCCACACCATGCGGTCGGGTCTCCCGACCTTGGCGCCAATTGCTGCCGGAACCGCGAAGCCCATCGTTCCGAGGCCACCCGAGTTGATCCAGGTGTAGGGATGGTTGAACTTCCAGTACTGCGCAGTCCACATCTGATGCTGACCGACGCCCGATGCAACAATGCAGTCATCGGGGGTGTTGTCACGAAGTTGTTCAAGCACGTACTGCGGCTTGAGCAAATCTCCCGGCTCGGACTGCACGTAAGTAAGCGGGTACTTCTCTTGCCATCCGCTGATCGTGGACTTCCACGCTGAACGATCGGGCTGAACTTCTGGCGCACCGATCTGCTTCAGCGCAGTAATCAGTTCATCGATGACAAGACGACAGTCGCCAGTGATTCCGACGTCGGGTCGGCGAACCTTGCCAAGTTCAGCAGGATCGATATCGACGTGAATGATCTTGGCGTTCTTTGCGAATGCATCGACCTTGCCGGTGACTCGGTCATCGAAACGCGAACCAAGGGCAATGAGTAGATCCGATTCCTGCATCGCGGTGACGGCGGTGTAGTTGCCGTGCATGCCCGGCATGCCGAGACACAACGGATGATCATCGGGCATCGTGCCGCGAGCCATGAGCGTCGTGACGACGGGGATGTCGAGTAGTTCCGCAAGGGCAAGCAGCGACTCTGCGGCGCGCGCCTTGAGGATGCCACCACCCGAGTAGATGACAGGGCGTTCTGCAGCGATGATCAGTTGCGCGGCATCTTTGATGAGCGCAGGATCGCCATCGAGGCGAGGGTTGTACCCAGCAAGATCGACGGAATCGGGCCAGTACCAATCGAGCGCCGAGTTCGGGTTCGTGGGATCCACGAGGTCTTTCGGAATATCGATAAGCACGGGGCCGGGACGACCTGTGGTCGCGATGTGGAACGCCTCGCGCACGATGCGCGGGATGTCCGCCGCGTTTGTCACGAGTTCGTTGTGCTTCGTGACCGAACGCGTGATGCCGACTGTGTCGACTTCCTGAAATGCATCAGTGCCAATGCCGGCAGTACCTACCTGCCCTGTGATGACAACCATGGGGACCGAGTCCATGTACGCGTCGGCAAGCGGCGTGATGATGTTGGTCGCTGCAGGACCACTCGTGACCATCGCAACGCCAGGACGACCGGTTGCATGCGCGTAACCCTCGGCCATGTGTCCTGCGCCCTGTTCATGACGAACAAGGATGTGACGGATCGGTGAATCGATGATCGGGTCGTAGACCGGAAGGATCGCTCCCCCGGGCAGACCAAAGATCACATCGACACCCTCGAGTTCGAGAGCTTTGATGAGTGCGGCACCACCGTTGGTTTTCATGGATGTCCTCCCAGATGCCGAAGCATCAGCGGGATCGGGCCGGATCGAACGGGCGGAACGTAAACGGCCTCCCGAGTGGGAGGCCGGGGGCGCACACGCGACGGTCGAAGCCGGCGTGTGCTAGCGGTGTACTACGAGCGAGGTAAGGACCGTCGTGCTCACAGGGTTGTAAGTCTTGCCGCCCGGAGACCTAAACGGCAACTCGGAGGTTTCGCCGGAACCTAATGGTGCCCTCAGACCAGATTTCGGCCCACCGAGTAGGCCATAAACGGGATACCAACAAGCAGGGTCACACGTGAACCCGAGAGAAAAGAAGGGATCTTCCGCTGCAATCTAGAGAAAACCACTATCAGCGATACCAAAAGCCCGAGCACAAATACCCATGCAAAGGCATTCTCAGCAAGGGTGCCAAGCACATCTCCCCGGAAAAGGCGACCACACCATGTGTCATTCCACAGAATGGACATTGAGTTCCGAACCATGCCTTGATCGGACAACTCACGCCCTGAGCGAATAACCGATCAGAAACCCCGGGCGCGTAGGCGACAACTTCACATGCAGCTGTCGCAGTGACGAGAAGACCCCTCGTCACATGGTTAGAACCAGTCGCGCGTGCCCTGGACGTAAATCTGCTCGAATTCGGCATCGGACTTCGTGAGATAGATGATCCCCTCGATGAATCCAACGATCGATGTGGCGATGATGAGAAGTAACGGGAGGAGCAGGAACGACCCGAAAAAGCCGATGAGACCGCCCACCAACATGATCACCGCCGGCTTCCTGTAGCCCAAATAAAACTTGTGAATGCCGAAGCCCCCAAGGAAGATTGCCAGGAGTCCAGCCGCGATCTTCGACTTTGAACCTGGCGTAGCGCTTCCACCTGTTGAACCTGTACTGGTCATTGATACCCCTCGTGTCTGGCGCCGCGACCGCCGCAGGCCTCATTCCCAACACTAATCACCTGGGGCGTCGGCGGCCTTGATACTCGACCTCGCATCCATTATTTGAGAATGCCATGAGGCAAGGATTCTGAGTTCCCACAGCGAACTCAGAAGTCGAAACTTGGGCAGTTCTTCTGGGTCCACTGATCGAGATTCTCGGACGCTTTTTGGTATTTGGCATCGTCCATCGCAGATCCGGCCTTCGCCAACTTTGCCGCTGTAGTTGGGTCACTCAGGTTCGTGAAATCAATACCCGCGATTGCCTCGGTATAAGTCTTGATGGTCGAGACAACCGTCTTCCAATCATCGCGAATCTCACTCGGGACACTTGATGAGAACGATTCAAGCGATTTCACCATCGCCGACGCAGCGGAAGACATTTCACCGGCGTCAAGGGCATCCATCTCCGCGGCGAGTTCTTCGGTCTTATTGAACAGATCGGCGCAGGCACTCGCATCGCTGCCACTGCCCGACTTCGCGCTCGTGTCCGACGAGGAACCTGAGTTGTTCGACGAACCGCCACAGGCGGCTCCGACCAGCATGAAGCTCGCGATCAAGAGCACCGAAAGCACTGCACGCTTTTTCTTCGTTTGCATCACATTTTCTCCAAGGGACTTTGCGACAACCAGATCATAGAGAAAAACATTCGCTCACGTTTGAATCAGAGGCTTTCGACTCTACGCGATTCGAGGAGTACGGCGACGGCTTTTCCATCGGCTTGACCCTTCGTGGCCTTCATGATTTTGCCGGTAAAGAAGCCCTGCAACTTTGCGCGCTTCTTGTCGTCGCCAGTGCAGAAGTCGGACCACTCTTCGGGGCTTTCGGCGATCAAGCCGTCGACAACGCCTTCGAGCTCGGAGGAATCCATTGCTTCGAACCCAAGTTCTGCGGCAATGACGTCGGGAGCGCGACCAGAGACAAGCATTTCAGCCAAGACGGTTTTTACTTGGGTGGCGGTGAGTTGACCACCGAGTTCCAAGCCGACGAGCTGCGCAAACGTTGCGGGGTCGAGTCCTGCGGAGCCCTCGCCAGAAAGATTGTGCTCGACGTGAGTGAGGACACGCCTTCCGTCTCCACCAGCGGCGATTGTCGCGAGCGCAAGTTGATCGAGATCACGCTGCACTGCAATCACGACACCCGACTCGGTCACCGCAAGTCCGGACGCAACAGCCAGAGCTTCACGCCGAGCGGCAGGAAGTGGCGGCATTGCCGCATCGATTGCTGCGATCCATTCGGCGCTTGGAACAAGAGGAACAAGATCGGGTTCTTGGAAGTAGCGGTAATCCTCAGCTTCTTCTTTTGAACGACCAGCGCGGGTACGTCCTGCACCTTCGTCCCAATGACGAGTTTCCTGTTTGATCCGTTCGCCAGTTTCGAGAAGATCGACCTGACGTCGTGCTTCGTATTCAATGGCACGTCCAAGCGAACGCAATGAGTTCAAGTTCTTCACTTCACAACGCGTGCCTAATTCCGTATCGCCAACTCGGCGGACTGAAACGTTCGCATCGACGCGCAGCGAACCTTCTTCCATCTTGGCGTCGGAGGCCCCAGTGGTCAGAAGGATGGCGCGCAATTCATCGATGTAGGTCTTGGCCTGCTCTGGATGACGAATATGAGGACGACCGACGATCTCGACAAGGGGAACACCGGCGCGGTTGTAATCAACCAACGAGTAGTCGGCCCCGTGAATGCGACCGCTGCCACCAGCATGCGAGTTCTTGCCGGTGTCTTCCTCGATATGTGCTCGTTCGATGCCGACGCGAGTGCCATCGGGAAGGTCGAGCCATCCGTCGACATTGATCGGCCGATCGAACTGAGTGACCTGATAATCCTTGGGCATGTCCGGGTAGAAGTAGTTCTTGCGAGCAAATACCGATGGCTCAACCGAACACTGAAGAGCTCGGCCTAACCGCATCGCCAACTCAACAACGTTTTCGTTCAGCACCGGCAATGAACCAGGAAGGCCGAGACACACCGGACACACATTCGTGTTGGGCTCATCGCCAAACATGTTTGGACATCCACAGAACAACTTGGTGACCGTCGCTAGTTCGCAGTGAACTTCGAGACCAACCACGATCTCCCATTCGTCGCCTGTTGATTCGCTTACAACGACGAAATGTTCGCCCTCGATGGGTTCGTGAGTAAGCGTCATGACCACACCTCGTCAAGTGCTGGTGCTGCGGATTCAAGAACGGCTGCAGCTCGGAACATTGTTGCTTCGCCCAGCGCAGGCGCAAGAAGTTGAACTCCGACCGGCATGCCGTCGGCGCCGCCACCGAACGGAACGCTCATCGCCGGATGACCAGCGAGATTCGTGGGAATCGTGCAGATGTCATTGAGATACATCGACAGCGGATCGGCGGTCTTGTCGCCAAACTTGAATGCCGTTGTCGGTGAGGTCGGCGTGATCAACAGATCGAAATCGGCGTAAGCACGTTCGAAATCGCGAACAATAAGCGTTCGAACCTTGAGGGCCTTGCCGTAATAAGCATCGTAAAAGCCAGCAGACAATGCGTAGGTCCCGAGCATGATGCGGCGTTTCACTTCGTCGCCGAAACCAGCGGTACGCGTCGCTGCGTTCATCTCGGCGGTGGTTGGCGCGTCAACGCGCATGCCATAGCGGACACCGTCATAACGAGCGAGATTGCTTGATGCCTCGGCCGGTGCAATGAGGTAATACGCCGACAATCCGTAGGCCGCGGCAGGTACCGAAACCTCGCCTATCTGAGCGCCTGCAGCAGCAAGCGCGTCGGCAGCCTGTCGAACTCGAGCGGCGACATCGGGATCAATCCCCTCGCCCATGAGCTCGGTTACGAATCCAATACGAAGTCCATCGACACCTTCGCCCAATGATTCGATTAACGAAGGTGAAGGTGCATTGATAGACGTTGAATCACGACCGTCATAGCCGGCGATCGTTTCCAGCAATAACGCCGAATCCGCAACCGTCGTAGAGAACGGACCGATCTGATCGAGTGATGACGCGAATGCAATGAGCCCGTAGCGACTCACCAACCCGTAGGTGGGTTTCACACCTACGACGCCGCAAAGAGCTGCTGGTTGACGGATAGATCCGCCCGTATCGGAACCCAAAGAAATCGGTGCGAATCCTGCAGCGACGGCTGCAGCCGAGCCGCCCGATGAACCACCAGGAACGCGGGACGTGTCACGAGGGTTGCGAGTCGGTCCAAATGCCGAGTTCTCGGTTGAAGAACCCATGGCGAATTCATCGAGGTTGGTTTTACCGATTGAGATCGCTCCCGAAGCGTTCACACGCTGCACAACAGTGGCGTCGTAGGGCGGACGCCAGCCTTCGAGAATGCGACTTGAGCACGTGGTGGGAATTCCGTGAGTGCATAAGTTGTCTTTCAGCGCGAGAGGCACGCCAGCGAGTGGGCCAGGGTTCTCGCCAGCAGCCACCTGCGCGTCAACCGCAGCTGCAGCGGCGCGCGCCTCGTCGACCATCACAAGATTGAAAGCGTTGATTTCTCCGTCTCGGGCATCGATGCGCGCAAGATGATCATCAAGAACTTCGCGGGCTGACAGAGAACCGGAACGGACCGCAGCGGCGATTTCGATCGCTGTTGATGGAATAGCGCTCATCTCAGGGTTCCTCCCCAAGAATCGCTGGCACACGAAAACGTCGATCCTCAACCGACGGAGCCTGCGAAAGCACTTCTTCTCGATCAACGCCCTCGACGACAACATCAGCGCGAAGCACGTTCACAAGCGGTAGCGGATGCGATGTGGGAGGCACCCCATCGAGGTCAAGGGAGGCAACGTCCTCGGCGTGATCGAGCACGGCGCTGAGCTGTTCGGTGTAGCGGTCGAGATCGGCCTCGGTGAGGTCAAGCCGAGCGAGATCAGCAACCTTGGCGACATTGTCGCGAGTGAGACGGGCAGACATGGGTGTGCATCGTAGATGCCTGCTGGCCCAACCCCTCTCGGCCTACCCCTGCGTGGATAGGGTCAACCCATCGAGAGAACCCCTGGAGGACACGTGGCAACCGCCCATGCATTCCTAAGCCCTGACTGGATGGCCGCAGCAAGAGAGCTGCGAGACACCATGGCAAAGCCTTCGACCGCTGCCCCGGTAGCTGTTCGCATGAATCTCATTGTGACCGACACGCCGTTTTCCGCCGATGTCAGTGGTCATATCGATACTACCGGCGGCGAAGTCGTGATTGAAGATGGCCACCTTGATGGCCCCGATCTCACCGTCACGGTTGACTACGCGACCGCCCGCGCAATCTTCATCGATCAAGATGCCGCTGCAGCGATGCAGGCATTTATGGGCGGGCGAATCAAAGTCGAGGGCGACATGTCCAAGATGCTCGCGATGCAGGCCTCGGCGGCAGCACCCGATCCAAACGCACAAGCCATGGCCGACGCGCTGCGCGACATCACTGCCGACTGAGTTCAGTCAGATCGTTAGTGCGGCTGCTCAAGCGACTGCAAGCGACTCAGACGCCTGCGGTTCTTCGTGACTCGTACGACGCACAAAGAACGCGGCTACGACTGCGATGACTGCCGCCACCGCGCCAACGTGATAGGCCGCCGCGTAGGAATCAGTTCCATTCGCGCTCGAAGCTCCCACCGATTGTACCGTGAGCAAAATCTGCATGCCAGCAACGACGCCGATTTGGCTGACCGTTTGTGACGCCGCGCTCGCAACACCCAGGTCGCGCTTGTCGACGGAGTTGGCGATGCTGGCGATCATGGCCGGTGCACACGCACCCATACCGATCCCAGAGAGAACAAGCGCCCCTTCGATCCACCACATTCCGGTACTGGCCGTGACCATCGCGAGCGTCATCATTGAACCGACCAAGACGACCGAACCAAACATGCCGATTG
>CAMCTW010000025.1 GCA_945878645.1 Bifidobacterium breve
ACTGAACTCGAGAGCCTCGACTATCAGCGCAACGATGCCGATCGTTGTTTCCACTGCAAGACCGCACTGATGGATGTTGTTGAACCGATAGCGGCCGATCATGGTGCTGTTGCAATCCTTGGTGTGAATCTTGATGATCTTGACGATCATCGCCCGGGACAACGAGCAGCTTCGGAACGCGGCGCGCAGTTTCCACTTGTTGATTCTGGATTCACCAAACAAATGGTCCGAGATGCGTCGCACCGGCTTGGCTTGCGCACATGGGATAAGCCAGCGGCTGCATGTTTGTCATCGCGCGTTCCTTATGGAACTGCAGTCACGGTGTCGGTTTTGTCTCGTGTCGAACGCGCCGAGGCCGCACTTCACGCGTTGGGCTTTAGCGAACTTCGTGTGCGCCACTACGACGAAACGGCTCGGATCGAAGTTCCGCTTTCGGCAATCGATCTACTTATCGAACGACGTGTTGAGGTTGTCGAAGCGGTGACGGCTTGCGGGTATCGCTACGTCACGCTCGACCTTGAAGGATTGCGGTCCGGCAATCTGAACGCTGCGCTTGAGCCATGACCGACGCTCCATCGGGGACATCAACGGCTGACCTCGAAGCCCTTGCGGGCTACGCCGGTGCGCTTGCCGATGGCATAGAACGAGCGATTGGGCCGTGGGTAGAACGTTCCGTCGAGATCGTTTGTGAGAAGTCCGGCGTCATGGTCACGGGCAATCTGCGTCAGCAGGCGCGAACCGCTGGGGCCGAGGCCACTGCCGAAATCGCCCCTCGCGTGCGAGCGCTTCTTGCCTTAGACATCGACGAGCAGCGGCTAGGTCCTCTTGAGTTGCTCCGCAGCGCGGTTCGCTGGCCCACACAGGTCTTGCGGGATTTGGGCGTCAGGGCGGCTGCTCGAGACGAGTCAGCGAAAGCGATGTTCCCTGACGACGACTACGACCTCACCCCGTCCTCGTTTGGTGATCTCGACGCAGCCCTTCATGAACCCGGCTTGGTTTGGGGCGCGGCGAAAGCCCATGTTTTCTTGGCGAGGCGCCGGGCGGCCGGGCAGCGCTAGCAAGCGTCAGGCGAAGGGAAGGTTTTGTTTACAGAACCGAAACAATTGAGGAACGGTCAAGAAACAACCTGACGCGATCCTTTCGGACATCTGGCGCCTTACTGGCGTCTCTGTGATGAAGGGGTTCTTCGTGATTGACAGTGGCGATACCGCGTGGATGCTGATCTCGACAGGCTTGGTGCTCTTTATGACACCGGGACTCGCGTTCTTCTATGGCGGCATGGTTCGGGCCAAAAACATGCTCGGCATGCTGATGCAGAACTTCTTCGCCATGGGCCTGATGGCGATTCTTTGGGTGACTATTGCCTTCTCGTTGGCATTTGGAAACTTTGGTGATGGCGGGTTCATCGGCAACTTGGATTTTGCCTGGATGCGCAACATCAACGCGACCACGGGCAGCGAAGCGTTCGCTCTCACGATTCCATTTGTGTTGTTCTGCGCCTACCAGATGACCTTCGCTGTCATCACTCCCGCACTCATCACTGGCGCAACTGCCGACCGATTTAAGTTCAAGGCATACGTGATTTTCATTGCTCTTTGGCTTGTGCTTGTGTACGCGCCGGTTGCTCACTGGGTGTTTGGTGGCGGGTGGCTCGCGAAACTGGGCGCACTCGACTTTGCTGGTGGCGCCGTTGTGCACATCAATGCAGGTGCTGCTGCACTTGCGGTGGTTCTTGTCCTGGGCAAGCGCAAGGGTTGGCCGCGTGAGGGCATGCATCCGCACAACCTGCCGTTCACCCTTCTTGGTACGGGCATTTTGTGGTTTGGATGGTTTGGCTTCAATGCCGGTTCCGCGCTTGGTGCAAATGGCATTGCCGCAACGGCGCTTATGAACACGTTCCTTGCTGCGTCGGCAGGCATGATCGGTTGGTCGCTGTTCGAACGCATCAAGGACGGGAAGCCCACAACACTCGGCGCTGCATCCGGTGCAGTTGCGGGTCTCGTGGCCATCACGCCATGTGCGGGATTCGTCGGCGGTATGGCCCCGATCCTGATCGGTCTCGCTGCAGGAGTGTTGTGTGTCTTTGCCATCCAACTCAAGTTCAAGTTTGGCTACGACGACAGTCTCGATGTCGTTGGTGTGCATCTTGTCGGTGGACTTGTTGGTGCACTGCTGCTCGGATTCTTCGCTGACGCCACGATCAACCCTCTTGTGAAGAATGAAGGACTCTTTGTCGGCGGTGATGCGAAGTTGCTCTGGTACCAGTTCGTGGCATCGGCAGTAACGCTCGTGTTCTCATTCGTCGTGTCGTTCATCATTGCGAAGGCGATTGATAAAACAATTGGTATGCGAGTGACCGAAGAGGAAGAAAACGAAGGTCTCGACTACAGCCAGCACGCAGAGACGGCGTACAGCTTCGGCAGCACAGGCAGCATGGATCGACTCTGATCCGCAATCTGAATCAGACGTGAACGCGTTCGTCACTGATCAGTGGCGAATCTGATTGAAAGGGCTACGGTTCCTCCTATGAAGCTTGTGACAGCAATCATCAAGCCCCACAAAGTTGATGACGTGAAAGATGCCTTGAAGGCTGCTGGCCTTCAGGGCATGACCGTTGACGAGGTCAAAGGTTTCGGTCGTCAAGGTGGGAAAACAGAGATCTATCGCGGTGCGGAGTATGTGGTCGACCTCCTACCCAAAGTCAAAATTGAAACAGTGGTTCCTGACGAAATTGCCGATCAGGTCGCAGAGGTCATTGTCGCGGCAGCGCGAACCGGCAAGATCGGCGACGGCAAAGTGTGGATTTCATCAATCGACAAAATCATCCGTATTCGCACCGGGGAGTTGGGCGACGAAGCGGTCTAATGCCGTGACTTTCCCGCGCTCTATTCATGACCCCTAAACTTGATCGCAAGGTGTTGCTCGAAGACACCAGTAATCGAGGTGCCGCATTCTGCGGGTTGCTCTCCGATCACGTTGATGCTTGGTTAGTACAATTGTGGAACGCAGCCGGTGGACCTGATCAGGGCGCCGCACTTGTTGCTGTCGGTGGATACGGGCGAGCGGAACTATCGCCAGGTAGTGACATCGACGTGTATCTGCTCTGCGAGCCGAAGACCGACGTCGCAGACCTAGCCGAACGCGTTTGGTATCCGATTTGGGATCAGGGCGTGAAATTGGGTCATGCCGTGCGAACCGTGAAAGAGACGCTGACGCTGGCGTCTGATGATCTCGATACCGCAACAGCGATTTTGTCGGTTCGTTATCTGGCTGGCGATAAACAGTTGGCTGACGAACTCGCAACGAAAGGGACTGAACTCTGGGAGAAGCGGGCAAAGCGTTGGCTCGATGAGATGGATCTTCGTGTCCGCTCTCGCCACAGCGAATCGGGAGAAGTTGCGTTTCTTCTCGAACCCGATCTCAAGAACGGTCGCGGCGGATTGCGCGATGTTCATGCCATCGGATGGGCTGAGCGAGCCGGCATACCACTCCTCGCCGGAGACCATGACACGATCGCTGCTGCCTATGAAGTTGTGTTGTCGGCGCGTGTTGAACTGCAACGACGAACTGGTCGGCACTCAGACATTCTTTTGCTCGAGGAACAAGATGCGGTGGCTGCTGCGCTTGGTTTCGACGATGCCGATGTCTTTATGCGAGCACTATCGACTGCAGCGCGAACGATTGCATGGGTGAGCGACGATCTTTGGTTCCGCGTGCGTTCATCACTCGATGGGCCGACAAGACGAAAATTGCGTCGCGACGAAGAGGCACTTGTTGGTGTGGTTGTTCGAGACGGTTCTGTCGCGCTGGCGGCTGGGGCGGAACCAACGAATGACCCCTATCTCATTCTCCGAGTTGCGGTAACCGCCACTCGAAATGACGCTCGCATCGAGCGCACAACGCTCGACCAGCTCGCAGAGTCGAAGCCGTTAACAACGCCATGGTCAGAAGAAGCGCGTCGGTTGTTTGTCGAACTTTTTCTCGCGGGTCGCCCCGCAGTACAAGTAGTGGAAACTCTCGACCAACGGGGCTTGTGGGAACCGATTTTCCCAGAGTGGGAAGTTATTCGGTGTCGTCCGCAGCGCAACGCCTATCACCGCTTCACTATTGATCGGCATTTATGTGAGACCGCTGCGAATTCGGCGGCGTTGGTTGATCGCGTCGATCGACCCGACCTTTTGGTAGTTGGGGCGCTACTGCACGACATCGGTAAAGGCCGCCCAGGCGATCACACCGATGTCGGCGTTGAACTGATTGCGGAGATTGCCCCCCGCATGGGTTTCGACGGAGCCGACACATTGATTCTTCAGCAAATGTGTCGCCACCATCTTCTGCTTCCCGACACCGCCACCCGGCGAGACCTTTCCGATGACGGAACAATTTCTTTCGTTGCTGAATCGGTTGGGACGCTGACTTGTCTTCGACTTCTGGATGCGCTCACAGAAGCAGATTCCATTGCAACGGGTACCGCTGCGTGGGGGTCGTGGAAAGAGGAACTTGTTGGCGTTCTGGTAGATCGCGTTTCGCATGTCCTTTCAGGCGGTTCTGTTGCGGATGCGACTGACACCGGTTTTCCCACCGCCTATCAGCGTGATCTTCTTGCTCAGCGCCGACGCATCATCGAAACAGCTGATGACCAAATTGTCGTCATCAGCCCCGACCGCCCCGGTCTGTTCTCTCGAGTTGCTGGAGTGTTGTCTTTGAACGGACTCACGGTTCTTGAAGCTGCCGCTCATTCGGCCGAGAACCAAATGGCGCTTGAACAGTTTCGAGTCCAGAGCAATTTCGGTTCAGAGATTCTATGGGAGCGCGTCATCCGCGATCTCGAGAAAGCTCTCGATGGTCGTCTTGCGCTTGCCGCTCGGCTCGAGGAGCGGTCGAAGGCCTATCGCCGTCCTCGCCGCCTCCCCGGTCTAGTCACTCATCCTGAGGTCATCGTGGACAATGACCTTTCTCACGATGCAACGGTGCTTGAAGTCCGAGCGCCTGATGGTGTCGGTGTGTTGTGGCGCATCACACGGGCGCTGCATGAACTCGACCTCGACATCACCTCGGCCAAAATTCAGACGATCGGCACCGACGCGGTCGACTCGTTCTATGTGCGTGATTCCGAGGGTCGGAAGATCACCGATCACGACTACTTGGGCGAGATTCGCCGGTCACTGCTCTATTCATTGGAGCGGTCTTCCGGTAACTGATCAGGACCGATAGCGTTCGGCTATGGCTGATCCGGTGACCCCGCAGGACCTCATTCGCTGGAGCGAAGCGCTCGCCGGGATTGCTCGCACGGGCCTCGGATTCACGCAGAGCTTGTACGAGCAGGAGCGGTTTGAAGAAGTGCTCGCCGTTGCTGCGGACATGCGGGTGGCCGCTGGTAGCTCGTACAACCCCGACGATCTCGTACACGAGTGGATGAAGTCTGTTGGCGTTGGCGTCCCCGGTTACCAAACGCCCAAGGTTGCTGTCGGCGCGATCGTTCAGAACGAAAAAGACGAGATCCTTCTCGTGCAGCGCTCTGATTCCGGTGTGTGGTTGTACCCAACCGGTTGGGCCGACATCGGATACTCACCCGCTGAAGTCGCCGTGAAAGAAGTAAGCGAAGAGACCGGCATTGACTGCGAAGTTGTGCAGTTGCTTGCGGTCTACGACGGGCTTCAGCGACGCTTTACGAGCGTTCCGCTGTACTCACTTGTGTTTCATTGCCGAGCAACAGGTGGTTCGCTGAAGGCACATCCGCTTGAAACACGTGACGTCGGCTTCTTCCCGCTTGACGCGCTTCCCGACATGGCGGTTGGCCAAGACCTTTGGGGTCCGCTTGCTGCGCACGCGTTCAGCGGCGCAAACGTCGATGTGCATTTCGATCACCCACGCACGCCGGTATGGCAGGGCGATCACGTTGTTGTTGACCTCACGGATCAGGACTAATTCTCAGTCCTGATCACGAAGAAAGCGTTCAACCTCGTCGACCAGACTTTCGCCGTCGGTAAACGCATCGGGTTCTTCGTCGTAACGCTGTTCAAGATGAGCAACATATTCGGTGGTTTCATCGTCTTCGGCAACAAGCAACGACACCTGGTGTTCGTACGCATCGGTAGCGAACTTCAATTCGGTGGTGTCGATCGTGGCTTTGAGCAGACGAGCCGTTCGTTCAATAAGCGCAAGCGCTGCCTTTGGTGATGACGAAGATGGGACGTAAGTGGGAACAGCTGCCCATAGCGCAGCGGAAGGTATTCCTGCTTCTCTGCACGCGTTATGCAACACACCCGTGATGCCGGTTGGGCCTTCGTAACGAGAGGGGAGAAGATCAAGCGCTTCGGTACTCGCTTCGTCGTACGTCGTACCGAACACTGAAACGGGACGTGAATGAGGAACTTCGGCCAGCAGCGCGCCCAACGTGACCACCATGCGCGCATTTGTTGCCAGCGCGACACCGATGACGTGTTCGGAAAATGTCCGCCACTTCAACTGGGGTTCAACACCTGAAAGGAGGATGACATCGGCACCGTTTGGCGTTGCATGGGCAGAGCGGAATTCGTTTGTCGGCCAATCGATACGACGCACGCCATCGAAATCGACACGAACCTCGGGGCGAGTAACGGTGAAGTCGTAGAACACTTCGGGGTCGATATCGGCGAATGTCGTGGCCCCCCATTGTTCGGCCATGTAGTCAATGGCCGTGGTTGCCGAGTCGCCAGCATCGTTCCAACCGCCGAAGGCCACAAGCAGAACGGGGCCAGTCACATCGGCGGGCTGGGTCCAGCGCAAATGGGGGAGCGAGTGCCCTGAGGTCTCCGGCATTTGCAGAAGGGTATCGGTGTCTACGCTGGACCGATGGCGAACGTGCAGATCATTGAGGCCACCGATGTGACACCGGAATTGGTGGCCGCATTTGAGCGCCTCATCCCCCAGTTGTCTTCCTCAAATCTGGCCCCAACCGAGACGGAACTGGCGGCGATCTGTGAGTCAGAAGCCAGCGTGTTGCTGCTCGCTGTCGATCGTGACGCGGGCGACGAAATTCTCGGAAGTCTCACATTGGCGTGGTTTCGTATTCCGACTGGCGTGCGGGCCTGGATCGAAGACGTTGTTGTTGATGAATCAGCGCGCGGACGGGGCGTGGGTGATTTGTTGAATCGTGCGGCGCTCGATCGAGCTCGTGAACTCGGAGCAAAGACGGTTGACCTCACGTCTCGCCCCAGTCGCGAAGCTGCGAATCGTTTGTATCAACGCATCGGTTTCGTCGCCCGCGACACGAATGTGTACCGATACAGCCTGGATTCCTGAGGTTCTCCTCGTCGGGCCATTTGACTATGGCCCCGGTACAGTCCTTCCTCGTATGCTTTGCATATGGAACTCACAGCCGCGATCACTCACGAAGGCGATCTCTTCGTTGCGCGCTGTCTTGAAGTTGATGTGACGAGTCAGGGTGAGTCAATGGACGAGGCGCTCTCGAACCTCAAGGAGGCTCTCAGCCTCTATTTCGAGGACGAGTGCGAACCATTCGATGTGGTTCACCCGACGGTCACCACGTTCCAGCTTTCTGCTTGAATCCGCCTCTCCCCGTCGTAAGCGGGGCCGAGGTTGTCAAGGCACTCGTCGGTGCCGGCTTCGTTGACATCAGTCAGCGAGGGAGCCATCGCAAGCTGCGGAGAGGTGCGGCAACGGTGATCGTGCCGATGCATAAGGAACTCGCGTCTGGAACACTTCGCTCGGTCATCCGTCAGTCGGGGACCTCGGTTGAGGAGTTCTTGGCCCTTTTGTAGCTCGTGAATCCGGTGCGGTGATCTCTCGGAGTATCGAGGTCTCGTTCGTCAGCGCGACGCGTCGATGGTCGTTGATCCACTGAGCATCATCCACACACGAACGAACCGGAGCAAGGCGAGGACGACGATCGTGCAGACGGCGAGGTGCAACTAACTGACAGGTCCGTCGCGGTAGTCGAGCAGGAGCCCTGCACCACTGGCCAGGCAAAGTGCGGCGAACGACCGCGAGAGGAGTGCGCCCTCTGCGTGTCGCTCCGACTTCATCGCAGTGAGTAGAAGGCCGATGCCCGCGATCACTGCACCGGTGCTCTCGGAGTTTGGTGCGTAACTGCCGCAGAGATCGTTAGCGGCGTTCGAGCACTAAGACGGGAATGACGCGAGTAGTTGCCGCTTCGTACTCGGCGAACACGGGGCTCGCGATCTTCTGACGATCGAACAGTTCATCGCGTTCCGCGCCCGTTGCTTCACGAACATGAACGGGCACGATGTCGGCGCCGAGCTCAATCTGCGTATCGGGGTTGGCGATGAGGTTGTGATACCAGTCGGGGTTGGTCGGCTGACCACCCTTTGACGCAAAGATGACGACGTCATCGCCATTAGGTAGGAAAACGAGCGGCGCGTGGCGAATGATGCCGCTCTTGGCGCCAGTGTGGTGAACGATGGTCATCGGCCGGCCTTCGAAGTGGCCACCGACTTTTCCGGCATTGGCGCGGAACTCATCCATGATCTGCTGATTGAAATCGTTCAGTGCATCAGTCATGGTGCGAACGGTATCGGTTTCCTTCGGTTGACAAGATGCACGATCAAAAGAATTCTGCGCACATCGACGGCATACTTCTCGTTATGACAGCCGACCTCGATGCCGCCCGGTATATCGCCTTCGTTTCGTTTCGAAAAGACGGAACCCCGGTTTCAACTGCCGTATGGGTGGTTCCGTTTGAAGATGGCTACGCCTTCACGACTGACCCCGATTCGTGGAAAATCAAGCGCATCCTGAAGAACCCCGCGGTCACGATCCAGGCCAGCAATGTTCGGGGCCGCCCAAAGCGAGGTTCGGTGGCGGTTGCTGGACACGCCGAGGTGCTAAATCCTGACGCGGTGGCGAGGGTGCGCAAAGCGGTGCGGGGAAAGTACCGAATTATGTATCGACTCCTCCTCGAGCGAAGTGACAAGAAAGCGGCGAAACGAGATGGTTCTGCCACGGCGGGCACCGCAGCAATCAAAGTTGTGCTCGAGGGCTGAACCACCCCTGAAATAGGCCCCCGAAAACCTGCGACATGGCCGGTGGGCCGGGCCAAGTGTGGGTCGCATACTGTGGTCGTCTACGCAGCCGGGCCCGTGGGCCCCAATCACCACCGAGGAACATCTGCCATGTCACCGAGCATTGAAGAGACCCGTCAAAAGTACGCCGCTGAACGCGAGAAGCGACTCCGGTCCGACGGCACTGCTCAGTACTCAGCACTCGCTGGCATGTACGAAGAGTTCAATCGCGATCCTTATGTCGAGCCGGGCTTCACCCGCGAGCCAGAGATTGCTGATGTTGACGCTGTCATTGTTGGTGGCGGTTTCGGCGGAATGCTCGAAGCAGCGAATCTTCGCAAGCTCGGCGTTGACAACTTCCGCATCATCGAAAAGGGCGGCGACTTCGGCGGCACTTGGTACTGGAATCGTTACCCGGGCGCGATGTGTGACGTTGAGTCCTATGTGTACTTGCCGATGCTCGAAGAAACCGGCTTCATGCCGACCAACCGTTACGCACTTGCGCCTGAGATTTTTGCGTACTGCCAGGAACTTGGTCGCCGCTTCAACATGTACGAGAACGCGCTTTTCCAAACTGAAATCAAGGACATGGTTTGGAATGAAAAGACCGAGCGCTGGACCGTCACCACAACGCGTGACGATGTGCTCTCAACGAAGTTCATCGTCGTTGCCGGTGGTGTACTTCACAAGGCGAAGCTCCCCGGTATTCCTGGAATCGAGAACTACAAGGGAAAGTCATTCCATACGAGTCGCTGGGATTACGAGTTCACTGGCGGTAGCCCGTCTGAACTCATGGACAAACTCAAAGGCAAGCGCGTCGGCATCATCGGAACAGGTGCAACTGCAGTTCAGGCTGTTCCCCGACTTGCTGAAGCAGCCGAGGAACTCTTTGTGTTCCAGCGCACGCCGGCATTTGTTGGTTATCGAGGCCAGGCTCCGACCGACGAGGAGTGGTTCAAAAGCCTGAAGCCAGGTTGGCAAGGCGAGCGCATCAAGAATTTCACTCGAGCCGTGTGCGGTCAGCAGCCTGAAGAGAACATGGTTGGTGACGAGTGGACCAACGTGATGTGGACCGACACCACCAAGTACACCGAAGATCCTGCCGAAGCTGCAGAGCTTGAACGAATCGACTTCGAAATCATGGAAGCCGTTCGTGCGCGAATCGGTGAATCGGTTGACGATCCAGAAACCGCAGAAAAGCTCAAGCCTTGGTACGGAGTCCGTTGCAAGCGTCCGTGCTTCCACGACGAGTATCTGCCTGCGTTCAACCGGCCAAATGTGCATCTCATTGACACCAACGGTCGGGGCGTCGAGCGCATCACCGAAAATGGTCTGGTCGTTGATGGCGTTGAATACCCCGTCGATCTTCTGATTTACGCCTCTGGTTTCGATGTTGCGGCAACCTATGACCGCCTTGGCTTCGATCCAAAGGGTCGCAATGGTGTGTCAATGACGCAGTCATGGGGCGAAGGACCGCACACCATGCATGGCGTGATGACCCGCGACTTCCCCAACTTGCTGATGATCAGCACGGTGCAGGGTGGCTTCGGCACCAACTTTGTGCACTACCTCACCGAAACATCGAAGCATTGCGCCCACATCATCCGTATGTGTCTCGATGACGGCATCACTCAGATTGAGCCTTCGGCTGATGCTGAGGAAGATTGGTTCAACGTTCTCATGAGCAAAGTTATGGGTGTCGGCATGTACAACGCGTCATGCACTCCTGGCTATCTCAATCGGGAACAGTCAGCCGGCGACATGAAGGGTGCACGTGGTGCGTCGTTTATGGGCAGCGTCGAGGAGTACGCCGATCATTTGATCGCATGGCGTGATGCCAGCGAACTCACTGGCGTCGTCGTCACAAAAGCGAACTAGTCGCGTCGATTCAAAGGTCCTTCAACCGGATCTTTGAATCGATAGCAGCTGATCGATAAATACCGCGTGCCATGTACGACGCTTCGACTTTGCGCCGGGCGTCGTACACCGCAGCGCGAACCTGATGGCATCGCGCTGAATCGGGATCGGCCATCACGGCCATTTCGGCAAAGTGTGATGCCAAGCGAAGGTCGCCCTCTTCGGCGATCGCTTCGGCGCGTGCCGCAAGCGCCTCGGCACCGCCGGCAAGAGCTGCTGTCTCGGTAGCGAGGGCGACATCGGCAGCAGGTTTGAGATTCGCGGGGTTGCCGTCGTACCAACCGCCATAAAGTCGCCAAATATTGCGCACTACGAATTCCGGTTCGTCATAGGACGGACGCAAGTACGGAAGGTCGGCAAGTTCCTGCGGAAGTTTCACGGTGTGAATGACGTCGTTGAGCCGAGCGCCTGAGTTCATGAGTGCAAGCGTTTGCTCGTGCAGCGATTCGAGTGCTTCGGCGGTCTTGAGAAGTACTTCCGCAACCATGTCCGCGCCGCCAACGGCCGGACCATGAGCGGGCAACAGAAGTTCCGGTTGCATTGCTGCCATGGCTCGCAATGACACCGCCCAATCCCACGCAAACCGCTGCACTTTCTGCGGGTTACCGGCATTGGGGAACTGCCAGATGAACAAATCGCCGACACAGATCGCGCGCTTTTCCGGCACCCAGGCCCACGTGTGGTCGTCGGTTTCTCCGCGGGCATGACGAAGATCGAACTCGGTGCCACCAATGGAAAGGTTGGTTGAGGTTCGGTACGTGAGCTCGGGATAAATGAATTCACTCGGCCACGCCGGTTCGGGCAGGCGGAACTGACGCATGTTGATCCAGCCGTTGTAGCCGTTGGTCAACTGGTAACGATCGAAGCGTTCGGGGATTGCTTCGTGGCCGACATAACGAATGGGTTGATCGCCGCGCGCTGCTGCTTCGGCGTCGAATGCTTGCGCGCCCGTGACATGATCCACATGCCCGTGGGTGTACACGGCGGTATGCACTGGCGAGTTGGACCAGGTTCGCAGTTCGGTGATGGCCTGCGGTGCAGACATGTGATGCGATACGTCGAAGAGGACGATGCCTTCATCGGTATCGAACGCCACGACGTTGCTGAACGCTTCGATGAGAACGACTCCATCGGCAACAACTGCGGCGCCGCCAGCGTTTTCGCTGAACAGCCCGTTCATCGCTAACGGCTCTTCGCCGGTGATCCACCGCGTCGATCGATCCAGCATTTCTTGACCGTCCATACAACCTCCCCGTAGGCGATGATCCTCGCACAGCAGGCTCAGGCGTGTGACCTCAGCGAACGATCAGTCCTTGAAGTTGCTCAGCAATCTCATCGACTTCGGGCGAGCCGCTCGCCACCGAAAGCACGAACTCGTAGACGTCATCGTTTGAGGCCTGTGAAATCGGCATGTCGTTTAGTTCAAGAAAGACTGCCGTGGCGAGCCAGCCAAGTCGCTTGTTCCCGTCGATGAGTGCGTGGTTATTCACGATTGACTGCAGGAGCGCGGCGGCCTTGGTCCAAATGGTCTCGTACGCCTCAACTCCAAAGACAACGGTGCGCGGTCGAGCGACCGCTGACTCAAGAAGTCCGACATCTCGGATCGGCGGTGGATCTCCGAGCAATCTGGAAGCGAGAGCAAGAACGTCAGCGAGGTCGAGAAAAACCGTCACCGGATTCATTCACCAAGACGCCGAAGTGCTTCGGCGTGGGCGTTCATGATTCGGTCGGCAGCGTCGGACACGTCGGTTTCGTGCGAACGGCGGACGACGTACTCGCGGATCGCCTGGCGGGCGGCTTCCTGCATGGAGATGCCGTCGCTCTTGGCCTGCGCCTGGAGGGCAAGTTGTTCGTCGTCGGTGAGTCGAAGGGTCATAGCCATCTTTAAATGGTATCAGATTGATACCAATACGTGATTGTCCCTGTTGCGGGCGCATTGAGGGTGAAGGGACACGGAGGATGGCAGACCCTGCGAGCACCCAACAAGGGAATTTCGGACTGTTTGCTAGGCCGGTGGCTTGAGCGGGGTACCGGCCAAGGCCGCAGCGATCTGAGCGCCGGGCAGGCCATGAGCGTCCATTGCCGAGATCGAGAACCGTCCAGTGAGTGCGCGGACGAGGATGAAGTCGGAACAGGAGACGGCTTCAAGTTGGTCGCCAAGCAACGAATCGTGACGTTCGATCATGCCGAGGAGCCATGCCCTCGCAATGGTGAGCGAGGGTGACGAGTCGACACACGACAGATCAAGTGCCTCACGAAGATCGATCTCGTGCGTGACTGCATCCATGACCAACTGCGAGTTCGATGGGCGAGGGATGGCCGGCAAGATCGCGTCGAAGGGAATGATCGTTGTTTCGAGAGCAGTTGCGAGTTCGGCGAGCGATTCACCTTCATGACGTCGCACCTGTGCGTTGGTCCACGCGTCGGACGCGACGCCTTCCATCCGCCCGGCCAGGAGATCTTCGGGAACGCCCACGAAGTGCGAAACGGTTTGCTGCAAAGTCCAGTCGGGACATGCCGGAACACGAACAGCGGCGGAGGACTCTGGAATCTGAGTGAGGAGTTCAAGCACTGACTGCCGAGTGCGGCGATAGGCCTCACTCACCTGATCATCGGGAAGAAGTCGAGACACGAAAGAAGCCTTGCACACCGTTCATTCCGATGTTTTCTTTGCGTTGCCCGAAACAACTAGGTTCTGCCCTTCGTTCCTACCCCCTGATGACAAGCGAGGTGCCTGAAATGACTGACTCGAAGATGCCCCACGGTGGCGCGCAACTCGGAGCCGTTGATGGCCCGCTCGTGATGATCGGCATGGGTTCGATCGGTCGAGCGACACTGCCGCTGCTCGATCGCCACATTGCGTTCGACAAGTCGCGAGCGATCGCTCTTGATCCGCTGGCCGATCGCAAGAAATACGCCGATGAATACGGCATCGCCTTCCAGCAGGTCGAACTCACGCCTGAGAATTACGTCGAGATCCTCAAGCCGCTTCTCACGAACGGTGAAGGTCAAGGCTTCTGCGTCAACCTTTCGGTCGACACGAGCTCGGTTGACATCATGCGTTTGTGCCGGGAACTCGACGTTCTTTACATCGACACTGTTGTCGAACCATGGCCTGGTCTCTATTACAACCAATCAATCGACAACGCCGATCGCACAAATCAGTTCCTGCGTAGCAAGGCCGTTGCGGAACGTCGTCGTTCGCCAGGTGGAACGACTGCAGTTTCTTGTTGTGGAGCCAACCCTGGCATGGTGTCGTGGTTCGTGAAAGACGCGCTCGTGCGTCTGAACGATGAACTTGGTCTCGGACTCACAACTCCTGCTCCAGCTGACAAGGATGCTTGGTCTCGCTACATGCAGGCCGTTGGCGTCAAGGGCATTCATATCGCCGAACGTGACACGCAACGGGTGACCAGCCCTAAGCCGGTCGACACCTTTTGGAATACTTGGTCGGTTGACGGATTTATTTCCGAAGGGCTTCAGCCTGCAGAACTCGGTTGGGGAACGCACGAAAAGTGGATGCCGGAAAACGCTCACCATTTCTCTGATCCGGAATCACCAGCCATCTATCTGGAATCGCCGGGTGCGGAAACTCGGGTTCGCACCTGGTGCCCAACGTTGGGCGAGCAGTACGGATTCCTCGTCACTCATAACGAATCGCTCTCGATTTCTGATTTCTACTCAGTGCGCGACGAGAACGGTGAGGTTGTCTACCGACCCACATGTCATTACGCCTATCACCCGTGCAATGACGCAGTGCTTTCGTTCCATGAGTTGTTTGGAAACGGCGGGCGCAACCAGACAACGAAGCATGTGCTTGACGAAGACGAGCTGGTTGATGGCATTGACGAACTTGGTGTCTTGCTTTACGGCCACGACCGCAACGCCTACTGGTTCGGTTCACGTCTTTCGATTGAAGAGGCTCGTGAACTTGCGCCGTACAACACCGCAACCGGATTGCAGATCTCTTCTGCAGTTCTTGCTGGTGTGGTGTGGGCGCTCGAGAATCCGAACGAGGGAATCGTCGAGACCGACGAGATGGATCACGTTCGTTGTCTCGAGGTGCAGGTTCCGTACCTCGGACCAGTCGAAGGTCACTACACCGACTGGACTCCGCTTACTCGCCGTCTCGGATTGTTTGTCGATGACATCGATGAGTCTGATCCGTGGCAGTTCCGCAACATCCTCGTTCGCTGATCGTTACTCTGCTCCTCATGGAACTGTCAGGCGAAACCGGTACCTTCACGATTAGTCGCACTGTCGCGGCACCTCTCGATCAGGTGTGGCGTGCGTATATGACCCCGGCGCAATTCGTGCAGTTCTGGGCGCCTGCTGCTGTCGAGATTCCGCTCGACTCGGTGGTTATCGAACCGCGAGTCGGTGGTCGATTCGAGTGCACGATGATCGTTGAAGGCGTGGCCAATCAGAACGTTGGAACGTTCGTTGAGTTCGTGGAGCACAGTCACTTCCGATTCGGAGAGCCACGTTTCTCGGAAGGCTTTTCATCGATCATGTCGTTCGCCGAAGTGAGCGCCGGAACGCGTATCGATGTTGAACAAACGGGACTGCCCGTTGAATACCTTGAAGGCGCAACCGAAGGCTTTACGAGTGTGTTCGATCAGCTCGAGGAACTTCTCGCACGCGGCTGATCAGCTCGTTGTTCCGCCTTCAATTCTGGCGATTTCAGAGCGGTCAACGGTTCCTGGTTGACCGAGTTCCATGCCTGGTGGAAGTTCAACATGAAGATCGTGGCATGGGTCAACGGCTAACGAACCCTGTTCCAGCGCGATGGAAATAATGTGACCACCAAGTTTGCGATCGTCTGAAAGGAAATGCAGATGATGGCCGGGAACCTCAATGCCTGCAGTCGCATCGGGAAAGCGGAATCCAACGACGGTTCCAGTTGCCCGTTCGACGCGCCATTCTGATTGGTGGGCAACCACTTCACGCAATGGTTTGTAGGGTTTCGTCTGTCGTTCGACGCTGCGCAAAACAAGGTCGGTGAAGACACCATCGATGCGCACTGCAATGACGGGCGCGTCGGGAGGTGCCATTGCGTCGAGAGCATCGTGCAACGCGTCGAAGTCCAAAGGGGTGTCAACCGTTGCCGTGGCTGTCGGAGCGAACGGCGTTACGACCGCGAACGGAGTCATGACAGTCGGAGCAAGTGGGTGCACGGTTCCGTCGGCATGAGCGGAATACGCGAGACCATCGATGACGATGAGTTCACCATTGAGAGCCTGAACGGTTCCGATACCGAGAGTGCCAAGGCGCAGGATTTCCGCCAGAGAGGTATCGCCGTCGTAGCCACCAGCCATCAGCGCTTCGAGGGTGCCGGCCTGCACCACGGTGTGTTCGGCAGCGGCATCGTGATCGAGTCCCGCCCTTGACAGTGCTCGGACGTGCAGGGCCCCGATGAGGCGATCGTCGATGATGTCACTGGTCATGGCCGGAGGGTAGGGCCAAATCCGATGCCTCGGGCACGGGCTGCGGCGCAGAACTATTGTCAGTCTGTTCGCCAAGAGTTAGCAGAGGCCATTCATGGACATCACCCTTCTCGGAACCGGTTCGCCAATCCCTGACCCCAACCGAGCAGGCCCGTCAACGCTTGTGCGCGCTGGCGATCAGGTGATTCTGTGCGATGCCGGTCGCGGAGTCGTGATGCGCCTCGCCGCTGCATTTGCTGGGCCTGCCGCCCTTTCGGCCATCCTCGTGACCCATCTTCATAGTGATCACTTGACCGATCTGAATGATGTCATCACCACCCGCTGGATCATGTCGCCAGAACCGAACCCCATCACGATTTACGGCCCAGTGGGCATCAACTTCGTGGTGACCAAGATGATGGAAATGCTTTCTCTCGATATTGGGTATCGCATCGAACACCACGACGACCTCATCGAACCTCCCGTGGCGACTGTTGTTGAAGTTGCACCGGGCGACTCGTTCACGATCGGCGACGTTGCTGTTCTTGTTGGCGCCACCGACCATCGGCCCGTCGAGCCCACCGTGGCATTCCGACTCGAGCATTCAGGTACGTCAGTGGTTCTCGGCGGTGACGGCATTCCGTGTGCCGCCCTCGATGAACTGTGTGCCGGAGCAACGGCCTATGTGCAAACTGTGCTGCGCGATGACATCGTGAAACTCTTCCCGCTTCAGCGATTTCTAGACATCCTCGACTACCACTCCACTGTGGAACAGGCGGCACAGACTGCAACGAAGGCGGGAGTCAAGACGCTCATTTTGACTCACTACGTGCCAGGCATTGGTCCGGGTCAAGAAGATGAGTGGCGGGCTATCGCCGCGGCGCATTTTTCGGGCGACATCGTTCTAGGTGACGATCTAACGTCGGTGACCATCTGACCGATGCCGTTGGCATCGAAGCGCCGGGGGGAACATCGATGAGCGGTCACATCACTGAGAAACGACAACTGGAAACCGCTGACGGTCCGATGGACGTCTTCGTTTCCACGCCACTTGATGACAACCGAGGTGGCGTGGTCGTGGTGCAGGAAGCGTTTGGTCTCACTGGTCATATCCAGCGAGTGTGTGAAGCCGTTGCCGATGCCGGGTATGTCGCGGTTGCACCAGCGCTCTTCCATCGATCCGACGATCAATTGTTCGGCTATAGCGACTACGACAAACTTGGCCCCGTCATCATGACCATGACTCGTGCAACGATCGAAGTAGATGTCGATGCGGCATTCGCTGAGCTCGTTCGGCTCAAGGTTCCTGCCGACAAACTGGCCATCATGGGTTTCTGTTTCGGTGGAACGGTCACTCTTGAAACTGCCGCTCGTCTTGAACTCGCTGCTGCCGTCACGTTTTATGGCGGTGGCTTGGGTGAAGGCCGTTTCGGTCTTTCTTCTGGAATCGAAAGTGCCGCCAAATTGCGCACCCCGTGGCTCGGTCTGTATGGCGACCTCGACGAACACATTCCGATCGACGAGGTTGAACGAGCTCGTATCGCTGCAGCGTCCTCGCCGGTCGATACCGAAGTCATTCGATTTTCTGACGCTGACCATGGGTTCCATTGCGATGAGCGTCCGTCATTCCATGCTGAAACATCGTCGGTTGCTTGGACGCGCACGCTGGAGTTTCTCGACGATCACATGAGCTAATTCAGTTCCGTCGTTTTGTCGCAAAACGCAAACACCCCCAGCCGGGGGGATGGCGGGGGTGTCGCACGGCCGGCAGAACCTAAGTTCTGTTTCGGCCAACCGGCTCAATGGGAGGGGGGATTCCCAGAGCCGATAAAGAAATGTTACGGGACGCGCGCCGATGAGCCCAAGTGATTTTGCCGGTCAGCAGTCACAATGACCCTTGTCACAAAGGGTTTCGAGCTACCAGCCTTGATGAAGCGGGCGGCCCTCGGCGAAACCAGACGCTGTCTGGACTCCGACAACGGCACGCTCATGGAACTCTTCAATGGTGCGAGCACCGGCGTAGGTGCAGGAACTGCGCACGCCAGCAACGATCGTGTCGATGAGGTCTTCAACGCCGGGGCGGTCGGCCTCGAGATACAGGCGACCAGAGCTAATGCCCTCTTCGAAGAGTGCTCGACGCGCTGCTTCGATTGGAGTTTCGTCCTGGGCGGTGCGGTTCACAACAGCACGAGCTGATGCCATACCGAAGTTCTCCTTGTAGAAGCGTCCGTCGGCATCTTGACGAAGATCGCCAGGTGATTCATGGGTTCCGGCGAACCAAGAACCGATCATGACGTTGCTTGCTCCCGCAGCGAGCGAAAGCGCAACGTCGCGTGGGTGACGAATACCGCCGTCGGCCCACACGTGACGACCGAGTGAGCGTGCTTCGGTTGCACATTCAAGAACAGCGGAGAACTGTGGTCGTCCCATGCCGGTCATCATTCGCGTGGTGCACATTGCGCCGGGTCCAACGCCGACCTTCACGATGTCGGCACCAGCATTGACGAGATCGCGAACGCCACCAGCAGAAACGACGTTGCCAGCACACAGCGGCACACCGAGATCGAGTGCTTTGATTTTTCGGATGACTTCAATCATCTTTTCTTGGTGACCATGAGCAGTATCGAGCACGAGAACATCGACACCCGCTTCAACGAGCAAACGAGCCTTTGTTTCAACATCACCATTGACTCCAACGGCAGCGGCGACACGCAATTGGTAATTGGCATCGACGGCAGGTTGGTACAGCGTTGACCGAAGCGCACCGGTACGAGTGAGAATTCCAACCAGCGCGCCGGAAGGGTCGACGACCGGAGCGAATCGTCGACGGCTCTCATGCAGAATGTCGAAGGCCTTTTCTGCATCAATCGTGTCGGGAAGCGTGAGTAGGTCGGTGGACATGACGAGGTCGACGCCGGTGAATCGATCAACATCGGCAAAGTCGGTTTCCGTGACCACGCCGATGGGGCGATCGCCATCAACGACGATGACAGCGTTATGCGCGCGTTTGGCAATGAGGTTCATTGCTTCGCCGACAGTTCCCGCCGGTGACAACGTGATGGGTGTGTCGAACACGAGATGGCGACGCTTCACCCAGGAAACGACCTCGGCAATGATCTCAAGCGGGATGTCTTGAGGAATAACGGCAATGCCACCGCGACGAGCCACAGTTTCGGCCATACGGCGACCAGCAACTGCGGTCATATTGGCGACGACAATCGGAATCGTGGTTCCGGAACCGTCGTTGGTGGTCAGGTCAACGTCGAGTCGAGACGAGACATCGGATCGGGCCGGAACCATGAACACGTCATCAAACGTGAGGTCGGCCTCTGGGGTTCTGTCGTGAAGGAAGTGCACGTGGGCAAAGGGTAGGCGCGGTTAGAAGGCTTCGCCTAAGGGGTCGGCGTCGAGGCCGGCAGCAGTGGCTGCGAGCATCGCCATTTGCGCTGCTCGGTGGTACACGAGGACGAAGGTTTGCTGGGCCGTGGGTTCGATCGTTCGGAGCGGGGGATCGCCGAGCGAGAGCACCATCCCCGAGGGGTCAGTGGACATTCGCACCAAAGCGGGATCGTCGGGGAACGCTTCCCCCCAGAACTTTTCGGCGGCAATGCGATCGGCAGTCTGTTTCTTCTGCACCCCGGTTGCCGGACGGCGGCGTGATCGGCTCATGCGAGGCTCCCTTCGAAGTCATCGGCATCGGACAGGAGTTCGTCGGTGCGCAAGCCAAGCGCGGTTTGCAACTGATTGGAATCGAGATCGCCGAGTGAACTGGATTTAGGAAGAACGAGATCGGCGATGTGGCGCTTTCCGGCAACAACTTCTTCGACGCGTTCATCGACGGTGCCGGGGCACACGAGGCGATGGGCGATCACGGTTTTGTCCTGACCAATTCGCCAGGCTCGGTCGCGTGCCTGATCTTCGACCGCAGGGTTCCACCAGCGGTCATACAAGATGACGTGGTTGGCATTGGTGAGATTGAGGCCGGTGCCGCCTGCCTTAAGAGAAAGTACGAGAGTGCCGGGGCCTTCGAGGGCCTGGAAGTCGGCAACGAGTTGATCGCGAGCACCGCGTGATTGTCCGCCGTGATAGCAGCCGACGGGATTGTCGAAACGCTTAGAGAGATGCTCGGCGAGTTTCTGGCCCCACTCGGCAAAGTGTGTGAACACGAGTGCGCGTTCGCCAGCGGCATAAACCTGTTCGATGATTTCTTCGAGGCGCGCGAGCTTGCCTGATCGACCGTCGAGCGGGCCATCGTCGTGACGATAGGCAACGGGGTGGTTGCAGATCTGTTTGAGTGCGGTGATGGCGGCAAGAATGCGGCCATTGCGATTATCGGCACCAGATTCGAGAGCTGCTCCGGTAACGAGACTGTCGAGTACTGCTTGATACAAACCGATTTGTTCGGGTGTCATCGAACAATGGTCAAGCTCATCGATACGGTCGGGAAGTTCTGCGGCAATAGCTGGTTCTGACTTTGTGCGTCGGAAGACGAGGATGCCGTTGAGGGCGCGAAGTGCACGTTCGCCTTGATCGCGACCAGTGGCGCCGGTGGCGGAAAGCTGCGCAATGAATTGAGGTCGAGGTCCGACGAGGCCGGGATTGGTGAAATCGAGAATTGCCCAAAGGTCGCCTAATCCGTTTTCGATCGGAGTACCGGTGAGCGCGAGTCGCGATGAGGCATTCAGTCGGCGAAGTTGCTGAGCAGTTTCGTTTGCCGGGTTCTTGATGGCTTGTGCTTCATCAAGGATGATTCGGCCCCATGTGATTTTCTCGAGCGCCTCGATATCGCGCACTGCTGTTCCGTAGGTCGTGATGATGACGTCGGCCCGAGCAACTTCTTCAGCGATTTCTTTGTGATCGGCACGACCGACACCGTGGTGTACGACCACCGAAAGTTCAGGAGTGAAGCGACGTGCTTCGGCAGCCCAGTTGCCGACAACGGCAGGGGGCGCGATGACTAGTGACGGCGCGTCGCTGATGCTGTCAACGAGATGGGCGAGAATTGTTGGTGTCTTTCCGAGGCCCATGTCGAGGGCAAGGCAACCGCCAAGGCTGGTGGTGTCGAGGAATTTCAACCATGCCAATGCGTCGGCCTGGTAGCTACGAAGTTCACCCTTGAAGCCGTCCGGATTCGACGCCGGGGCAAGTGATGCGGTTGACGCCTTGGCCATGAGGTCGGCGGCCCAACCTGAACCATCGATCGAGACGCCACCCGCCAACGGTGAACCGTCGAGGCCAAGGGCCTGACGCAACATTTCTGCGCCGGTCATCTGCGGTTTCTTTGCCCGCTCGGCTAATGCTTCGGCTGCAGCAGCAAGATCGGCGTGATCAAGTGCAACCCATCGTCCGTTGGCGCGAACTAACGGGCGTGCTTCTTTTGCGAGGCGCGCGATGTCGGCTGCGGTGAGTTCGATATCGTCAAAGACTGCTGTCCAGCTCACGTTCGCGAGTTGGTGAGCACCGACCGAGGTTTCACCGTTCGATTCAGCGAAGATGCGCAGTGATGGAGTGGCCTTGCGGCGTGAGAGCGCCGGCACACGCATTTCGAAACCGGCATCGGCAAGAACGAGTCCGATCTTGGACATCAGTTCCCATGCTTCTTCTTGACTGAGCACGACTTCGCCGCGCCGCATGCTGCCTGGTCGCATAAGCGGCGGATAGAGACGTTCAAGGCGAACAAGATTTCCTTCGAGTTCGCGTCGTTGATTGCCGGCATTCACGAGCGCGACTTCAATGGGGGTGAGTTGTTCGCCCTTGCCGGGTGCAAAAACTGCGAGATGCCATGCGTCGCCAGAATCGGGGGGATTGAGCTGCACGATGAGCGGGCGATAGTTGCGCGAGAGAACCGGTGTGGCCCAGCGCTCAATTGAGTTGGTGAGTTCTCCGGCAATCCCTGCAGGAACCTCGAATGCAGTTCCGTCGAGACGAGCAAGGAATGACTCGGCAGCAGCAGCAATTGTTTTGGGATCATCTGGAGCAGCCGGAACTTCGACACGGCGGGCTGCGTCGAAGCAAATGACATCGACAACTTCA
>CAMCTW010000026.1 GCA_945878645.1 Bifidobacterium breve
TCGCCAATGTGACCGTAACGACGGCAGGAAGACCTTCAGGAATGGCTGCAACCGCTAGAGCCACGGCACCAAGAAGGGCATCTTTGAAATTCTGTTCAATGATCCATTGGATAACAAACACGATGAAGGCCGCCGCTCCGGCGATCATCGCCAGCGTTTTGCTGAGCGAATCGAGTTGACGTTCGAGCGGAGTCTTTGATGGTTTCGCGGAGACAAGCATCTCGGCGACCTTGCCCATTTCGGTGGCCATGCCAGTGCTGGTCACAACAACTTCGGCCCGGCCACGACTCACTGTGGTGTTCATAAACACCATGCCAAGGTGATCGCCGATCGGCGAACCGGCTGATGTGATCGCATCGGCGCGCTTTTCAACCGGAACGGATTCGCCCGTCAGGCTCGATTCGTCCACCGACAAATTTGCTGCGAGCAGCAATCGGCCGTCGGCTGGTACTCGATCGCCGGCCTCAAGCAAGACAATGTCGCCAGGAACGAGTTCATCGATCGCCACTTCGTCAGTGACACCATTGCGACGCACCCGAACCTGAGTGACCAGCATGCGCTCAAGGGCTGCCAGTGCATTCGATGCCTTCGCCTCCTGGGCAAAGCCCATGATGGCGTTGATCAGTAGAACCACGAAGATGATGACGAGATCTTTGATGTCGCCCAACAAGCCGGCGATCAGGCCAGCTCCGGCCAAAACATAAACAATTCCAGCACGGAACTGATCGATGAACACCAGCAACTTTGAGCGACGAGGTGGTTCAGTGAGCCGGTTGGATCCATGAAGAGCGCGCCGATCGGCAACTTCTGCATGAGAGAGCCCCGTGCTGGCATTGACCGCGAGGCGCTGAACAACTTCGCCGCTGGCAAGCGCGCACCATTCATCGTGTTGCTGTTGGTTCGTGTCAGGGATCATCAAGAAACTCCGGTCATGTCACATGGACGATTGGGGAACCGAGATTGGTTCACCGACCGGAGGTCTCTCCCGCTCACCCGAGCCGTTTCGGACTCAGACGAACCAGCGGCACCGGGAGCTCAGGCTCAAGAGCCTTTGCGCCGTGATGACGACACCGCTGCGATGGGATACTCCCCTCACTGGAACGACAGTATTGCCGCAAAAGGCGAGGGTTGCATGGTCAGGACGAACTGACCATGCACCGCAGGGATTTAGCCAACGAGAATCTTACGAACGGCATCTTCACATTCCGCCATGGCCAGAACCATGACCTCGTCACCCGCACCCAACGTGACGTCGCTATGCGGGAAGACGACCTTGCTGTCACGAACGATGGCCACGATTGCTGCCTCACGGGGAAGGCCAAGATTTTCGATCATTACGCCATTCGCAGGCGAACTATCAGCGAGTCGGATCTCGGAAAGTCTCGCTGAATCGTTCTCGAAACTCATGATACGAACGAGCGAACCAACGGTGACTGCCTCTTCGACGAGTGCAGTGAGCATGTGCGGGGTTGACACAGAAACGTCGACACCCCAGCTCGCGTTGAACATCCACTCATTCGCTGGGTTATTCACACGAGCCACAACACGCGGCACGCTGAATTCCTGCTTAGCGAGAAGCGAGATCACGAGGTTGTCTTCGTCGTCGCCAGTTACGGCAACGACAACATCGGCGCGATCGGGTTCGGCTTTTGCGAATTCAGAGACCTCACAGCCGTCGACAACGAGCCACTTGACGCCTGCCGGTTCGCCGTCGGCCTGGGCCTGAGCAACACGAGCGGGATCTACTTCGACAATAAGAACTTCGTGACCTGCTTGCTGGAGTTCAGTAGCAATGTACGTTCCAACGTTTCCGCCACCTGCGATGACAACGCGCATCAGTGAAGTCCTCCTTGACTCGGTGCCGACGCAAGATGTCGATCGAAATCTCCAATGTGATCACCATCAACGGCAACCCAGACGATGTCGCCCTCTTGGGCAAGAAGCGCAGGACTGATGAGTTGTGCAACTCCAAGTCGGGTGAGAGCTACAACTCGCGAGCGACCTTCGGCTTCAAGATCAACGAGCGGACGGCCCGCCCAAGAGATAGGAACGACGCGTTCCACCAGACAGACTCGAGCACTGGGGTCAACCCACTCGACACCGTCAGTGTCGGGCTGGATGCGACGAAGTACTCGTTCGATTGCCCACTGCACAGTTGCGACCGTTGAGATACCAAGACGTTCGTAAATCGCGGCACGGCGCTGATCGTAAATGCGAGCGACAACGCGATCGACGTGGAAGAACTCACGCGCAGTGCGTGCGATAAGAATATTGGAGTTGTCGCCATTTGTTACAGCGGCGAGTGCATCAGCCCGTTCGATACCAGCAGCACGAAGACGTGTGCGATCGAAACCCACGCCAACGATGGTGTCTCCGCTGAAATTCTCAGGCAGTCGACGGAACGCCGTTGCCTTTCGATCGATCACCGAAACCGTGTGACCTTGCTCAACCAACGTGGCGGCAAGACCAGACCCGACTCGGCCGCATCCAACAACGACGACGTGCACTTCGCACCACCTCCAGGTGTCCCGGTGGACACGGTTACGGATCCTATGACTGCGCCACGCGAACGGAAAGAAGAACTCACATCTGTTCACATCCATGTCAGAGAGATCAGAGTCCAATCCCGCGGGATCTATGACTTCAGCCACCCCTTTGCTGCAACGTCACCACCGTCCTCGGCCGGCACTGAGTAGTTTGAGGCTCGCCCACGGCTTCGTTAGGGAGACCCCATGCCGCTGCAATCGTTGACCGACGCACCCATCTCAGACCTCCTCGTCATGTTTGGTGCCTCCGGAGATCTCGCCAAGAAGAAACTCTTCCCTGCGATTTACCGCCTCGAATGCCGAGGCCGTCTCGGGATTCCGGTCATTGGGGTCGCCCGTGAGGCCTGGACCGACGACGATCTGCGCAGTCACTGCCGCGCTGCGATTGCTGAGGCCGGCGAGGAATGGGATCAGGCGGCGTTCGACCGTCTCGCTTCAAAGATGTCCTACGTCACTGGCGACTATGCCGACCCTGCGACCTTTGCTGAACTCGCTCGTCAAGCGGGGGGCACCAAGCACCCGATCTTCCATCTCGCTGTTCCACCGTCGCTCTTCGCCACAGTTGCCACCGGAATCGCCAATTGCGGCCTTGCCGAAGGCGCTCGTCTGATTATCGAAAAGCCTTTCGGACGCGACTACAACTCCGCAGTCGACCTCAACGCCACGCTCCACGAATACTTCTCAGAGTCCGCAATCTTTCGCATCGACCACTTCGTCGGAAAAGAAGCACTCCGAAGTCTTCTTGTAACGCGCTTCGCAAATGCAATCGTTGAACCACTCTGGAACCGCAATGTTGTTTCGTCGGTGAAGATCACGATGGCCGAAGCATTCGGTGTTGAAGACCGTGGCTCGTTCTATGACTCGGTTGGCGCCATGCGAGACGTCATGCAGAACCATCTACTGCAGATGGTTGCCTTGCTCGCAATGGAACAACCAGTAAACGAGCACTCGAAATCTCTTCGCGATGAAAAGGGAAAGGTCCTTGAAGCCTGTCGAGTTGTTGAGCCAAAGAACTTTGTGCGCGGCCAGTACGACGGCTATCTCGATGTCGTCGGTGTGAAACCCAAGTCCGATACTGAGACCTACGCAGCATTCCGGCTCGATATCGATTCACCGCGCTGGAGCGGTGTTCCGTTCTATCTCCGCGCTGGCAAAGCGTTGGCCGAAACCGTTACCGAGATGACAATCGAATTCAAAAGCCCGCCACGGCCATTGTGGATTGATGACCACGATCATGTCCCCAACAATTCAATTCGTATCGAAGCAAAGCCCGAAAACTTCGCGGCCATTACATGGCTCCATAAAGAACCGGGCGAAACGATGATGCCCGAAGCCATCACGCTTGCTCCTCCCCCCGAGGAACGACGTGACACCGGACCTGAACCGTATGAGCTTCTGATCGAAGAAGCCATGAAAGGCGACCCGACACTCTTCGCGCGCGAAGACTCTGTTCTTGAATCCTGGCGAATTGTCGAGCGCATCCTCACTGACTTCCCACCGGTCGAGAAGTACGCGCAAGGTTCGTGGGGGCCGAAGGAAGCTCGAGCTCTCACACGTAACAACGGCGGATGGCCCAGCGAACCACTGATCCATTCCCACTCGTGAGCATTTCTACCAATCATCCACTGCTGTACGTCGTTCGCCATGGCGCGACCGAATGGAGCCGAAGTGGTCAGCACACGGGTCGAACCGACCTCCCCCTCCTCGCTGAAGGCGAGGACCAAGCGCGAGCGACAGGCTCGCTCTTGGCGAACATCGACTTCTCACTTGTGCTGTGTAGCCCTCTGCAACGCGCGCAACGAACCTGTGAACTTGCGGGCCTTCTTGATCGTGCAGTGATCGATACCGACCTTCAGGAATGGGACTACGGCGATTATGAGGGCGTAACGACTACGACAATTCGCGAGTCAGTTCCCGGCTGGACAGTCTGGAGTGGCACCTGTCCCAACGGAGAAGCCATCGAGCAGGTCTCGAAGCGCGCCGATCGTGTCATCGAACGAGTTCGTAACGAATCGGGAAATGTCATCGTGTTCGCCCACGGACATATCCTCCGCATACTGACTGCTCGTTGGTGTGAACTCGACCCGGTCGAGGGCCAACGATTCATCCTTGATCCGGCCACTCTCAGCATTCTCGGTTGGGAACGCGAGACACCTGCCGTTCGTCAGTGGAACAGTCGCTAGTCCCGTCGCGGCTCGGTGGCCACAGACTCCAACCAGTCCGACATCAGTCAACAAACTACGCCTAGCGTTACCCCATTGATCGAAGGGGAACAATGGCCGACGACGTAAGCACCGAAACCTCAAGCGCGACGAATAAGAAGCCAAAGATGGGCATCTGGCTGTTGCTGGTTGGCGCCGTCATCATGCTTTCGGGTCTGTTGTTTGGCTATGACCAAGGTGTCATTGCTGGCGCACTCGGAGGAATCCAGAAGTCGTTCGGCGCAAGCACAACGATGATCCAGATCATTACGTCCTGGGTCACCCTCGGCGCATTGGTCGGAGCACTCGTCGCCGGCGTGCTCGCCGACAAAATTGGCCGGCGCGTCACCATTCTTCTCGCCGCCGTTCTCTTCACAATTGGGGCGCTCTTCGAAGCGCTCGCCCCCAACACCACCGTGCTCATCATCGGCCGACTCATCGTGGGCTTCGGTGTCGGTGTTGCTTCTGTCGCTGCACCCCTCTACGCGGCGGAACAGGCCCCAACTCGGCTTCGTGGTCGATTCGTTTCCATCTATCAGCTCGCCATCACTATCGGTATCTTCATCGCCTACCTCGTTGATCAAGCACTCATCAACAACGACATGTGGCGCGTCATGCTCGGAGTTTCTGCTGTTCCCGCGGTTCTCCTGTTTGTCGTCATGTTCCCGATGCCCGATTCACCTCGTTGGTTCGTGAAGGTCGGTCGTCGCGACGATGCAATCAAGGCCCTCAGCAAAGTTCGTCCCGACGTCGATGCCGCAGCAGAGGTCGCGGAAATCGAAAAGGCTGCGCAAGAAGACGACGCCAAAAAAGCAACATGGGCCGAGGTCTTCTCGAAGAAACTTCGCAAGCCACTCACGATCGGCATTGGCCTTGCTGTCTTCCAGCAAATCACGGGCATCAACGCCATCATCTATTACGCCAACAAAATTTTTGCAGAAGCGGGTTTCTCGACACCCGAAGATCAGGCCGCCGCAACAACCTGGGCCATTGGTGCTGTGAATGTTTTGGCCACGCTGATTGCTGTTATCTACGTCGATCGATTTGGCCGTCGTCCTCTTCTTTTGGCCGGCCTAGTCGGAATGGCATCTGCGCTCTTGACAGTCGGCATTGCTTTCCACTTCATGGAGAACGCCGACACGAGCGGTGCCGGAACGGGTGGCCCCACGACCGCAGGCATTGTCACGCTCGTCGCCCTCGTTGTCTTCATCGCCTCGTTCGCGTTCTCGCTCGGTCCCGTCGTCTGGACCGTCATCAACGAGATCTTCCCCAACCACGTCCGCGGCCGCGCAGTGTCAGTAGCAACTGCTGTCAACTGGGGTTCGGCCTGGCTCGTGAGCCAGTTCTTCCTCACCCTGATTGAAAAGATCGGCAACTCGGCAACCTTCTATTTGTTTGGTTTCTTCGCCGTCGTGGCCTATGTCTGGATCTGGAAAACCGTCCCCGAAACCAAGGGGCGGTCGCTCGAAGAGATCCAGGAGATCTGGGAAGATGACGATCCTGTGCAGTCCCAGCGCGACGCTGGCACGCTGTAACCATCCGGTCAGCCGACCGGGACACCACCACCCGGGAGACCACCGTGCCTGATGCAGTCATCGTTGACGTCGTTCGCACCCCTGGCGGCAAGCGAAATGGATCCTTATCGGGTTGGCATCCTGCCGATCTCGCCGGAGAGGTTCTTTCAACCCTTGTTGCACGAAACGATCTTGACCCCGCACTCATCGAAGACGTGCTCATGGGTTGCGTCTCGCAGGTTGGCGCTCAGTCACTAAACATCGGCCGCAATGCGGCATTAGCGGCGGGCTTTCCCGAAACTGTTCCAGCAACCACTATCGACCGCCAATGCGGTTCATCGCAACAAGCAGCAGCATTTGCGGCGCAAGGTGTCATGGCCGGCGTGCACGACATTGTGATCGCTGCCGGCGTTGAAGTCATGAGCTTGGTCCCTATGGGCGCGTCGTTTGGTCAAGGTGTTGGTTTCCCATTCGGCTCACGAGTTGAAGCGCGATACAAAGATGCTGGCGGTCTAATCCCCCAAGGGTTATCAGCCGAGCTCATCGCCCAGCAGTGGAACCTCAGCCGAGAAGAACTCGATGAGTTTTCCGCTGAATCGCAACAGCGCGCAGCCCGTGCCCGCGACGAGGGTCGTTTCGAACGAGAGATTCATCCAGTCGAAGCGCGGCGACGTGACAAAGACTCAGGTGAGATCATTCCCACCGACGGAATGTTGCGCAACGATGAAGGCATCCGAGACACCACGACTGCCGAGTCACTCGCTGCTCTGAAACCCGCATTTACTCCCGACGGGGTCATCACTGCGGGCAACTCATCGCAGATCACTGATGGCGCGTCAGCAGCCCTCATCATGAGTGAAGCGGCGGCTTCGAAACTTGGTCTCACCCCACGAGCGCGCTTTCATTCCTTCTCGCTCGCAGGTGTCGATCCACGCATCATGCTCACCGGACCGATTCCTGCGACGAAAAAGATTCTCGAGAAGTCAGGCTTGTCGCTCGACGACATCGACCTCGTCGAAATCAACGAAGCGTTCGCTCCAGTTGTTCTTGCATGGCAGCGCGAACTCGGCGCCGACATGAGCAAGGTCAACGTAAACGGCGGTGCCATTGCCCTCGGCCACCCGCTCGGGGCTTCCGGCACACGTCTTCTTGGCACCTTGCTCTGCGAACTTGAACGCACCGGAGGGCGCTATGGATTGCAGACCATGTGCGAAGGCGGGGGCCTTGCGAACGCCACCATCATCGAACGCCTCTAACCTCTCCGTATGACCAGCGAGGATCAGCCAGAACGCTCTGGCGGTTGGCGTCCCAAACACCCAGTCATCGATGGCCTCATCATCATCGGCATCGTCGCGTGCCTCATCGTCGGTTACGAGCCCATCAAGGTCATCGTCGCCGCCGGCGCAGCGTGGCTCATCCTCCGCATCGGAGTCCTGATGTTGGGCGGAATGGCCCGTCCCATCCCCGAACCGCCCCCTGTGGGTGAACTGCGAAAAGTGAAGATCACGTACCGCTGTGAAATCTGCGGAACCGAAGTTCGTATGACCGTTGCTCCCGACCAAGATCCTGAAGCACCAAGGCATTGTCAGGATGACATGGTCATGATGACGCCCATTGACGACATCTAGATCGTTCTCCACGGTCTGTGGACAACGATGGGAGTGTTCGCCGGGCGTTTACCCGTAGTTCGGGCGCACTTTGGCCTCTGGGCAAACAGCTATCGATACTGCGTTGCGGCGATGATCCCGCTGAGAATGAAGCCCAATCCGCCGAGAAGCCACCAATTGCTGACTGCACCGGGCAGGAACAGATCCACGTAGTGCAAGAAGATCACCAACAGCCCAAGAAGGAACAGAGCAAGCATGACCACCGGCAACCATGCGGGGCTGGGGGCGTGGACCGCTGCCGATCGCGGCGTATAGCGAGTTGAGGCTGCCGGCCCGTCATGGGCAGAGTCGACTGACTTCTTGGTCGGGCCGCCCTTTGGGGTGACACGACCGCCGGTGCGACGAGAAGGAGCAGGACGCTTATCGGTAGCCATAGATGCTGAGCGTAGCGGTCGCCGGGAAACTCGTCAGGCGCGACCGGCCCCGGCCGATAGGGTCCTCCGTCGATGGCCGCACGCATCCTTGTCCTCGATAATTACGACTCGTTCGTCTTCAACCTGGTCCAATATCTGGGCGAGTTAGGAGCTGATCCGCTAGTGCATCGCAGCGACGCGCTCACGATCGAGCAAATCGAAGAACTCGCTCCCGATGGCGTGCTCATCAGCCCTGGCCCAGGCCGTCCCGAAGATGCCGGCCTCTCCAACGAGGTCATCACCACCTTCGCTGGTCGCGTTCCTGTGTTCGGTGTTTGTCTTGGCCATCAATGCATCGGTCAAGTGTACGGCGGCGATGTTGTGCGCGCGCCACAACTCATGCACGGGAAGACATCACTTATTTCGCACGAAGGCAAAGGTGTCTTTGCCGGACTTCCCGACCCGTTCGAAGCCACGCGCTATCACTCACTTGTTGTTGAGCGCGACAGCGTGCCCGAGTGTCTTGAGGTCACCGCACAAACCAATGACGGTTTAGTGATGGGACTTCGCCATCGTGACTTCGATGTTGAAGGCGTGCAGTTCCACCCTGAATCAATTCTGACCGCGGGCGGTCATCAACTCGTCGGCAACTTCCTTGAACGCTGCGGCCACTAGGCCACTAGGCCACTTGCACGAACGAAACGGTTCAGCCCGAAGACTGCGATCGAATTAAGGCGTCGTTGTTGTGGTTGTTGACGTCGTCGTTGAAGAGGTTGTTGATGCCGGCGGTCCAGTCGAAACAACGATGGCAACCGCAGACCCCTTCGCCGCTTTTGTTCCTGCGGTCGGGTTCGTGCTGATCACGCTTCCCGAGGGCGTCGTTGATGATGCCTGCGATGTTGTTGTCACCGTGAAACCAGCTTGACCAAGTTGGTTTGATGCAGTTGAAGCAGTGAGTCCGACAACGTTTGGAATAGACACCTCGCCCGCACCACTCGACACCGTGATTGTCACTACCGAGTTCTTCGTGGCCTTCCCATTCGCACTCGGCGATTGAGAAATAACAGTTCCCTTCGCAACCGTGTCGCTGGAAGCTTCCTTAACTTCAGGAATGAAGTTGTTGGTCTTCAGCAACGATTCCGCTGCGGCCTGGGTTCGACCCACGACATCGGGAACCGTGCCATCGCCTATGCCGGAGCTCACCGTGATCTCTACCGTCGAACCTGTACCAGCATTGGTATTGCCCTTAGGTGACTGCTCAAACACCTGATTCGCGGGAACAGTGTCATTAGCAACGTTCTTGACGGACACCTTGAAACCCGCAGTGCTGAGGGCATTTGTGGCATCGGTGACGTTCTTGCTGGTGACATCAGGAACTGGGACTTTTACAACCGACTTGCCCATGCTTGAACCGACGAAGAACAAAATGAGTGCGATCAGAACAAGTGCGCCAATGGTGAGCCCGACATAAAGGCCCGTGCGATTCTGCTTCGGAGGCGGCATGTATTCACCGGAAGTTGTGGGCGGACCACCGAAGCCAGCGCCGCCAGCGCCAGTAGCGGCGGGGACCATTGCTGTTGCATCAGCTGGTGTGGCTCCGGCAAGACCGGCACCGATCACAACGCCGGCCGCTGCGCCAGCACCGCCGGCAATCAAACCAGCAGCGAGAACTGGCTGACCTTCAAGGAAACGACGAAGGTCAGAACGAAGATCCTCAGCAGACGCGTATCGCTGACCCGGATCTTTGGCAAGCAATTTGAGATCGATTGCTTCAAGCGCGGGAGGAATATTTGGATTGATGCGGCTTGGAGCAACGGGCTGTTCTTGAACGTGCTTATAGGCAACCGCTACAGGTGAATCACCCGAAAATGGCGGACGCGCAGCAAGCATTTCGTAGAGCACACAACCGAGTGAATAAAGATCTGAACGCGGATCAACTGCATGACCCTGTGCTTGTTCGGGGGAGAAGTAGGTCGCTGTACCCATCACAGAACCAGCTTGAGTGAGATTCACAGCCGCATCGCCGGTGGTTGCCGCCTGCGCAATACCAAAATCGGCGACCTTCACTTGACCGGTGGGTGTGATGAGAATGTTTCCTGGCTTCACATCGCGATGAACTACGCCGTTGCGATGTGCGAAGCCGAGTGCCGCCGCAATATCAGCAGTGATTTCGGCAGCGCGATTGGGATGAAGCGGACCTTCGGTGCGAATAATTTCCGAAAGCGGACGACCTTCGACATATTCCATAACAATGAAATAGGTGCCGAACTGCTGACCCCAGTCGTAGACCGCGACAATGTTCGGCTGATTCAAATTCGCCGCAGCCTGCGCTTCGCGGCGGAACCTCTCAACAAACGAGGCGTCACGCGCATGCTCGGTGAAAAGGACCTTCACCGCCACGGGTCGATCAAGCAGGAGGTCTCGAGCGAGGTAAACATCGGCCATGCCGCCTCGCGCTAACTTCCGGTGCAGTTCGTAGCGATCGTTGAAAACTGTGGGGCCCGCAGGAGTGTCACTCATCGACGCAAAGACTAGGACCGATTTGCCAGCAGTACATCGCACTCCGCCGAGGAATCTCCCCTTCAGCAGCCACCCTGCGCAGCCAGCGCGGTCTGGAGCACCGCTTTGGCAATAGGCGCAGCGATTCGACCACCCGTGGCCTCGCTGCCGCCCGACTGATTGAGGACGACAACCGCCACCGCCACCGTGGGCGGTTTCCCGGGAGGACCAGCAAAGCCCATGATCCATGTGTGACTCTTGGGAGGATCGGTGCCGAGCTGGGCAGTACCGGTCTTTCCGCCAACGGTGCAGCCCTGAATAGCTATCCCTGTTGCCGTTCCGCCCTTCGCAACGCCGACCATGTCATCGAAAAGTGTCGCTGCCGCTGAGGACGACATCGGGGTGAGCCACTTTGATGGCGCATACGACGAGACAACATCGCCTCGGACGTTGCGAACCTCGAACAGGAAGTGCGGCTTCATCATGACCCCGCCATTGGCAACTGCTCCGGCCACCATCGCCATTTCCAATGGCGTCGCCTGCACATCGTTCTGACCGATTGAGGACATGGCGAGTTTGGCCTGATTGTTTCCAACATTGGTGGGGAACACCGACTTGACCGGATCAGGCATGTCGATCGGAACCGTCGCATTGAATCCAAAGGAACCAGCACCAGCCACCATGTCAACCGCGCCGATCGTCTCTGCGCCCATTTGCGCAAACGACGAGTTACAAGACACCCGAAGAATTTCGGGCAATGTGCCACCGCAGGTTTCGCCACCGAAGTTCATGATCGGCTTATTCGTCCCCTCGGGCGTGTATCCATTCGTGAATGGATACACCGGTTCAGTGTTGGTGACTTTGCCGGTCTGAAGACCGATACCGCTAGTGACAATTTTGAAAGTTGAACCCGGGAAATAACGGTCTTGGTAGAAGTGCGCACGCATGGGAACGCCGGGTGCCGCATTGAGCATCTTCCATGACGTTTCGGCGATGGTCTTGTCGAGAGAACTCACGGTGTTGGGGTCATAGGACGGCCAGCTCCACGACCCCAGGATTGCCCCGGTGCGGGGGTCGAGAGCAACAACCGAACCTTCACGATTGCCGAGTTGCGTTCGCGCAGTTTCCTGAATGTCTTTGCGCAGCGAAATGGAAACGTTGCCAATGTTTTCACGAGCAACGAAAAGGTCCCCAAAACCCTCTATCTGTTGATCGAATGTGGAACCTGAGAGTTCGTCGTTGTACTGCCGCTCAAGACCTGATGAACCATACCGAAACGAAAAATAGCCAGTGGTCTGACCAAAGAGTTCGCCCTCGGGATACACACGCATTCGTTTGAACTCAGAACTGGTGTCTGGGTTCGCAACACTCTGCGCAATGACTGCTCCGTCGGCGGTAAGAATTGTCCCACGAGGTCGATTGAAATCACGACGAACTTCAGCCGTGTTCAGCGGATTCGAATCGAGGCTGTTCTTATCGACAACTTGAATCCAATTTAGTTTCGCAAACAGGGCGACATAAAGGACAACAAGAACAACCCCAAGTTTCATGATGTTCCGATTCATGCCGCCACCTCCGCCGCCGCACGATTCATCGCTCGCTTTGAAGTTTGATCACTAATGCGCAACAAAAGCGCAAGGATGGCGTAGTTCATAACCAACGACGACCCGCCGTAGGAAATGAAGGGAAGCGCAACACCAGTGAGCGGCAGAAGACGGAGCACACCAGCAACGATGATGAACGCTTGCAAACCAAGCAGCAGAGTGAAACCTGTCGCCAACAGCTTGTCGAAAACCTGATCGGTGTCTGCGGCGATACGTAAACCAGAACCGATTACCAACAAGTACGCAACGATGATTAATGAACCCCCCGCCAGTCCGAGTTCCTCGGCAATCACGGCAAAGATGAAGTCGTTCTCCGCTGCGGGTATGCGGGTATCACCGCCACGACCGAGGCCTGTTCCAGTAAGACCTCCAAACGCCATGGCAAACATTCCCTGGATGATTTGGTATCCATCCCCGCTTGGCGTTTTCCACGGATCAAGCCAAATGTCAACGCGAACTTTCACATGATCGAGAGTCCTCCATGCGAAGACTGCGCCCGCAGCAAAGAGTCCTCCACCAATCACGAGGAACGATGTGCGTTGCGTTGCAACCCAGATCATCACCAAGAACAGCCCGAAGAAAAGCAGCGATGATCCAAGGTCCTTTTGGTAAAACATCACGAGCAGGGTGATGCCCCACGCTATGAGCACTGGTCCTAAGTACTTCGGATGCGGAAGTCGAAGAGGTCCAATTTTCCATTGACTCGTTGCAATCAGCTCACGTTGATCAGCAAGGTACGCCGCAAAGAAGATGGCCAAAGCAACCTTGGCGATCTCGCCGGGCTGAAAGTTGATCGGCCCAAGTTTCACCCAGATTTTGCTCCCAGATCCCGCGTCGTAACCCAAACCCGGAACCAGCGGGAGCAGGAGAAGGCCGATACCAACAAGAGCGAACGTGTACCGATAGCGCTCAAGATCACGCGGTCGTTTTACCCACCAAAGCGTGAGAACAAACCCAAGAATACCGATCGCCGTCCACGTCGCCTGCGCCGCTGCAAGTTTTTCATTTAGGCCCGCAATGACGACGTAGCCAAGTCCATTCAGCAGTGTCACTGTCGGAAGAAGAATCGGATCAGCACCTGGCGCCAACTTTCGCACGGCAAAGTGCGCGCCCATGAATAGGGCGATTACGGCAACCAGAAACGGAATGATGTTCGCCGGGATGCGAGAATCAGAACCGAGACTCGCTAATACGTAGGCCGCACAAACGATGACGACTGTCATCAACATCAGGCCCAGTTCAGTGTTGCGTCGGCGCGTCACTGCTTCACTGCACAGTCGTTGTAGTTGTACTCGACGTTGGTGCACCCGACGAAGCTGCGAGGGTCGTGGTTGTTGACGCTTTTAGGTTCTGTTCAATCAAATTATCGATATAGGTGCGAGCCGACTCAAGGGAAGGTTGTTCGACCCCGTTTTGCACGTCGATGACAGCCGATCGAGGAACGTTGGCGATCAAGAGTTCAGAATCTTCAGCCAGAGTCGGTTCAATCCACAGCACGCCGCCAGGCTTGCCGTGAAAAATCGCGACCTTGTCGCCATCGACGCCGACATACCAAGTCTTCGTGCCCGTCCACCAGATGAACGCGAATCCGGTGAGAACCACAAAAACGAATGCAGCGATAAATACACCGACGCGCCAAGTGTAAGAACTACGGAGTACTCCCGGGGCCCGAGTCGGCTTCGGGTCGGCTCCAGGTGGTTCTGGGACGGTGAGGTCGCCGCCGGTATGCGAGCTGCGTACTCGATTCGCGGGATCAGCTTTCGGATCGCGACCGGCGTCATCGACAACATCAACGATGACGCACGTGATGTTGTCGCGTCCGCCACCTTCATTAGCGAGTCGGATCAGTTCACGACAGGTCTCGTTGGGATCAGCGAGGCGTCGAAGAGTTGCTGCAATACGACTTTCGTCGACCTCGTTGAACAAGCCATCGCTGCAGATCAAATAACGATCACCGATGACCGGGAGTATCTCCCATGAATCAACAAGCACGGTTCCATCGACACCAAGGGCACGAGTGAGGATGTTCCGCTGAGGATGGACCGCCGCTTCAGCCACAGTAAGGCGGCCTTGACGCTCCATCGTGGCGACGAGGCTGTGGTCTTCAGTTATCTGGGCAAGGTTCCCGTCGGAGAGTAAATAGAGACGAGAATCGCCAACATTGACAACACCGATTGCGTCGCGACCGGAAGCTTCGACAAGTGCCATCGCAACGAGGGTTGTGCCCATTCCGGCGAGTTCTGGATCGGTGGTTGAGCGCTCGACCAAAATGCGGTTCGCGTCTTCGACGGCGCGCACCAAGACATCAGTGCCAGCAGCGGTAAACCCTGACTGAAGACTTTCGAGGGCCAGATGGCTCGCTACCTCGCCTGCTTGATGTCCGCCCATGCCATCGGCAACCGCAAAGAGGCCGTCGACAACAAGGAATGAGTCCTCATTGGCCTGACGAACCCGACCGGTATCGGAGGCTGCTCCCCAGGCGAAACGCGTCACTGCATCTCCATGACGGTGTTACCGATCTGCACGACATCTCCGGGCTTAATGACCATCGGCCCCGAAACTTTGTGTCGGTTCAACCATGTTCCATTCGTGGAACCGAGGTCTTCGATCTGCCATTGATTGTCCCTAGTGAACAAGCGTGCATGGATCTGCGATGCATAGGTGTCGTCAATCGTCACTTGGCAACCGGCGGCACGACCTATCGAAACCTCCCCATCTAATGGCCACGTCTTGCCTGCGAGCTCCGCCGGTTCACGAAGGAGAAGTTGACGGGTTTGTGCGGCGTTTTTCACGTCTTTGCCGCGTTTGCGCATGGGCACGGCAACCGGAGTAGTCACGCCGCCCGCGGGTATCTGCGGAGTAGGACGAAGTTCCGCCCACACCGCGCGAACAACACGGAAGAAAAACAGATAGAGAAGCGCGAGAAGGCACAGTTTCAGGACCAGAAGCAGTTGGTCAGAGACCATTGTCAGGACGCCTGGAACGTGAGTCGGATACTTCCGAAACCGAGTTCGTCGCCGTCACGAAGTTCACGTTCATGTACCGGCACGCCATTGACAGTGCTTCCATTGGTGGAACCGAGATCCACCAGTACAAATCCGACGCCACGCGGATGTATTTCTGCGTGACGACGGCTCACGTTCGGATCGACCAGCGTGACCTCGCATTCAGGCAAGCGGCCAATGCTGACCATTTGCTCATGCAGAACGAAACGCTCGCCGCTTGGCAGAACCAGTGAACCGGCTCCGGCGCCACCTTTGCCTTCCCGGAATCGAGATTCGATTGAAAAGGTGCCAGTGCGCTGGTTGTCGTCGACAACAAGTTCGATCTCAACCGGGCCTAGGAATCCGTAGGCCTCGTCACGCGCATGTTCGCGAGCCGCATCGCAGAGTTCGCGAGCCAGCGAATCAGCAATGTCGACGAACGAATCGTGATCATCGGTAGCAATAGCAATGGTGAATGAGTTGGGCGCAACCGTGCGGCCTCGAACATCGACGGTGCGATGATCGTCCATCTCGCGGGTGAGCTTGCGGCCGATTTCAATTGGGCGGACGCCATTCTTGAAGACTCGCGAGAACACGCCTTCCACGGCATGTTCAAGACGACGTTCAAACCCTTTGAGACCCACGGCAAATAGGTTAGAGCCGCAGCGAGTTCATCCAATGCCGCCAACCGGAATGGCAGAATCCCGCATGCCGGCAGCGATTTTGGATTCGTGAGGCCCATCGATGGGCAGTAGAGTCAGTAGTCCACTCGCGCGAGTGGCGGAATAGGCAGACGCGCAGGATTCAGGTTCCTGTGCCCGCAAGGGTGTGGGGGTTCAAGTCCCCCCTCGCGCACCATGAATCGGCTTTAGCCCTGAGCGATGTGTCTGATCGCAGGGCTTGAGAACCGTGGGGCTAGTGAATTGAAAAGCCTTCGTAGTCGTTTGCGGCCAAGTCACGAGCTCGGGCCATGAAGCGGTCGAGGCCACCGAGGTAGATCGGCAGCACGCGTGCTTTGCCCTCGATGTTGCCGCCGTTGTACCAGGAGTTGCACGAGGGTGCGGTGAACATTGAGCCCACAGCAGCAGCTTCGACTTCAGCACACCATTCCTCTTGCGCCTCGGACTCGACTTCCACATGGGTCTTCTCGTTCGCCACGAGATAATCGAGAAAGTCCGCGATCCAACCCACCTGTAGTTCGATGTGCGGGGGATAGGTAGCCAGCACGCCCACGCTTCCTGGCCCGATGATCATGAACATGTTTGGAAAATCGGCGACGGCAAAACCCATAAACGTGCGCGGTCCATCGACCCATTCATCACACAACAGACGGCCGCTTTTGCCACGCATGTCGATACGCGTAAGCGCACCAGAGACTGCGTCGAAACCAGTAGCAAAAATCAAGACGTCTAGTTCCTGCAAACCCGTCGAGGTGACAACGCCTTCCGGTACGACTTCAACAATCGGATCTTTGCGAAGGTCAACAAGGGTCACGTCGTCGCGGTTGAACGTTTCGAAGTAGCCGTTGTCGAGCACCGGGCGTTTGCACCCAATCGGATAATCCTTTGGAGAAAGCGAATCGGCAAGTTCAGGATCGTTAATCGTGCGACGCACCATCTCGCGAAACAGTTCCACTGCCATCGCGTTTGCATCGAGGTCTTTGGCCGAATCGGCCCAGATGCGCGCAGCACTGAATCCGTGCTCCGCGAGAGCAGTTTCGCGCTCTTCCGGTGTGCTTTCGAGGATGCGCTTATTGGGATCGGCAATCGTAAAGATCACTGCACCCGTTGTATTCGCAGTAGCGAGGGGCGATGCGTACTGCTGCGCGCGTACTTCGCGATAGCGAGACTTGATCTCGTCCTGTTCCTTGTCAGTCAATGGTTTGTTCTGCGAAGGCCATGTGAAGGCGGCGGTGCGTTGGAACACCGTGAGATGACCAGCCATTTTCGCGAGTTCTGGAATGGCTTGAACACCCGATGAACCATTCCCAACAATGCCAACGCGTCGGCCCTCGAGTGCAACGCCCTCTTCGGGCCACAAACTTGTCTGCACAATCTCGCCAGCAAAAGTGTCGATACCCGGCCAATCGGGACGATGCGGCGCTGATAATCCGCCAGTACCCATGACGCAGAACCGAGAGCGCAGTTGTTCGCCAGTTTCGGTGTCGAAGACCCACGTGTCGGTCTTTTCATCGAACGTCATCGCGGCAACACCGGTTTCGAGACGAATGTCCGGGCGAAGGTCGTAACGGTCAGCAATGTGATTGAGATAGCGCTCGATCTCGGGCTGGGCCGCGAAGTGTTCGCTCCATTCCCACTCCTGTTCGAGTTCGGGATCGAAGCCGAACGAATACTCAAGGCTCGGAATGTCACAACGCGCTCCGGGATAGCGGTTCCAGAACCACGTGCCGCCTACACCGGCTGCTCGTTCAAGCACGATCACTCGGAACCCGCGCTCACGGAAAACTTTCAGCGCATAGAGACCAGACATGCCGGCCCCCACGACAATGACGTCAGCATCAAGCATTACGTCGTTGGTCCCCATGATCGCTCCCCCGAGCTCTTCCGATTAGGAAGAAGATACACCTCCTCCGCGTCAACTCACCTGCGATTCGACCACGCACTGAAACTGGCGACCGACCCTGATCCCGGTCGCTGCAGCCACGGCCAGGGATGAACCTCGGCGAGGTTCAACGTGCGCGACCGGCGCCTCCAACCGGGGACGGGAGCAAACGTGGTGGCGAGAGGTTTGCCGGCGAGAACCTGCCCCGGATCTCCGAGATGAATCTCGATGGTGCGCTCAGCTCCCAATTCGGCGAGTCGATCAGTCAGAAAGACAAGTCGCTTCGAGGAAAGTTGAAGCGTTTGCAGCAGTGGTTCATCGAACACAAAGACTGCGGGCAGTTCGGGGTGCGCGCTCAGTGCGGGGTCGTCCTCGCCCAGTGACTCGGCGGTGAGCCAAATAACTTCGGGTGACGAAGAACGCTCAAGTTGTGCTGGTCCCGCTGTCACCACTGGATCGGGGTCGCGTCGAAGTCGAGGGTCGCGTTCAACAGGAGAAAGGTCCGGTTCATCTGGCCACTCACCGATCGGACACGCATCGCGGTGGTCGCACGAACCACAAAGTTCCGGGGCCCTCCGACGAACTTGAGATTGGGAGAACCCGTACACCTTCGATGAACCCGCACCAACCGTCCATTGCCAACCAAGTCGGTTCGCAGCGCGAGAACCATCAAGAAGATGAGTGAAGAAGTACTGCTCGCCAACGCGCCAGTCGGCGCCATTTCGCACCGACCATTGCGAAGCGAGCCACATACGCGTTTGGTTCACCATCCATCCGTCACGCTCAAGTTCGTCGAGGTTCGTTTCGACGCAACGCATCGATCGATCCCAAGGTTCGGCATCATTCGTTGAGCGCACAACAGGTGCATTGCGCAACGGCGAGCCTGTTGCGTTCCCTAAGCGTGCATAGAGATGGCGTGCGTACTCCTGCCAACGCAGTTCGTCACGAAACTTTCGCACATCATTAGCAGAGCCTTTGGCGGCGGTGAAGACACGCGGCAATTGCAAAAGACCATGACGAATCCAGGGCGACAGTCCTGATGCTCCTCGTTGCGAGACCGGCACTACCTCGTTGCGACGCTCGGCGTATCCCGTGAGATCCAGCGCCTCAAGCGCAGCATCGGCTGCTGCTTGCGTTCCAACGAATCGCTCCGACCTGCGAACGTCATCACTGCAGAGATGCGCGAGATGTTGCGCGACCCACTGCACTTCTTGCCCGGGTTCAGGAATCGGCAGCATCGTTTCGCTCATGTCAGACCAATCCGAAATGGGCCCTTTGCCGTCGACGGATCAACCCGTCGGCCTTCTTGGGTGATGACAACCCGTGCTTCGACGCAAAGTCGACGAGCCGCGGCGCGGGCTGGTTCGGTAACTCGTTCCCAGTCCTCGCCGCACACCAATTGCGCAGCATCGTCTGGGGAGATCGTTGCGTTGCGTGGCCGTTGCGTGAGCAAATCCATAATGGCCGTTTCAAGCTGCTGATCAACTGGCTGAATCCCTCGTTTGCGACATGCATCAGAGCAATAGCGAACCTCGTCCCACGAACGCGCCCACTTCTTGCGCCATGTGATTGTGCGCCCGCACACAACGCAATCCTTCTCCAGCGGGGTCGTCACGAACTCCCGCCGAGAGCATTTTCGATCGCCTCTGCCGCGGCTGCACCTGAGAGCGCCGCTCCTTCAACCTTTGCGCCACCAAATGCGTCGCCCGCGCATACAAGCGGCGGAACACCGCTGAGTTGCAGGAATCGTTCCGGATGCTCAACAGACGGACGGGCGTATCGCCAACGCTGAATCTGCACTGAACCGGGGACCACATTTGCTGCGAGACCAGCGGCAGCAAACAGCGCGTCAGCGATCTCGTCATCTGTCGCATCGAAGTTCGAAGCACTGAAATCAGCAGTCGCATGGATCGTCACTGCTGGCACAGCTGAAATTCCCTTCAACTGATTGTCGGCCATCCAATCGATTGGACCTTCAACGGGATCGACCGCTCCTGGTTCCGAGAGTCCTGAAGGGCCGTCGAGTACCGCCATGAAAGCGAGACATGGGTCGTACTCAATCAACGCCAATGCTTCTGCATCGTTTGGCGTCAACACGACACCGCCGCTCTCCAACAACGCGAGGGTTTGGGGTACCGGAGACGTGACGACAATGCCGTCAGCCTGGAGTTCTGTCCCATCAGCCAAGACCACCGTCCAGGATTTCCCGTCGTGGACGAGAGATGACACAAGCGAAGCAGTTCGCACATCGAGGCCAACCGCGAACGCTTTCGCGACTGCGTTCATAGATGCAGCACCTCGAAAACGTTTGTGCCCATCGGGATCAACGACGCCGTTCGGACCAATGCGACCGCGGAACCAAGGAGCAACAACCCCGCTATCGACCAGTTGCGCAATCGTTGTAGCGAATTCATCAGTATGTGTCGTAATGAACTGAGCGCCGTGATCGATCGTCGCATCGCCAATACGCCGTGTGGCGAGTCGACCGCCGACACCACGTCCTTTATCGAGAACGATCACATCGCAACGTTCTTGAAGTCGATGTGCGGCCGTAAGCCCGGCCATCCCCGCGCCGATTACGACAACACTGGGACGAGTCTCTGGTGCATTCACGAGATCAGATTCGCACACTGACCACAGGACTCGCGTAGTCAGAGGGAGTCGACCTCACGAGAAGTCGACTCCCTCCAAGTTTCAAGGCTCTACGAAATGAGTTCGTTCTCGTCGTTACGCACGAGGCTTGCCTTCTTGCGGCGTGTGCCAAGAACCATGGCACCGCCAAGGGTGACAAGCACAAAGGCAATCCCAAGTGGCGTGTTCACGTTTGAGCCGGTGTAGGGAAGAGTCACACCCGTCGAAGTCGCGGTTCCATCGACCACGTTGGTAATGCCGTCAGAGGATTCAACCGTTCCGTCGGAACCGTCGGAACCGCCAGAACCGTCACCGCCGGTGCCACCAGACCCTCCGTCGCCCCCGTTCGTCGCCGCGGGTGTTGCCACGGTGAACGTCGGGTCTTCATCAAAGGTGAACGTGATGGTTCCGTCCTGTGTTGCTGTTCCCATGAGTTTGAGAACTCCATTCAAGTACTGAAATACCTGATCGCCAGCCTTAATCGCTGCGTTCGAGATGGTCATCGTCAAAGGTTGCCCCGCCACCGGCACACTGCCATCAGGAGCCGCCCACGTGACAACCAAGGACACCACGAGGGTTTGACCATCAAGCAAGGAAGCAGCAACCGCTCCGGTTGAAAGAACGGGGAACACGCTCAGCGTCGTGCCCGAAGGCAGCGCGCCAGCGGGCACCAAAATCGAAGCGCTTGTTCCGTTCGAACCCAACGTCAATGTCATATCGAACGATCCACCAAGAGTGATGTTCGTCGGTTCACCAAGGTCGCTCTCAGACGCCCCCGGAGGAAGAACGTTCTCAGGGACGGGCGCTTCATTGACTGACCATTCCGCAGTCAATGTCACGTCATCAGTACCAACGACATAGGTATCGCCTCCGACGTAGGTCTCTGACCCGTCGGACCACCGAAGGAACGTACGACCGTCGAAGCTGATGCCCGCACCACTCGCGACCTGGAACGATCCGCCACTCTCGAGCGCCGACTGCGTCGGCAACGTTCCAGAACCTCCACCAAGGGCATAGGTGACCGAATAGGTGGGAGCCACCCAAACGGCGGTGAGCGTCTCAGGAACTCCAGACATCGAGAACGAATCCCCGTTGTCATAAAGCGTGCCCCAATAGTCGGCCCAACCACCGAATCCATAACCAGCTTTCACAGGTTCAGTTCCGTTGCCAACAGTGAACGATGTGTTCTGCAACGTGTCGGCCTGTGTCGGCGCCGACGCACCACCCGGCATCGAACCGCCATTGAGGTTGTAGGTGACCGAAGAAACAACGGGATCGGCGAATGTCTTCGTGACATTTCCGTCGAACGCGCTCGATGAAAGTGAGGTGACACTCGCAGGAATCGTCACCGACGTGAACCGATTCCCGTTGAACGACTGGGCCTCGATCGAGGTCACTGTGCCTGGAATCGTGATCGAATCAAGACCAGCGTTGTAGAACGAAACCTGGCCAATTTCCTTGAGGTGATCAGGCAACACGATCGACCGCAGCTTGCCATTGTTCGCAAACAGATAATCGCGCATACGCGTGATCTTCGAACCCGGAGCGAACACGAT
>CAMCTW010000027.1 GCA_945878645.1 Bifidobacterium breve
GATGCCCGCGCCCTCATGCGCAAACTCTCCGATTCTGTGCACTACGTGCACACTGGCGTTTGTGCGTTGTTGATCGAGGCCGACGGCACTCGCCGAGAAGAGTCAACCGTTGTAACCACCGCCGTGACCTTCGCCCCCGTGCCCGACGCCTGGATCGACTGGTACATCGCCACCGGCGAACCTTTCGATAAGGCCGGCGGTTATGGAATGCAGGGTTCGGCAGCGATTTTCGTGCATCGAATCGATGGCAGTCCCACAAACGTCATTGGGCTACCCCTCGACGCAACCGCGTCACTTATCGCCCAACTGGGCTACGACTTGTTTGCCTTCTCGAGTTAACGAGGCGCAGGCGCAACTAGTTCGACGGCATTGCCATCGGGGTCGCGCAATTGCAGTGACGGCTTACCTAATTCCTCGACGACATCGGGAACATCAAGCCCGCTCTCGCGAAGATGAGCGGCCCATGCTTCGAGCGTCGGACCATCGGCCACCGCGAATGCCAGATGATCAATCGGTGAATGGGCAACATCGGGTTCGCCTGATGACACCACGATGACAAGCCGAGCCTCACGATGGCGAAGCGCAACCACATCGCCGTGTTCCGACATGACTTCCATGCCGAGCGCCGCGCAGTACCAATCGACCGAGGCGCGCACATCGCGCGCGTTCAACTGCAAATGGCTGAATCCAAGGACCGGAGATTCCATTTCTCTAGTCTGACCTCGTTGACCGACTGACGTCGAAGGTTCGCCAAACTCGGCCGGATTACTTGCCACGAACGACAGAAGCCAGAGTCTTTGTCTTTGAGAAGACAGGTTGCGCAAACTGGGCGGAGCTACCAACCGGCCATGCTGGAGCGCGGAATATTCCAATCGTCGCCGATTGAGCACAGTCCCCTGTTGGCGTGCAGGCAAGACGATTTGAGACCCCTCCATAACCGTCGACAACTCGCATTGCTTCTACAAGTGCACTTCTGGGGAGAAGTAGTGAGCCATCAGACTGCACAATCGCCCCTCTACGGATTGCGTCGAAAACAAGATTCGCCGCATCAAATGCAGAGGTGTTCCACACCGAAAGAGGCTCTTTCCCATAACTCGACAGATACGCCGGTTTGTACTCGCTTTCGTAGAATGGATTTTTAGCAAGCGCAGTGACATCAGGGCCCGACCCGTAGGCATTGACCCTATTTGCGGCGGAGACTGAGGATGTAACGACACACGCGTCACTTGTCACTACTGCTAATTGATTACCACCTTGCGCGTTCGCGATCGCATCCATCAGATTTTCGCAGACAGGCGAATTCACGGGCATGTACACGCCCTGAAAACCTCCGCCAATAATCTCCGAAGCAAGCGCTGAAAAATCGCTTGATGGGGTGACCGAGAACGACTTCGTCATCGCTACGCCGTACGAACCAACCTTCGCTTCAAAGACGGTTCCTAACTCATCGGAATACACCGACCCATCCGAAACTACGGCAATACGGTCAAGGCCAAGATCTCCACCAACAAAGTCAGCGACAACCGCGCCCTGAATAAGGTCATTTGGGGCTGTTCGAAAATACGTACTGTCCCCGTCTGCTTTCGCCGTCAAAACGGGGGCAGTGTTTTGTGCTGAAACGAGAAGAACACCCGCTTCAGAAAACAGCGGTTCAGCAGCCTGATACGCCGCTCCAGAACACGTTGTTCCAATTGTCGCAATGAGTAGCTCATCGTTTAACAACTGACCAGCCCCTGATCGACCTCCTTCAGCGGAGCAACGGTCATCAAGTTTCCACACGGCAACATCCCGATTGAGGAGTTGTCCGGGCGATCCGTCGAAGGTGCCATCGAGATAATCAATCGCAAGTTCAATTCCACGATAGGCATCGATGCCCGAAGCGTCAGACGACCCGAGTCGCAACAACGCCGCCAACTGCAGCGGATCGTCTGGGCCGATACGAACACAAGTTGAAGCATCGTCCTTACAGGCATTGGCACTTGGCTTTAGCGTGTCTCCGGGACCAACCCAAGGTAGATAGAGGCCTGACTGTACCTCAGATGCCATTGTTTCGACCGGGCTGGAATCAACTTTGAAAGGCCCGCGGAACGGTGCCGAGATACCCACAATTAATGCAAGATCGAGCGCCACGATCAGGATGATTCCAAACGCCACGTAGACGGTGTTCCCCCCCGATCGAAGTGCAACAAAGAGCGCGTTAATGATCAGAGCGAAACCCGCTATCGCGCTGAGAAGCAACAGTTCGAGCGGCATTTGACTTCCAGCGATGGAAAGAAGATCGCGACGAACATTGGTTAACTCTGCCATCGACTCTTCCATTGCATTCGATGTCGATGAATCCACATACGGGCGACTGGCGATGGTGAACGAAATTGATTGAAGTTCCCTCAATGACTGGAAACCCGCAGAGTTCTGCACCGCTTCTGCATCAGAGGATCCGAACGCCTTGAAATCCGACGTATTCGAATCAAAGAGGTATGTCCCAAGTCGCTGCTGTACAAGTGCGGTGTCTACCGAGGGAAGTGTTTCCGATGCCCACGCAAGACGGCTTGCGGCTGCGGACTCTTTCCCCACCAAACTTTGAGCTTGACGAAGAGTCGCGTATTCCGAGTTGATCAAGAAGCCCGTAAGGATCGCGAAAAGGCTTCCCAGTGCTGTCATATATGCGGCCGCCGCCATACCGTTTCGTTCCCGGTTGTCACCAAAGCGGGAATGAAGGAGCCAATACGCGACACCCGAGATAATTCCGACAATAAACAGCGTAAGAAACAGCAATACCCCGATAGGAAGATTTGTTAACCACGTCATGATTAGTCCGCCTGCCCCTTGATTGCCATTAGTGCCGGAAATGGCGTTCGCTCGTGAAGACCATGGCGAGCCCAGCAGCATTTGCCGCGGCGATGACTTCTTCGTCGCGAATTGAGCCACCGGGCTGGATCACACACGTGGCACCTGCCTCGATTGCGGCATCGAGACCATCGGGGAACGGGAAGAACGCGTCGGACGCATAGGCGCCGCCCTTGGCTCGACCCTCGGCCTTCACCGCAGCGAGGTGTCCGGCATCGCGACGGTTCTGCTGACCGCAACCGATGCCAACCGCTTGCCCGTCCTTCACGAGAACGATGGCGTTCGAGGTGACTTTGGCAACGACCTGCCAGGCGAGGATTAGATCGATCCACTCAGCATCGGTCGGGGCACGATCGGTCGCTACGGTCCAACCAGCGTTGTCATCAGTAACAGGGTCCGGTGTCTGCACCAAGTACCCGCCATCGATGGGACGCAGCGAAAGTCCGGGCGCGCCTGGTGCAACGGCGGTGAGGATGCGCAGGTTCTTCTTTTCTTGCAACGCTGCAAGCGCATCGGGTTCATAACCGGGCGCGACGAGAACTTCGGTGAACACCGGAGCGATCGCTTTCGCAACCTCGAGGGTCACCACTCGATTCAACGCAATGATGCCGCCAAAAGCACTGACCGGATCGCATTCGTGGGCGCGGGTGTAGGCAGCGAAGATGTCGTCGGCAACAGCAACGCCACATGGGTTGGCATGCTTGATCACGACAGCCGAGGGACGCTCACCGATTGAATGCACGAGTCGCCACGCTGCTTCGGTGTCATACACATTCAGATACGACATTTCCTTGCCACCGTGCTGCTGGGCGCTGTCCCACCAACCGCGTTCGCCCGCTGATGAGTAACGAGCACCAACCTGATGCGGGTTCTCGCCGTATCGAAGAACCTGCTCGCGCTTGAGTTCAATTTTGAGCGTTTCCGGAAGTTCAGCCGGTGCTTCTGCCGTTTCACCCTTGGCCGGCATTCCTGCGTCGAACCAAGCGAGAATTTCCGCGTCGTAGGCCGCGGTGTGCGCGAAGGCGTCGCGCGCGAGTTGGGTTCGCGTTGCTTGCGACAATGAACCGCTGCTTTTCAGTTCCGAAACGATTGCGCCGTAGCGAGTCGGATCGGTAACGATCGCAACATGGGCATGATTCTTTGCCGAACCGCGAACCATTGCTGGTCCGCCGATGTCGATCAATTCAATCGAAGGTTCCGCCGAAAACGGATACAGATTCGCAACGACAAGGTCGATTGCTTCGATGCCGTACTTCTCCATATCAGCGCGATGTTCAGCGTTGGTTGGGTCGGCCAGGATGCCGCCGTGAATCTTCGGATGCAGCGTCACGACACGGTGGCCGAGGATTGCCGGAAACCCAGTGAGGTCGGCAACATCGGTAACGGGAATGCCAGCTTCGGCGATGACACGTGCCGTGCCGCCACTTGAGACCAGATCCCAACCCAGTTCATTCAACTCGCGAGCGAACTCGACGATGCCGGACTTGTCGTACACAGACAGAAGAGCCCTCACTGGACACTTCCCCTTTCGATGATGGCGGAAATTGTTTGAACGTAAATGCGGCGCTCAACGGCTTTAATGCGTTCGTGCAATGTTTCGGCGGTGTCGTCGGCTTCAACCGTGACTGCCTCTTGGGCGAGGATCGGGCCAGCATCAACTTCTTCGGTTGCGATGTGCACCGTGCAACCGGTGACCTTCACGCCGTAGGCAAGTGCGTCTTCCACCCCATGCCAGCCAGGAAACGATGGCAACAACGCAGGATGGGTATTAAGGATGTGGCCGGGAAAGGCGTCGAACATTCCCACGCCGAGAATGGTGCCGAAACCAGCCATAGCCACGAGATCGACATCCCAGCCAGTGAGCACACCCAGAAGTTCCGCGGTGTAGCCGTCTCGGTCAAAGTCTTTGCCGTAACTGCGTCGTTGCACGAGTTCGCACTGCAACCCGTTACGGGCGGCAACCTCTTGGGCGCCACATTCCCGATCGACCACCACCGTTGCGACGGGAACGCCAGCCGCGCAAATGGCGTCGAGGATGGTTCCGCTTCCTGAAGCCAATACGGCGAGTCGCATACGCCGCCGAACCTATCAGGACGAGAGAAGGGGCTTTCCCGTCAGAGCGCCAGTGTGTTCGCCGTTCTCCATGAAGACCTCGCCATTCACGAGCGTCCAGCCATAGCCTTCGGAACGTTGCACGAATCGACCAGCGCCGCCGGGAAAATCGTGCGCAAAGGTAGGCAGGGGAAGGAACAACGAGTCGAGGTCGAACACGTTGATGTCGGCCTTCGCTCCTTCGACAAGTCGGCCGCGGTCACCGAAGCCAAAGAGTTCTGCTGGTTGACCAGTAAGACAGTTCACGCCTTCACCAATCGACATCAGGCCACGCTCGCGAATCCAATAGGAGAGGAAGAACGTGGGCTGACTGGCATCGAGAATTTGGCCGACATGCGCACCGGAATCGGCGAGGCCGAGCATCATCCGCGGATCGGTGAGCATTTCCGAAATTGCTGGGAAGTCCTGATTAAGAATCGGCCAGTTGAGGGTGACCGCACCGTTCGATTCATCGATCAGATTGAGGTACGCCTCGACGGCGGTTGTGCCGCCACGTTCGGCATAGGCCGCCAAACTTTCCGCGGGATTGCAGTCGTAACGCCCGCCACGATCGGGCATCATCACGAAATATTCGCGACAACCTCGGAGGCCAGCCGAGCCATCGCCACCAGCAATGAGTTGGGCGCGCACCGAAGGGTCGCGTAACACCGCAACACGTTCTTCGAGCGTCTTTCCTTCGAGAATCTTCCAGCCGGGCAAGCGACCAAACGGCGTGTGATGAGCAAGCGAGAAGATCACGCCGATGCTGCGAGAGGTTGTTTGTGGCCGCAGGTTTGCACCCGTTGCATTCGCTTCTGAAACGAAATCCAGAACTTCACGCCATTGATTGGGAGCCGAGAGCACGTTGGTGAGGTTGAAAGTGAACGGTCGGCCAGCGGCGCGACTCATTTCCGCCATGATCGCCACTTCGCTTTGGGCACGATCGGTGCCAGGACCTTCGCCATCAAAACGTGGCGCGCAACCAAGAACTCCGCGGCCGTGCGCCCGCAATACCGACGACAACGCAACGAGTTCGCGTTCAACGGCCCAGGTACCAGGCACGTTGCGACCGTCGCGAGTGACGTGACGCCCAGTGCGCGATGTGGAAAACCCCACTGCTCCCGATCGCATTGCTTCATCGACGAGATCGACCATCACTGCGAGTTCTTCATCAGTGGGATCGGCGCCTGCATCGAGCGAACGATCGCCCATGGCCCAGTAGCGAACAGCACCGTGACCAACAAAACCGCCGTAGTTCATTCCCTTTGGAGCGCTGTCTAACCAGCGCAGGTAGTCACCGTGGGTTGTCCATGTCCACGGCATGCCTTCGAGAATTGAAGGAGCGGGAATGTCTTCGACCGATTCCATGGCCTTGGCCAAAAACTCTGCGTCGCCGTCCTTTACTGGAGCGAATGTCATGCCGCAGTTACCCATCACGACCGAAGTGACGCCATGCCAACAGGTTGACGTTCCAATTGGATCCCACGCCAATTGCGCGTCGAGGTGTGTGTGTACATCGACGAAACCGGGCGTCACGAGTCTCCCATCGGCATCGAGGGTGCGTTTTGCGACGCCAACGTCGTCACCAATCGCAACAAACGTGTCGCCATCAATCGCTACGTCGGCTCGTCGCGGTTCGGCGCCCGAACCATCGACGACCAGTCCCCCGCTGATCACCACATCATGCATGGGTCGACAGTACCGCTCCGCCCTGAGCGGTGACGGGAAAGTTCAGCGGCCAGTTTCGCCGTCGAGTAATTCTCGGATGATGTCGGCGTGCCCCGCATGACGAGCCACCTCTTCGAGCATGTGTCCAAGCACCCATCGAAGGTTCACCATCTCTCCCCTACTCACCTGCACACACTCAGCATTGAGATCGGTCGCCGCATCAAGCACCGAATCGACGCGCTTTCGTGCCAGCGCATAGCTCTCAAGCGAAACGCCGATCGGCCCACGCTCGTAATCGGGTGCCGCGAACTCCTGTCCGGCGAAACAGTGCAGGAACCAATACTCCTCGACAAACGCTAAGTGATTCACGAGCCAGGCCAGCGTGGTGTCCGACGGAAGTAACCGAAGCGATGCATCTGCATCACTTACGTCTGAGACTTTTCGAACGAACGAATCGCGCTGGAAGTCATACAGCGCTCGCAATGTTTCGAATTCGCCAGCAACAAGATGCGGAGGTCCTTCATCAGCCATCGCAACACGCTAGAGAAAACGACGAAGGCCCGGCGCAATAGCCGGGCCTTCGTACAACAACTGTGATGAGGCTCAGGCCCAGCCGTTCTCCCGAACGACCTCGACCATAAGTTCGCCAGCTTCGGTGGGGTTCTTGCCCACGCGAACACCAGCGGCTTGAAGCGCTTCCATCTTGGCGGCGGCAGTGCCCTTGCCGCCGGAGACGATGGCGCCAGCGTGGCCCATCTTCTTTCCGGCAGGTGCGGTCACACCAGCGACGTAGGAAACAACCGGCTTGCTCATCTTGTTCTTGATGAACTCGGCTGCTTCTTCTTCGGCTGAACCACCAATTTCGCCGATCATCATGACGGCCTTGGTGTCGGGGTCAGCCTCGAATGCTTCGAGGCAATCGATGAAAGAAGTTCCGGGAACCGGATCGCCACCGATACCGACGCATGTGGTGACACCGATGTCCTGAAGCTTCAGTTCGTACAGCGCCTGGTAGGTAAGCGTGCCGGAGCGGCTCACGATGCCAACCGGGCCGCCGGGCTTGGCGATTTCGCCAGCGGTGATGCCGATGTTGCACTTTCCGGGGCTGATGATGCCGGGACAGTTCGGACCGAGCAAGCGCACGTTCGGGAAGTCGCGCTTCAACTTGTTGAAGAACCACGCTTCGTCGTGTGCGGGCACACCCTCGGTGATGCACACGATGAATTCGATGCCACCCTCGGCTGCTTCCATGACTGCGTCACGAACGCCGGGAGCCGGAATGAAGATGCACGAAGCGTTAGCGCCAGTTTCAGAAACGGCGTCGGCAACCGATGCGAACACCGGGATGCCATCGACATCGGTACCGGCCTTCTTGGGGTTCGTGCCACCGACAACCTTGGTGCCGTAATCGCGATTGCGCAGACCGTAGAAACGTCCTTGCGAACCGGTGAGGCCCTGGTAGATGACCTTGGTGTTTTCGTCTACGAAGATGCTCACGGGTTCCTCAGTTCTTCTTCGCGAGTTCGACAGCGGCCGCAGCGGCTTCGAGCATCGTGGGCTTGCTGACGAGCTTGTCGGAGAGATGCGGTGCAAGAAGCGCACGGCCCTCTTCGGCATTTGTGCCGTCGAGACGAATGACAATCGGGGCTTCGATGTTGACCATCTCGAGTGCGCCGATGATGCCCTTAGCAACTTCTTCGCCTCGGGTGATGCCGCCGAAGATGTTGATGAAGATTGACTTCACGTTCGGGTCGTCGTTGATGACCTGGAGTGCGCCAGCCATAACTTCAGCGTTGGCACCGCCACCGATGTCGAGGAAGTTGGCGGGCTTGCCACCGGCTTGGTTGACCACGTCGAGCGTGCTCATGGCGAGACCAGCGCCGTTGGCGATAACGCCGACGGTTCCGTCGAGACCCACATACTGCAGGCCCTTCGCATGGGCAGCTTCTTCGCGTTCGTCACGAACCTGCGTGGCTTCGTACTCGTCCCATTCGTGACGGTACTGAGCGTTGTTGTCGAGAGTGACCTTGGCGTCGAGTGCATGCACCTTGCCGTCGGTCTTCACGATGAGCGGGTTGATCTCTGCAAGATCGGCGTCGCCATCGGTGTAGGCGGTGTAGAGCTTGAGAAGCAGCGCAACCGCACCGTCGGTAATCGACGGGTTGAGGTTGGCAGCAAGTACCCAATCGCGACACACCGATTCGGTGAGGCCATCGACCGGGTCGATCCAGATCTTGGCGATCGCGTCGGGGTTCTCGACAGCGACCTGTTCGATCTCGACGCCGCCTTCCTTCGAAAGCATGCCGAGATGCTTCTTGGCCGAGCGGTCGAGTGTGAACGACACGTAGTACTCCTCGGAGATGTCCGAGGCGATCTCGATCCAGATGATGCGAGTGATGTGTCCGGAGATATCGAGTCCGAGGATGTTGCCTGCGTGCTCACGGACTTCATCGGCGTTGTTGGCGAGTTTGACGCCACCCGCCTTTCCGCGACCGCCAGCATGTACCTGGGCCTTGACCACGACGGGATAGCCCACTGCCTCGGCAGCGGCAACGGCCTCGTCGACGGTCGTTACCGGACGCCCGTCGGACACCGGAATGCCGAACTGGGCGAAGAACTGTTTGCCTTGATATTCGAGTAGATCCACGGCTGAGAACGTAGTCACTCTTTGGGGTCGATACCCAAACGGTGAAAGTGACATGGGGCGCGCTTCCCATAAACGGGCCCGCTGCGTGATCGGTTTTGATCCCAGATCGGGCGATACTGGAGTCATGCCCGTGCAGGAACGCCGCAAACGAACATCTCGGTCGGTGGTGATGGCCGTCGCTGGCGTAGCGCTTGGGATCGTCCTGGTCCTCCTTCTCTTTGTGGTCGCCATCCCCGCTCTGACCGAATCCGGCAAGGTCGAGGTAAAACTCGGGTCCGACACCTATGACGCGGGTTCGGCATCGGCGCGCGCACAGAACATTGCCGATGGCGGTCCATTGCTGTTCTCCGACGTTTCCAGCGGCAAGCGCGACATTTTCTTGCAACACGTCGGCGACGACGTGACAACCGGTTGGTATGCATTCGATGCTCGTCGCCCCGGCCAAGCTCGTAACTGCACGCTCTCCTGGCAGCCCTCGCTCTCCAGCTTTCGCGACCCATGCGATGGCGCGACCATCGCCAGCGACGGAACTGGTCTTCCCGCCTACCCAGTGACGATCACTGACAAAGGCAAAGTCATCGTCGACCTTCGGGGCGAAGGCGCGTCAACAACGTCTCCGAAGTAATGACCCATTTGCACTTCACCAAGATCGCAAAGCCCGCCGGCGGAATTGTCCAGCAGCCCCGGGAACTTCACGCCGTTATTTGAGCTTCGACGCTTTTCGACCGCGCTTTGGACGTCGAGCCAGACGGCAAGAAGAACAGGATCATTGTAGGAATCAGGTAGGCAAACCATGCAAAGACCTGAAGCACCGACATTTCTGCTCGGAAGTTGACCAGCCCACGAAGTAGCGAGCCATACCAAGCTGATTCGTCGTACCACGATGAAATATTGAACGCTTTCGATGCATCTCCCGGAAGCCAACCAAGTTCCTGGAACTCATGCACTGCGTAGGTGAGAACACCCGCTGCGACCACGATGAGCAGGACACCGGTGATCTTGAAGAACGTTGAAAGATTGAAGTTCACGGCACGCTTGTAGATGAGATAGCCGAGACCAACAGCGACGATGATGCCGAGCAGTCCTCCGATAGCGGGGTGACCAGCTCCCGAAGATGCTTGATCATTCGTCCAGAGGAACAGCGCGGTTTCAAGTCCTTCACGACCGACTGCAACCGCAGCAAGAGCTGCGAGAGCGACGCCACCAACTTCCACAGCTGAATCCATCTTCTCGTGCAGGTCACCTTTGATGAGATGCGCGGTCTTACGCATCCAGAAAATCATCCAGGTGAGAAACACGACGGTGAGGATCGACATGATGCCGGCGAAAGCTTCCTCGGCGGTGTCGCTCAGCGAGTTCGAGGTGATCTGAAGAATGGCAACGGACCCAAGACTGACCGCTACCGCAATGCCGACCCCGACCCACACGAAGCGCAGGTGTTCGGTGCGGCGCGTCTTGACGAGATATGCCACAAGGATGCCGACGATGAGCGAGGCCTCAAGACCTTCGCGAAGACCGATAAGGAAGTTGGAGAACATGGTGGACCTCGGGAGAGTCGAGTGTTAGGTATGCCTTACAAGAAAAATGTTAGGGCACCCTAACGGATCTGACAAGTCGTCAGAAACATTTTCGGAGGAGTTCCCAAAATGAACCCTGACCTCAGCATTTCTCGAGCGGCGCCCAGGCCAGCAGGAGCCGCTTTTCCCCAAATCCCGGGAATCTCACGACGGCCTCGGCTTTATCGCCCGCCCCTTCGATGGCCAAAATCACGCCTTCGCCGAACTTGCCATGGCGGACATCGTCGCCGGTCTTGAGACCAATGGCATCGGCCCCGCTCGGAGCCGGAGGAGCGGGCTTCAGCGCCGCATCGATGACATAGTCACGGTGCGAACGGCCGCCACTACCGATGACCGAACCCGACCAATCGTCGTTGTCTTTTTGCGTGCGCCCACCACTGCCCCAAATGCCGCCACCGCTGGAACCACCGGAACCGCGGTTCGCTCCCCATGTTTGACCAGAGGAACTCTCGGAAGAACTTCTCGATGGACGACGGCTCCCCTGCACAGACTCAACAAGCTCGGCGGGAATTTCGTCGAGGAACCGACTGGGCGGGTTGTACTGCGTGCTTCCAAACATGGTTCGAGCCCAGGCGTGACTCAGATAGAGACGTTCGCGGGCACGCGTGATCCCGACATACGCGAGACGGCGTTCCTCTTCGAGTTGATCGGGATCACCAAGCGTGCGCATATGCGGGAAGATTCCGTCTTCCAAACCAATGAGAAACACGCAAGGGAATTCGAGTCCCTTGGCTGAATGCAATGTCATGAGCACAACGGCTGAATCGTCATCGTCGAGGGAATCGGTATCGGCCACAAGGCTGACTTGTTCAAGGAATTCGTCGATGGAACCAAAATCACGCGCCGCCCCCACGAGCTCGGCAAGATTTTCAAGACGACCTTCCGATTCGATCGAGTGTTCGGCCTCGAGCTCTTCGACGTATCCCGAACGCTGCAGCGCGGCTTCGATAACGGCTGCCGGGCCCTTGTCGACGAACAACGTGAGTTCGTCGATGACTTTAAGGAATTGTTCAATTCCCTTTAGGGCCTTACCGGTAACGCCTGCAGCGGCAGCTTCACGCAGAACGTCAAAGAATGTGAGTTCGTGACTACGCGCATAGACGTCGAGTCGACCAACAGAGGATTCACCGATGCCACGCTTCGGCACATTGAGGACGCGCTTCACGCTGACTTCGTCGGCTGGATTCACCGTGACCTTTAAATACGCCAGCGCATCTTTGACTTCTCGACGGTCGTAGAAGCGCGTGCCGCCAATCACCTTGTACTGAATACCAACGCGCATGAGGTATTCCTCAACAAGACGGCTTTGCGCGTTCGTGCGATAGAGGATGGCGCAATCGCCCCAACGGCGACCGCTGTCATGCAGATGACTCAGTTGATTCGCGACCCACTGCGCTTCATCGGCTTCGTCATCGGCGTGGTAGCGAATAATTGCTTCACCAGCACCTGCTTCAGTCCAGAGTTCTTTCGGACGGCGCGACATGTTGTTGTCGATTACCGCGTTCGCGGCGTCGAGAATCGTTTGCGTTGACCGATAGTTCTGTTCGAGCAACAGCACGGTGGTATCGGGGAACGCGTTTTCGAAGTCGAGAATGTTGGTGATGTCGGCGCCACGCCACCCGTAGACACTCTGGTCGCCATCGCCGACTACGCAAACGTTGTGGTGCTGCGCGCCGAGCATGAGCACCATTTCGTTCTGAACATGGTTGGTGTCTTGGTACTCATCAACCAGGATGTGGCCGAAACGGCGCTGATAGGTCTCGAGAACATCGGGATGTTCGCGGAACAACTTGACGGTGTTGACGAGTAAGTCGTCGAAGTCCATTGCGCCGGCTTTGAGCAGACGGGCCTGGTAATCGACGAAAACCTCGGCGATCTTGCGATCGAAAATGGAGCCAGCCCGAGCAGCGAAACTTGCGGGGTCGAGCCCTTCGTTCTTCGCCGCCGAGATGGCACCGTGTACGGAACGGCTAGGGAACTTCTTCGGGTCGAGGCCAAGGTCACGAATGCAATAGCCCGTGAGGCGTTCGGCATCGGATTGGTCGTAGATCGTGAAAGACGATGGAAAGCCAAGTCGGCTGCCATCGCGACGCAGAATGCGAACACAAGCCGAGTGAAAGGTGGAGACCCACATCTTCTCGGCCACAGGACCGACGAGCGCAGCAACACGCTCTTTCATCTCCCCCGCTGCCTTGTTGGTAAAAGTGATGGCGAGGATTTCGAACGGCGAGATGCCGAGATCGCGGATCAGGTGGGCAATGCGCTGGGTGAGCACACGAGTTTTTCCCGAACCGGCCCCAGCAATGATGAGCAGCGGGCCTTCGGAATGGATCACGGCCTCGTGCTGGACGGGATTGAGGCCCTCGAGAAGGTCGGAGTTCGGGCGCGACGAACCGTCGTCGAAAAGGGAAGTCATGGCTCGGTCACCCTACCGGCGCCTTGTGACGGTCTGGGCAGTCTCAAGCCGGGTTCAACAGGCGATCACGGAAGAACGCAAGTACCTGATCGAGCGCGGCCCGGGTCGGATGACCGGGTTCGTCAACCAAATGTTCGGTCACAACTGAATGTGCGTTCTTGGGATTTCCCCACTCGTTGCCTTCGGAAGAATCGATTTCGACGCCAATGAATCCGTCACCAAGTTCTCGGCGCAAGGTTGCGAAGCGTTCAGCGGGCACCGCTCGATCGTTGGTGAAACGCATTCCGAGCACACAAATGTCGTCATTAACAACGCGCTCTTTGACTACGCGCAAATCCTCTGGTGAAAGGTGAATGCTCGCTTTCGCCTTCTTCGAAACTGGAAGCGGTAATGAAGGTTGGCTCAACACCGGAGCGATCACCGAAGGTTCAACCGTCATGCCCAGCGCGAAACCACCGGTGAAGCACATGCCAATCGCTCCGACTCCAGGGCCCCCACATTCAGCGTGTGCGTGTCGGGCCAGCGCTCGCAACCAAATCGACAGCGGCTCGGTTTTTCCTGTGGCGAATGCCGCGAACTCCTTCGACACACAACCCTTGGCCATCGACTTGGCGATGTAGCCGCCACTCGCGGCGCGCCCAGGCGTTCCGAAGAGAACCGGCAGGTACACCGTGCACCCGAGCTCACGAACTCGACGGGCAAAGTTCGCCACCTTCGGCGTGATACCGGGAATCTCGGCCATCACAATGACCGCTGGTCCCATGCCACTGCGAAAGACCTCGTGGGTCTCGCCCTCGTGCGTAAATGACCCGCGGGTGAAGTCAGCGAGTGGGTCTGCAATCTCTGGCGCCATGAGCAAACGCTAGAACGCTTCTGCCCCACCTGCCCTCTAGGTAGTAGGAAAGAGGGACACATTCACCGAGGGGGAAGCGTGAGCAGGAACGAAGGTCGCTTTGAGGGCAAGGTCGTACTGATTACCGGAGCGGCTCGTGGGCAAGGTCGGGCCCATGCCCGACGGTTTGCCGCCGAGGGCGCCAACATCATCGCTGTCGATGCCTGCGCGCCGATCCTTCCCGATGTTGCCTACGAAGCAGCAACCGAGGAAGACCTCCACGAGACCGCTCGAATGGTCGAGAAGGAAGGTCGCGGGATCGTTGCTCATGTGGCCGATGTTCGTAATCAGGCTGCGCTTGATGCAGCCGTTGCCGAAGGCGTCGACCGCTTCGGTCGCCTCGATGTCATTGTCGCCAATGCTGGTGTTGCGAGTTACTACCGCACCTGGGAAGTTCCCGAAGAACATTGGGCGATCGTGCTCGATGTGAATCTCACCGGCGTGTGGCGCACGGTCAAGGCAGGACTACCCGCAATGATCGAAGCCGGTAACGGTGGCGCGATCACCTTCATCAGTTCCGCTGCTGGCCTTCGTGGTTATTCCTACCTCGGCCATTACGCCGCCACGAAGCACGGTCTTGTAGGTCTGATGCGTTCGCTCACGCTCGAAGTCGGCCAGTACGACATCCGCGTGAACACCATTCATCCTGGCGCGGTCGACACGGTCATGGGCCACGACCCCGATGTGCAGCGCATCATCGCCGACGATCCGCGCACCACGGGCGCCTACACCGGCCAGCGGCCGCTCGACGGTGGCGCGCAAAAAGTTGATGACATCTCGAACGCGCTGCTTTGGATCAGTTCCGATGAAGCCCGCATGGTCACCGGCATCACACTGCCGATCGACGCCGGAGCGGCAATGCGATGAGCATTCGACTCCCCCGGCAAAAGCCTTTTCGATTCAGCATTCAGGCCAGTGAACCGCCCGGCGGTTTTACCGGTAGCGCTGACGATGGCGATCGGTGGCGCGCGCTTGCCCGTCAGGTCGAATCGCTCGGCTACGACTCACTCACCATTGCCGACCATCTCGATTCCCAGTTCGCGATCACGCCTGCACTTGTTTCGGCCGCCGAAGCCACAACCACACTCAAGATCGGAACGTTGGTGTGGTGCAACGACTACCGCCACCCAGTGATCCTCGCGAAAGAAGCAGCGACGATCGATCTGTTAAGCGGTGGTCGCCTCGAGTTCGGCATTGGCGCCGGCTGGATGACGACCGATTATGAGCAAGCCGGCATTCCGCTCGATCGCCCAGGCATTCGCATCGACCGCATGGCCGAAGCCATCACCATCATCAAGGGCTTGTTCGCAACAGGACCTGTCGATTTTCACGGAGACCATTACAACATCACCGGTCACGAAGGAACGCCGAAACCATTGCAATCGCCAGTTCCATTCCTTATCGGTGGCGGCGGCAAGAAGGTGCTCACGATTGCGGCCCGCGAGGCTGACATCATCGGGATCAACGTTGCGCTCACTGCTGGCGTCATCGATGCATCAGCCGGACCGAATGCCACTGCGGAAGCCACCGAAGAAAAGTTGCAGTGGATCGCCGATGCTGCGGGTGATCGTTACGACAACCTTGAGCTGCAAACTCGCGTGCATCTTGCCGTCGTGACCGACGATCGCGAAGGATTCGCCGAAATGGTTGCGCCGGCACTCGGGCTTACTGGCGCACAGGCATTGCAGTCACCACACGCGTTGGCCGGCACCGTTGATCAGTTATGCGAAACGATCATCGAACGCCGCGAAAGATGGGGACTGTCGTACATCACCGTTGGTGCTGACGCCGTCGAATCGTTTGCGCCGATTGTTGAGCGCCTCGCCGGAACCTGAACCTGAAGGTTTCTGACTATTCCCACTCGATAGTGCCGGGGGGCTTCGAGGTGATGTCGTAGGCCACTCGGTTAATGCCGGGCACCTCGTTGATGATGCGAGAGGACATGCGCTCGAGCAGCTCGTAGGGAAGCCGCGCCCAGTCGGCAGTCATGGCGTCTTCACTGGTGACAGCACGAATGATCGCCGGGAATCCGTAGGTGCGTTCATCGCCCATGACCCCGACCGAACGAATGTCGGGAAGTACGGCGAATGCTTGCCAGATTTCGCGTTCGAGGCCGGCGGCCTTCACTTCTTCGCGCACGATGGCGTCGGCCTTCTGCAGCATCTCGACTTTGTCGGGAGTGACCTCGCCAATAATGCGCACACCAAGTCCCGGTCCAGGGAATGGTTGGCGCCACACGATTTCGTCGGGAAGACCGAGTTCGGTTCCGACTTTGCGAACCTCGTCTTTGAACAATGCTCGCAGCGGTTCAACGAGTTCGAAGTCCATATCGTCAGGAAGTCCACCAACGTTGTGATGGCTCTTGATCTTGGCTGCGTCCTTCGTGCCCGATTCGATGACGTCGGGATACAGCGTTCCTTGTACGAGGAACTTGGCGTCGTCAAGGCCGCCTTTGGCATCTTCAAAAATGCGAATGAACAGTTCGCCGATTGCTTTGCGCTTTTCTTCTGGGTCGGTAAGGCCAGCGAGACGTTCGAAGAAACGATCGCCTGCACGCACATGGATCAGTTCAATGCCCTGATGACGCTGGAATGTTTCAACAACCTGTTCGCCTTCGCCAAGACGCATAAGGCCGGTGTCGACAAACACACACGTGAGTTGCGAACCAATTGCTTTATGCACGAGTGCAGCCGCAACGGCGGAATCGACGCCGCCGGACAATCCGCAAATGGCGCGACCGCTGCCGACCTGGGCGCGGATCAGTTCGATCTGCGTGTCAATGATTGATGACATTGTCCATGACGGATCTAGACCGCACCCGTCGTAGAGGAAATGTTCAAGAAGTTCTTGGCCATGCGGCGTGTGCACAACCTCGGGGTGGAACTGCACGCCGTAGCGGCGGTTCTTCACATCTTCATAGGCCGCCGCCGGTGTTTCCGGTGTTGACGCGGTGACCGTTGCACCAACAGGCGGAACCGTGATGGTGTCGAAGTGGCTCATCCATACCGATTGCGTGCGGGGCTGGGCTGGACTGAACAGCACGTCGTCGGCAGTAACGGTGAGTTCGGTGCGACCGTATTCACCACGGTCAGTGCGAGAGACCTCGCCACCGAGATCTCGAGCCAACAACTGTGCGCCGTAGCAAATACCCAGAATCGGCACGCCGAGTTCGTAGACGCCTTGATCGATAGAGGGTGCGCCTTCGACATGCACCGAGGCCGGACCACCAGAAAAGATGATTCCGGCGGGCTTCTTTGCGGCAATTTCGGCCGCAGTCAGGCTGTGGCTGATGATTTCGGAAAACACGTGCGCTTCACGCACGCGCCGAGCAATGAGTTGCGCGTATTGCGCGCCAAAATCGACGACAAGAACGGGACCTACCGCCGATTCGGGGCTCAAGATCAGTGACCCATCCCGACGCCCTGCGCCTTCTGCAGGGCCTTTCCTTCAGTCTGCAGTGCAGGTGCAACCATGACCTCGGCCTTTTGGAATTCCTTGACTGTTTGGTAACCACAGGTGGCCATCGAAGTGCGCAACGCGCCGAACAAGTTCATGCGCCCGTCGTTTTCGTTGGCGGGGCCGATAAGGATTTCTTCGAGCGTTCCGCGAATGGCGGTCTTCACACGTGCACCGCGCGGAAGCGTGGGATGGAACGTGGCCATGCCCCAGTGATAACCGCGGCCAGGAGCTTCCGATGCTGCAGCAAGCGGTGAACCGATCATGACGGCATCGGCACCACACACGATGGCCTTGGCGATGTCGCCGCCGGTTCCCATACCGCCGTCGGCGATGACCTGGCAATAGACACCGGTTTCATCGAGATGACGCATGCGTGCGGCGCGTGCATCGGCAATTGCTGTTGCTTGCGGAACCCCAAGACCAAGCACCGCGCGAGTCGTGCATGCGTGACCGGGACCGACACCAACAAGAACACCGGCTGCACCGGTGCGCATGAGATGCAGCGCAGCTTGATATGAGGCGCAGCCACCGACGATCACAGGGATGTCGATTTCGCGAACGAACTTCTTGAGATTGAGCGGTTCTGCGGTCTTCGACACATGCTCAGCCGAAACAACAGTGCCTTGGATGACAAGCAGATCGAGTTCGGCGTCGAGGATGGCCTTGCTCAACGATTCAGTGCGCTGCGGAGTCACTGACGCACATGACGTAACGCCTGCTGCATTGATTTCGCGAATGCGCTGGGTTACGAGTTCGGGCTTGATGGGCTCCATGTAGATCTGCTGCATACGCGCCGTGGCTTTTTCGACATCAAGTTTGCTGATTTCTTCGAGCAATGATTCGGGATCTTCGTAGCGAGTCCACAGACCTTCAAGGTTCAACACGCCAACGCCACCAATTCGACCGATTTCAATAGCGGTTGCGGGGCTCACAACGCCGTCCATCGCCGAGGCCATAAGTGGGAGTTGAAACTTGAACGCGTCGATCTCCCAAGTGATCTCGACATCTTCAGGATCGCGAGTTCGACGACTCGGCACGATTGCGATGTCATCGAAGCCGTAGGCCCGACGACCCGACTTACCCATTCCGATCTCGACTTCAGCCATTGCTGATCCCTTCGCTCAAATCCGTCGGGGAAACCCCGGGGGAGGAATGGCGGAACTGGACCGCAAGGGCCCCACTCCGCTGGAAAGAGAGAACTCTACTCGCCGAGACCGGTCGGGAGGACAGCGTTCGGTGCGTCCCAATGCGAGATTTCAGCGTTCGGATCGTGGGTGCCAGTGACGATCGAAAGCAGGTTGCGGAGCATCGCTGCCGTCGCCCCCCAGACGGTGTCACCCTCGATTTCGAAAAAGAACACCGGCCGCGTGTACTCGCCAAATGTCCACAATTCCTCGTGAAAAACTCCATCTTTGAGCAATTCATCAAGCCCCACGTGAAGCATAAGCTCCACTTCATCGGGCGCAGCCTGCAGCGTTGGGATCACTACATGCGGGTCAGTGATTTCGGCCACGTACGGCACGATCCATGATCGACTCGTCACCGTCCGGAGGTGATCGAGTTCGCCGAGGTACACGACGGCCGTTCGGTCAAGCGCAATCTCTTCCTCGGCCTCACGAAGCGCTGTGACCCAAAGCTCCTCCCCCGGTTCCTGACGACCGCCTGGGAAACTGACCTCGCCACTGTGATTGCGAAGGTTCTTCGACCGACGGGTCAGAACAACTGATGCGCGGCCGTCACGATCGACATCGTCGTAAAACGCCGCGAGAACAGCAGACCGCAGCGCACCATCGGCGACATCTTGGGCTCGAGGTGATGCAGCGGTCGCCATCGCCGCGCGAATCTCGGCCATGGTTGGGCGGCGAAATTCGGAAGCGAGATGCGCCCACGGGGCTGGTCCGCCTTCGACAGTGCCCGGCGGACGAGGAATCTGCTGCGCCCCGCCGCGGTTCAGGACTCGCCTGCCTGCTTTTGTTCAACAAGGACGCGAAGCAATTCAGGCATGCCCGCAGTTTTCAAATTGGCCATGACGCGACCGGGTGTGTTTTCACCGGTTTCCCATTCGGTCCAGGCAGCAAGCAACTTCTCGGGATCGGGCGGTGGTGGTCCTTCACTCATGTCCATGTACGGAAGGGTAGCGACACGCCGTCTCGTGGCGACTCTCTACGAGAGGAAATTCGAGACATCGTGACAAAACGCAAACGGCCGGCCCCGAAGGACCGGCCGTTACGAACAACCCGTTAGGGCTGATTACATCATTCCGCCCATGCCACCCATACCGCCCATGGCAGCAGCAGCAGCGCCGCCACCGTCGTCGGGCTTATCGGCGACGAGTGCTTCAGTGGTAAGGAGCAGAGCCGCAATCGACGCTGCGTTCTGCAGCGCGGCGCGGGTGACCTTGGCCGGGTCGATGACGCCAGCCTTGAGAAGGTCAACCATTTCGCCGGTTGCTGCGTTGAAGCCCATCGAGCCCTTTTGGGCTTCGACCTGCTGAACGATGACGGCACCTTCGTGGCCAGCGTTGTCAGCAATGAGTCGGGCCGGAGCTTCGAGTGCACGGTAGACAGCGCGTGCGCCAGTTGCTTCGTCGCCTTCGAGCGACTCAATGGTCTTCTTCAGCGCTGCACGAGCACGGAGAAGTGCGGTACCGCCACCGGCGACAACACCTTCTTCGATAGCTGCACGTGTTGCACTGAGTGCATCTTCGATGCGGTGCTTCTTTTCCTTGAGTTCAACTTCGGTAGCTGCGCCAACCTTGATGACCGCAACGCCGCCCGAAAGCTTCGCAAGACGCTCCTGGAGCTTCTCACGATCCCAATCGGAATCGGTGTCGTCGATCTCACGCTTGATCTGCGCAACACGACCGTTGACGTCGGCGGACTCGCCGGCGCCTTCAACGATGGTGGTTTCGTCCTTGGTCACAACAACCTTGCGGGCGGTGCCGAGGAGGTCGAGCGTGGCCGAGTCGAGCTTGAGGCCAATCTCTTCGCTGATGACCTGGCCGCCGGTGAGGATGGCCATGTCAGCAAGCATCGCCTTGCGGCGCTCGCCGAAGCCCGGAGCCTTGACGGCAACAGAGTTGAACGTGCCACGGATCTTGTTCACGACGAGAGTCGCAAGCGCTTCACCGTCGACATCCTCGGCGATGATCAGAAGGGGCTTGCCCGACTGCATGACCTTCTCGAGCACGGGAAGCATGTCCTGTACCGATGAGATCTTCGAGTTCACGAAGAGGATGTAGGGGTTTTCGAGCACTGCTTCTTGACGCTCAAGGTCAGAAACGAAGTACGGGGACAAGTAGCCCTTGTCGAACTGCATGCCTTCTACGAAGTCGAGATCCATACCGAAGGTGTTGGACTCTTCAACGGTGACAACGCCATCCTTGCCGACCTTGTCGATTGCGTCAGCAATGACGCCACCGATAACGGTGTCTGCAGCAGAAATGCTGGCGACCTGAGCGATCTCGGACTTGTCGTCGATCTCCTTAGCCTGCTTCTTGATGCTTTCCACTGCGGAAGCAACAGCCTTTTCGATGCCGCGCTTGAGACCAAGCGGGCTCGCACCGGCAGCGACGTTGCGAAGACCTTCGCGAACGAGCGCCTGAGCAAGAACGGTGGCGGTGGTGGTGCCGTCGCCAGCGATGTCATTGGTCTTGGTTGCAACTTCCTTAACCAGCTGTGCACCCATGTTCTCGAAAGGATCTTCGAGTTCGATTTCACGAGCGATGGAAACACCATCGTTGGTGATGGTCGGTGCACCGAACTTCTTGTCGAGGACAACGTTGCGACCCTTCGGGCCGAGCGTCACCTTGACGGCGTCAGCCAGTGCATTCACACCGGCTTCGAGGGCGCGTCGTGCGTCCTCATCGAACTTAAGCATCTTTGCCATGTGTCAGATTCCGATCACTTGATGACCGCGAGGACATCGCGGGCGTTGAGGATGAGCACGTCTTGGCCATCGACGGTGATTTCCGTGCCGCCGTACTTCGAATAGACGACGGTGTCGCCCTTCTTGACGTCAATAGGAATGATGTCGCCGGTCTGTTCGCTGCGACGGCCGGGGCCGACGGCAAGAACTTCGCCCTGCTGGGGCTTTTCTTTGGCGGTATCGGGAATGACCAGACCGCTAGCGGTCGTTGCTTCGCTCTGTCCGGGAAGGACCACAATGCGGTCCTCGAGGGGCTGAAGGTTCATAGCTGGAGCCTCCGTAAGGCAGTTGGTAGTGACACTTGCGGGCTGCGAGCGCTTAGCACTCTCCGCATGGGACTGCTAACGATAGGCCCGCGACCCCTGAGGCCACAACCTGAGATCAGGAATTTCAGGAGAGGGTCGAGACCAGGCGCAGATTGGGGTCGGCGCCGGTGTCGAGAGGCGATGGCCCGTCTGATCGAAGCCGATACCAGCCCGCCGCGGCGACCATGGCGGCATTATCGGTGC
>CAMCTW010000028.1 GCA_945878645.1 Bifidobacterium breve
CGATCGCCATCGGCTGCTGCGGCTTCGTGAGCATCACCGATGGGCCCAGTGTGCCGCCACCCCAGTTCGGCGCCCACGTGCTCAAGGGCGGGTAGCAGGCGAGCCCCCTGATGACGGGTTGGCTCATTACGCGGAGCTTTCTTGTACTCTTTGAGTTGATTCGAACAACTTGTTCGAATTCGATTTACGGGGAGTCCCAATGTCTCGATTTACTCGTTCGGTGCGGATGGCTGTGGCCAGTGCGCTTTTTGTTTCGGCAGCGGTGTTGTTCGCCGCTAGCCCCGGGAATGCGATGGGCACCGGCACGATGATTGACAACGGTGACGGAAGCATGACCGTCACTTGGGCCGTGACCGGACAGGCGGACGCTGTTTATCTGCTCTTTTACCCGAGTGGGGGAACATGCCCGCAAAGCCCAAATCCTGTTGGCACTTCATTTTCCATCCTGGGTGGCGTCGCTATCGTCGGAGTGGCGTTGGGTCCGAGCCCGACGCTTCTTTCCGTCGGTTCTTCTGTAAGGAGCGGAGGACTGCCTCCACTCGAAATGCAAATCCCTGCGGGGTCCTTCGTGGCCTGTCTCTATGGGGGTGACGGCGTTGCCCTCCCTTCGCTTTCGCAATCACTTGCGATCACGTTTGCGGTTGTCGCTCCTACGACGACCACGACCAGCACAACAACGGCTCCTGCAGCGGATCCGGTCGCGCCGGCCTTCACTGGCTGAGCGATTCAGCTCCCAGATTTGAACGGTGCCGCTCCTTCGGGGGCGGCACTTTTCGTTTGGCATGCCCTCGGATAAGACGCTGGCGCATTCTGAAGAATTTTTAGTACTATTTCCGATCGCTGGGACACAAAGTTCCATGCCGTAGAGGAGGGTTTCAATGTCTCGATTTACTCGTACGACGCGCATGGTTGTTGCCAGCGCCTTTTTTGTCTCAGCAGTCGTGTTGTTCGCCGCTACTCCTGCGAATGCGGTGGCAACGGGCTCAATGGTTGACAACGGTGATGGCACCATGACCATCACTTGGGCAACTCCCTCACAGGGTGATCAGGTGGCGCTCAACTTTTTCGCCAGCGGCACAACATGCCCGTCGAATGCAAGCCCATTTAACTCGCCGATGTACCTCACGGGCACCACCAACTCCATGCCACCCCTGCCACCAGGTTCCTCTGAGCCTGCTGTATTGACTGCTTCTCCTACGTTGCTCTCTGTGGGAACCACCGTGAACGAATGGGGTGCTATGACCGCGGGTGATGGGGAAATCACAGCGGGATCGTATGTGGCTTGCCTCTATTTGAATTTAGCGGGCGGTGCATCCCAAACTCTTGAAATCACCTTTGCGGTTGCGGCTCCTACGACGACCACGACGACCACGACGACCACCACTATTGCACCGGTGGCGGATCCGGTTACACCTGCGTTCACCGGCTGAATCATTCAGCTTCCAGATTTGAACGGTGCCGCTCCTTCGGGGGCGGCACTTTTCGTTTAGGCGCCATGACTGTCTCGTGTGGTGCGTAGGGTGTCGCCGTGGCCAAGCTCCGAGCAGTATTCCGTTGTACCGAATGCGGCACCAGCGTGCCCAAATGGGTGGGCCGCTGTCCCGGTTGCGAGGGCTGGAACACGCTGGTTGAAGAGCTCGACGACGTATCGAAAGTTTCGTCCGCTGCGTTGTTGGGTAAGCGCGATGCGCCCGTACCCATTTCTGAAGTTGACGCGCACGAATGGCAGCCGAAGCCCACTGGTATCGGCGAACTTGATCGTGTGCTTAGCGGCGGGCTCGTGCCGGGCTCGGTCACGTTGGTAGGTGGCGAGCCGGGCATTGGTAAATCAACGTTGCTGCTGCAAGCGGTCGCGTCAATAGCGGCGTCGGGTTCGAAGGTTCTCTACGTGTCGGCCGAGGAATCCAAACAACAGGTGCGGCTGCGAGCCGAACGTTTAAACGCGCTGCACCCCGATCTTTGGCTGGCCTCTGAAACTGCCGTGCCTCACATTCTTTCTTCGGTCGACGAAATCAATCCTGCGGTTTTGGTGGTCGACTCCATCCAAACGGTGCACACACCCGACATCAGTTCGGCTTCGGGTTCGGTTGCGCAGGTGCGCGAAAGTGCCGCACGCTTGGTAACCACTGCGAAAGAGCGCGGTCTTTCGGTTGTGCTGGTTGGCCATGTCACCAAAGAAGGCGGGCTTGCTGGTCCGCGAGTGCTCGAGCACATTGTCGACACGGTTCTGGCCTTCGAAGGTGATCGTCATCACGCGTTGCGCATGTTGCGTGCGGTGAAACATCGCTTTGGCGCCACCGATCAACTTGGTTTGTTCGAAATGACCCAACACGGAATGCTCGGCGTTCCCGACCCCAGCCGATTGTTCTTGGCCGATCGCCGCAAGGGTGTGTCAGGCTCGGTCATTGTCCCCACCATGGAGGGCGATCGGCCGATGCTGGTCGAAGTGCAAGCACTGGTCGCCCATTCGGAACTTCCCTCACCTCGACGCAGTGCACAAGGTCTCGACTCCGGTCGCCTTTCGTTGTTGCTCGCGGTGTTGTCAGAACGCGCCGGTGTCACGTTTGAAAAGCGCGATGTTTACGCGCTGGCCGTTGGTGGCGTGAAGATTGTTGAACCGGCAGCCGATCTCGGGGTAGCGCTGGCGCTGGCGTCATCGCGCTTCAATTCACCAATCCCCGAAGATCTCGTTGTGTGTGGCGAAATCGGTTTGGGTGGTGAGCTTCGTCAAGTTGCTCATGGTGAACGTCGTCTAGCCGAAGCCGCTCGCCTTGGGTTCACACGTGCACTGGTTCCGCGCCTTGCTCCTGACCCACCCGAAGGTATGAAGGCCATTCGCGTTGGCACGCTGGCCGAAGCAGTGGCTGCTGTGGGCATTGGTAACAACGCTTCTTCTGAATTCTGAAAGGTTTCGATGCGCATCACACTTGCGAACGGCGTTCCCGCGGAACTGGCGATGCCTGCTTTGGTGAACGACAACACCCTCGGCGTTGTTCTGTTCCCCGACATCATGGGCTTGCGCCCCTTATTCGACGCCATGTGCGCGCAGCTCGCCGCTGATTACGGGTGGGTGGTGTGCGCACCGGAACCATTCCCCGGTCATGAAGACTTCTCGGTCGACGAACGCCTTGGCGCCATGGCCGATTTTGACGACGTCGAACTTCGCAGAACTGCCGAACTTGCTGCAGAAGCAACCAGATGTACGCGAGTTGTTGCCACTGGCTTTTGTATGGGCGGGATGTTGGCATTCAAAGCGGCAGCAACCGGTCACTTCAAACGCGCAGCAGGTTTCTACGGAATGATTCGCCTTCCCGAGGCCTGGGCTGGCGGGCGCCTACAACAACCGATCGACGCGTTGGCGTCGCCAGATCGTTGTCCGACCCTCGCCATCATCGGTACAGCCGATCACTTCACGCCACCACAAGATGTTGCCGATGCCGAAGCGCTCGGCGTCATGGTTGTTTCGTACGAAGGCGCCGAGCATGGGTTTGTGCACGATGCATCTCGACCCGCTCATCGTGCTGACGATGCCGCCGATGCGTGGCGTCAGGTTGTGGCGTTCTTAGAAGCCTGAAGTACTCAGGCTTTTGCGAGTTTTTGCAATGGTGCAAGCGTTGTCTCGAACGCTAATTCGTAGGCAACGGCCGCAACTGATGACCAGTCAAGGTCACGGAATTCTGTTGTAAGGAGACTGAGTGAGACGGAGCCGATGCCGTTGGCGGCGGTGAGATACCAATATGCAGCAGCCTCGTCACTTGCGGCAGGATCGGCTTTCTCGACAGCATCGGTGATGAGTGCGAGTGATGTGGCCGTGCGCTTCCGTCCGGCATCGGAGAGATCTTTGTGGTGACGCATTGCCATGGTTGTTTCGATGCGAAGTTGGCGAATGGGTCGGTTCGCTTCTGTCAACAGGCCGAGCTGTAGGGCGAGGATGGCGTTCTTGTATCCCTCTGCATCGAGGGCAAGGAACGACGCGGTTCCGGTCTTCCAGATCTGCGCCATCATTTGGCCAATCGCCATATGCATGAGTTCGTCTTTGGTGCCGACGTGTGTATACGCGGAACTGAATGAATGACCGGCGGCTCGAGCCACTCGATGTGCGGTGGTTTTCTCGAAGCCGACACGAGCCACAACTTCCATCACGGCAGCCACAAATTCATCGAGGCCGGCATCGCCGGTATCGGGAAGCGGGATTGAAAACTCCACGGGTGTGGCCGTGCGACCGCGCTGGTTCAGATTGGCTGGATCAAGCGCGCTGTCGCGAAACCGTAAGAGAATCGAGCGCCAGGCCGGCCGCGACTTCGGAACGGATCTGCTCGTGAGCACGCATCCGACGGGGACCGTCAGGCGAAGTGAACAAATGGACGGAGGTAACTCCGGATGTTCGGCACACAGTTGATGAAAGAGCGAATCGACGTCGTTGCGCACGGAATCAACAAGGAGGGGGAAGCGCCGAGCTACGGCGACGACCTCGAGAGCGCCAGCGGTGAGGTCGGAAGGGGTTTCGAGTTCCTTCAGTAACCAGTCAGAGGGTTCTGCGTCTGGTGACGAAGCGAAGTTGTCGAACTCTCGGACGAGTTGTTGAAACTGATCTCGTAACTTCTCATCCCATAGTTCAAGCGCAACGTCTTCGGCAGAGTCGTACCGTCCGTAGAGCGGCCCGTTCGACATCCCAGCATTGGCGGCGATCTTCGTGAGAGCGAGGCCATCGACGCCGTTGGCAGCGAGTAACTCAAGGGCTGAGTTTGTGATCGCGGTTTGAACCTCGCGGGTTTTTTGCGCTCGCGAAACCCTGGGTCGATCGTTTGCGGGTTGGTCGAAAGACCCTTTGGATTTTGTTTGAGGCATTGCGTCATTCTAGCCGAAGAAATACTCTTCATAAGAGATCTCTCATTCGAAGAAATCTTCTTCGCAATTTACGAGTTCTCGGAGGCTCTTGGCTGCTTGATAGTTGGAACTGCGTTCGGGTGCTTGGCTTCGGGCTAGAACAAGAAAGCACCATTTTCTTGTTCTTGGAGGAACCATGAAGGTCGATATTTCACTCGCTATGTCCGGACCGGTTGGGTCGGTGCCGCGGGCGGCGGAACTTCAAGCACTCGGTGCTGATGGGCTCTTCAGCTTCGAAAATGCCCATGACGTGTTCTTCCCGCTGGTGCTGGCTAGCACCTCGTGTCAGATCGACCTGATGACGAATGTTGCCATGGCCTTCCCTCGGAGCCCGCTGCATCTCGCCTATGCGGCGAACGACCTGCAATTGCTCACCGAGGGAAAGTTCCGTTTAGGTCTCGGGTCACAGATCCGACCGCATATCCAGAAGCGCTATGGATCAGTTTGGGAAAAGCCTGTCGCACAGATGCGCGAATGGGTGAGCGCGACCAAAGCGATCCTCGATCACTTCGCTGGTGAAGGACCGTTCGATTTCAAAGGTCAATGGACGACTCACACGCTCATGACTCCGAACTTCAATCCAGGCCCGAACCCCAATGGCAAAGTTCCCGTACTGGTGGGAGCGCTTGGTCCGAAGATGTGTGAAATGACGGCCGAGGTTGCCGACGGCATTTTGGTGATGCCGTTTAACTCCGAACGACATTTCGCCGAGCGCACGATGCCCGCACTCGAGCGCGGGTTCGCCAAGGCCGGTCGCGATCGCAAGGACTTCGAAATCATTCTGGAAGTTATTTGTGCCGTTGGGCAGACCGATGAAGAAATTGCCGCAGCAGCGAACGGTGTCAAGACACTGCTTGGTTTCTACGGTTCGACTCCTTCGTACAAGCCAGTGCTTGACGTGGAAGGTTGGGGCGAACTGCAACCAGAACTCAATGCGTTGTCGAAGCAGGGCGACTGGGCCGGAATGGCAAAGAAGATCGACGACGATGTCTTGCGCACGATCGCTGTTGTTGGCACGCCGAAGGAAGTTGCTGCAGAAATTGTTCGTCGTTTCGGACACGAAGCCAATCGGGTGTGTCTCTACTTCCCTGGCTATCCCATTAGCGACGAATGCATCGCCGAAACCATTCGTGAGATCAAGGTTGCTTCAGGCGAAGCATGATGGCTCGAACGATTGATACCGGCACAAACGATCTGTTGGCTGAACTTCATGATGATGGTGTTTTAGTGGTCACGCTGAACCGACCCGATACACGGAATGCATTCAGCGGAGCGATGGGTCGTGCACTCGGCGATATGTATCGAATGGCCGATACCGACGACACCGTGCGCGTCGTCGTGCTCACTGGAACGCCGCCAGCATTTTGTGCAGGTGCCGATTTCTCAAGCGGGTCCGATGTTTTTGAGCGTTCTGATGCGCCAGCATTCAGCGCAAACCCGGTGAACCCCCCCGCTTGGCGAATTCGAAAGCCAGTAATTGCAGCCGTGAATGGTCACGCGATTGGTGTCGGATTCACGCTCACCTTGCATTGCGATCTTCGCTTTATGGCGCGTGACGCGAAGTACGGAATTGTGCAGGTTCGTCGCGGTGTCATGCCCGATGCGATGAGTCACTGGACGCTTCCGCGACTTGTTGGTTTAGCGAATGCCGCTGATCTTCTCCTCACTGGTCGCACGTTTACCGGCGACGAAGCCCGCGAACTTGGTGTGGCGTCGCGGGTTCTCGACAACGATGACGTGTTACCGCATGCACTTGAAGTTGCTCATGACATGGCCGTGAATACCGCGCCTGTCTCGGTCGCTGTGAGCAAGAAATTGCTATGGGGAACGTTCTCGATGACTCCCGATCAGGTCGATCGAGCCGAGACTGATCTCCACCATCACCTGATGGGCGAGGCCGATGCTCGCGAAGGCGTTATGGCCTTTCTCGAGCGCCGCGATCCGCAATGGTCGCTTACAGTCAACGACAACTGGCCTGATGAATGGCCGACTCCGGGGGACATCACATGAACGAAGAACTCACAATCACCACCGATGACGTCCTTCGTGGCATCGACCTTTCTGGAAAGGTCGTTCTGGTCACAGGAGCAACAACCGGGTTAGGCAAAGAGTCTGCTCGTGCACTGGGTGCAGCGGGTGCCACTGTCGTCATCACAGCGCGTTCTGAAGACAAGGGTCGCGCCGCGGTTGAACAATTGCTTGAGTTGGTTCCCGACGGCGACTTTTCGTTCGGTGTGATGGAACTTGGCTCTCTCGACAGCGTGCGTTCGTTTGCCGAGAAGTTTGTCGCCGAACACAATCGGCTCGATGTGCTTCTTGCCAACGCCGGCATCATGGCGGTTCCCTACGGAAAGACCGACGACGGATTCGAATTGCAGTTCGGCACCAATCATCTTGGCCACTTCGTCTTGGTGAATCGCTTGCTCCCATTATTGAAGGCGAGCGCGCCATCGCGAATCGTCAACCTGAGTTCGGCCGGACATTTCACATCCGGAATTATTTGGGACGACCCGAACTTTGAAAATCATGAGTATTCGAAGATGGATGCCTATGGTCAGTCGAAGACCGCCAACATCTTGTTCACCACGGAACTCGAACGTCGTTACGGCAACCTCGAGGTCCATTCGTGGGCGGTGCATCCTGGAATGGTGATGACCGATCTGGCACGAAGTTTCACGAAAGACGACTTTGGCGATCTCGCATCTCGAGCCAAGAAGTCGGGCATGAAAATGCCAACACTCGTCAATGTCGATGTTGGTGCGTCGACGCAGGTGTGGGCATGTGTGAGCGCGGAAGCACTTGAGCAGCCGGGTTCCTACCTTGCCGACCGCACCTTTGCCACGCCTTCGGACTATGCGAATGATCCCGAACTCGCAAAGCGATTGTGGGCGATGTCAGAAGAGTTCGTTGGAGAAACGTTCCCCGAAGGCTGAACTCAGCGAGCGCGTAGTTCGAGCTGTTCGCGATTGGTAATTTTATAGCGACGCTCGGACTGTTCGATCCAGCCGAGTCGCACGAAACTTGCGATTGCCTTGTTGACTCGCTCTCGTGATGCGCCCACCATGCCGGCAAGTTCTTCTTGCGTAATGGGAAGCGAGAATTCGTCGGCCGTACCTGCAAGCTCCAGAAGGCGCTTTGCTGTGCGTCCGGTGACATCAAGAAAGACGGAGTCGGCGAGTTGTTCGTCGGTATTGCGCAGGCGATTAGCCAGCATCTCGACAACGTTCCAAAGTAACTGCGGTTGATCGCGGTAAATGTCGCGAAGCGGAGCGTAAGAAATGGCAATGACTTCAGACGGTTCAAGGGCACGAGCTTCGGCCGAACGGGCAAGGCCATCGAAGAGTGGCATTTCGCCGAAGAGGTCACCACGCTCCATAAGAGCGACAACTGATTCGCGACCATCGATTGAGCGATTGGCGATAGCGATTCGGCCAGAGATGACGACGAAGAGTTCGGTTGCTGCACCGCTTTCGGTGAAGAGCACACCGCCGCGAGCGAACGAACGTTGTTCAGCAGCACCCACAACGGCATCGAGAGGTTCGCCTTCGAATCCCTTGAAAAACTCAATGGTGGTGAGAAGTTCGCGATCAGTCACGTCTTCGACTCTAGCGTCGCTGCACCGATTAAAGCGCAGCACGGTTGCTCGCTGAACAAGAAAGGGGTGTCGCGCCTAGCCTTTGCCTCATGGTTGCGAAATGGTCAGTAAAATGACGACAAATGATGCAGTCCCTTCCGATGGTCCCGTTTGGACGATCGTGCTCGCTGCCGGAGCTGGTCGTCGTTATGGGACATCCCCAAAGCAATACGAATTGCTCGGCGCGGATCGAGTGATTGACCGCTCGCTCGCCGTCAGCCGCACTGCCGCAGACCACGTTGTCGTTGTACTCGCTGCTGGCGAGGAACGTGAAGGTCAGAGTCTTGTCGCGTCTGGTGCCGCTGACGTTGCGGTGATTGGTGGCGCAGAACGAGCAGATTCGGTGCGCGCTGCCCTTTTGGTGATCGCTGAAGATGCTGCTGTCATCGTCGTTCACGATGCCGCGCGTCCACTTGCTTCAGCTGAACTTCATCAATCGGTTGTCAGCGCGGTACACAACGGAGCCGACGCAGCGATTCCTGCTATTCCGGTGACCGACACGATCAAACACATTGTTCACGATCAGGCCGGTCGATCAATCGTGTCCGAGACCCCTGATCGCTCGACATTGGTCGCCGTTCAAACCCCGCAGGCATTTCGAGCTGACATTCTTCGGGAGGCCCACGAAACATCAGCTGGTGCCACCGACGATGCCGCACTGGTCGAAGCCGTTGGTGGAACTGTCGTGGTAGTTGATGGCGAACCAACCAATATCAAGATCACTGGACCAAATGATTTGGCTATCGCTGCGATTCTCCTTGAAACCCTCGGGTAGATTGAAGAAATGACGGTACGAGTCGGACAGGGTTTCGACGTTCACGCGTTTTCCGACGATCCAGCCCGAAAACTGGTTCTCGGCGGCGTGGTGTTCGACGGTGAACGCGGACTAGTGGGCCACAGCGACGCTGATGTCGTGGCCCATGCTTGCGCCGATGCGTTGCTTGGGGCCGCTGGCCTCGGCGATATTGGCCAACACTTTCCCGATACAGACCCGAAGTGGGCAGGTGCTGACAGCATTGGCCTCCTCACCGAAGTTGCTCGGCTTGTGCGCGAATCAGGATTTGAACCAGGCAACGTCGACGCTGCGGTCGTGTGCGAGCGACCAAAGTTGGCGCCACGGCGTGACGAAATGGCTGAACGACTTTCGGGTGCCGTTGGTGCACCAGTCACGGTGAAAGGCAATCGCGCCGAGGGTCTCGGAGCAATTGGTCGCGGTGAAGGTATCGCCTGTTTCGCAGTTGCGGTGGTGGAACGATGAGCCCAGCACGCAGTGGCCGAAGCGGCGGAAAGGCGCCAAAGGGCGCGAAGTCTGCGGGGCCCAAATCCTCGAAGGGCGCGCCTCGCAGCAAAGCTGGTCCGTCAGCAGGTCCCAAGTCCAGTCGCAAAGCGGCCGCTGCTCCGCGCGGTGGAACCAAGCGTGCACCCGCGGCAAAGCGCGGAGCTTTTCCGAAGGCGGCTGCTCCGGCGCCAGGCGCGGCGAAGGGCAGCAAGCCCATGTCGTCAGCAGCGAAGAAAGCGGTTGAAGCCAAACAGGCTCGCCATGCCGCTGCATCAGTGCGTAAATCCGATCGTCCCGGAGCAATGCGCCGCGCCCGCGGCGAGGGCGATCGCCCAATCGCACGCGGGCAGGCTATTCCTCGGGGACTCGGCGGCGATCAAGTCGAGGGTCGCCAAGCGGTGCGCGAACTATTGCTCGCCGGAAAACGCCGTGTTCGTGAAGTCATGATCGCTGAAGATCAGGACAACAACGAAACACTGCAAGACATCGCCGACCTCGCGAACGATATGAAAATTCCGGTGCGCGAAGTGACGCGTACAAAGTTGTTCAGCGTCGCTCGCACTGAATCGCCTCAAGGTGTTCTCGCTCGAGCCGATGAGATCGATGATTATGACTTGCTCGATCTCGCAAAGCGGAAGGGCGCTAATGGAGCGCCGCCGTTCTTGTTGGCCATGGACGGCGTCACCGACCCTGGCAATCTCGGAGCGCTTCTTCGAACAGCCGAATGTTCTGGCGTTACCGGAATTGTTCTGCCGAAGCATCGTGCAGTTCACATCACACCAACGGTGACAAAGTCGGCAGCAGGCGCTGTCGAATACCTGCCGATGGCGCTTGTCGGTGGTCTGCCAAATGCGATTAACGAACTTCGCGCTGCAGGCGTTTGGGTCATCGGGCTCGACATGGGTGGCGATACCGATCTGTTCAACCTCACAGTGGCCGATGAACCGGTCTGTCTCGTTATGGGCGCCGAGGGCAAAGGACTTTCTCGACTGGTCCGCGAACGTTGCGATGCCGTCGTAAGCATCCCCTTGCTCGGCGAGCTCGCCTCGCTCAACGTTTCGGCGGCAGGCGCGCTTGCGTGTTACGAGGTCACTCGACGCCGACTTGCGGCAAAGGCTGCGAACTAGTTCCGATTTTTTCGGGCGAGTTTGGCGAGTAACTGACGAGTTCGTTCGGCGTTTTCCGAACGTTCGCTGACATCGTCGCCGACCGCAAACGTCATCGCAGCGAGGTCAGTGACTCCCGAGTCTTCATAGGACGCCAATCGCTCTGCGACTTGTTCTTCGTTTCCGATGATGGCGACTTCAGACGGCGATCCGCTTTCGCCCAGTTCAAGCATTCGTGCGTAGTTCGGGATATGTCTGTACATGCCGAACTTTTGCTCAGCGAGTTCTTTCCCCTTGGCGATGTCGTCGCAGACCGTTATGGGAAGTCCAGCGATGACGCGCGGAGTGGGTCGGCCGACCGCCTCTGCGGCTGCAGAAAGTCGGGGAAGAACATGAGTGGAGTGCGTGTGTTCATCGCACATCCAGGTAATGGTTCCGGCCGCGCGCTCTCCAGCAAGTTTCAACATGAGCGGTGCGAGCGCAGCAAGGAACACCGGAACCGGCGTTGCCCCCGGAACATCGAGCAATGACTGAACGGTGTAACGGTCGCCGGCAAACGAAACCGTTCCGCCTATTCCTCCTGGCCCGCCATTTGTTTCGTTTGCTTCGACCTGAGCAGCAGAGCACGCATCAAGAACACTGACGTAGTCACGGACATGCTCAATAACTGCGTCGTAGTTCTCTCCGTACCAGTTCTCGGCAACGTTGCGATGCGAGGGCCCAATACCAAACGCCAAACGACCACCACAGGCGGCCTGCGTTGTCAGTGCGTGTTGTGCCATTCCGTAGGGGTGGTGTGACCAAGTCGGAACAACGGCAGTGCCCAGCTCGATGCGCGAGGTTTCGCGGCCGACAATTGCGAGTGCTGTGAGCGCGTCGAGACTCCACGGAATATGCGGAACCCACCCGGTATCGATGCCGTTTGCTTCTGCCCACGTTGCCGTTTCAACGAGATTGTCGATCGAGGAACCGTGAACACCAGTTTCGGAAATGAAGAGACCGATACGCATGTCAGAGTCCGTTTATTGCGCGCCATACGCGCTCTGGCGTGAGGGGCATATCGATATGTCGAATCCCGAGATGGGAAACAGCATCGACGACGGCGTTCTGCACCGCTGGTGTCGATCCGATAGTTCCCGATTCGCCAATACCTTTTGCACCGAGCGGATTGATTGGCGACGGCGTCTCCATCTCTACTCGTTCGAAAGGCGGAAACTCTGCCGCTGAAGGCATGAGGTAATCGAGAAGCGTGGTGCTGAGTGGGTTGCCGACTTCGTCGTAGCGAACTTCTTCAAACAACGCTTGAGAAATTCCTTGAGCAAGGCCGCCGTGAACTTGGCCATCGACCAAGAGCGGATTGAGGATGACGCCGGCGTCGTCGCACGCAATGATTCGGCGGAGTTCAACTTTTCCGGTTTCGGAGTCGATCTCGACGACTGCAATATGTGTGCCAAACGGGAACGTCGGTCCGCTTGCGGTGAAGTCAGAGAGTGCGAATAACTGGTTCTCGTCCGCGATCGATGTGGCCCCGATTTCTTCCCAACCAATGCTCACCGCCGGTGTCCCGGCAACATGGAAACGAGCGGTGTCGGTATCGAGCACGATGTCGGCGGGGTCTGCTTCAAGAAGTTCACTCGCGCGCTGGCGTGCCATTTCGACAAGTTTTTCGGTGGCATCGAAAACAGCGCTACCGGCAATTTGCAGCGATCGTGATCCTCCCGTTGTTTCTCCGGTGGGAACGAGATCGGTATCGCCGTAGACCACTTCGATGCGATCAAGCGGAATCCCGGTTTGATCAGAGACCAGCATCGACCATGCCGTGACGTGGCCTTGGCCGTAGGGATTCGAGCCCGTAACAACGCGAGCCGATCCATCGGCCAGCACTTCGACAGAGCCGTATTCGCTACCAACGCCAGCACCAGTGATCTCGACGTAGGTTGCCATTCCAATACCCAGAAGACGAGGATCGCCGGCTGCTCGGCGCTGTGCTTGTTCAGCGAGCAGTTCGTCGTAACCGGCGGCGGCAAGTGCTCGGTCAAGAGAGCCTTCGTAGTTGCCGCTGTCGTAGGTCGTGCCTGTCGGGGTGGTGAAAGGAAACGCGTCGGGACGAACGAAGTTGCGTCGGCGAACGTCGGCAGGATCGAGGCCTGCTTCATCGGCGAACAGGTCAACGGCGCGTTCAAGTGCCGCAGAGGCCTCGGGTCGGCCCGCGCCACGGTAAGCACCGGTTGGCGTGGTGTTGGTGGCTACTGAATGAGATGACACCTGCACTGCAGGAATGTCGTAAACGCCGCTGGCCATGATGCGCGTTGCATACGGAAGGATCGCTCCCATGTTGGGGTAGCCACCAGCGTCTTGAATGATTTCGATGCGATAGGCGAGAAGATCGCCGTCTTTGGTTCCGCCGAGTGTGACGGTTTGAATTTGTCCGCGCCCGTGACCCATGCCGGTCATGTTTTCGGAACGAGTTTCGGTCCATCGCACGGGACGACCGGTGCGTCGTGACAATTCTCCGAGCACCACGGCTTCGGGAGCGGCGTGAGCCTTTGCGCCGAATCCACCGCCAACATCGGGACAGATCACTCGCATCTGATCCTGCTCAAGTCCGTAAATTTCCGCGATGGTGTTGCGAATGGGATGCGTTCCCTGACAACCGATTTCAAGTACGAGCCGTCCGTCTTCCCACCACGCAATTGCGCTGCGATTCTCGATCGGTGCAGGAGCGAGACGCTGATTCACCGTTGTTTGCGTGACGACAACATCGCAGGCATCGAAGGAAATCGGATCGCCGTGGTGCTCTGCGTGCATCGCGATGTTGGTTCCGACGTGTGGGAACAATTGGATTGAATCTTCGGAAAGCGCGTCGCGGGGATCGATGATCGCTGGGAGCGATTCGATGTCAACGATTACGAGTTCAGCGGCGTCGACGGCGGCGGCTCTCGTCTCGGCAACGACGGCGACAATCGGATCGCCGACGTAGCGGACGCGTCCTCGAGCCAAGACCGGGCGCGTGAGGAGCTGGTTCAGCATCATGAATGGTTTGATATCGCCGATGGTGAGATCGGTGCTGGTGACGATGTCGATAACACCAGGCGCGTTACGGGCCTCGTCGATATCGATCGAGGTGATCTCGCCATGGGCCACCATCGACCGGACATAAACCACATGAAGGGCCCCATCGACGACGATGTCATCGACATAGGTACCGCCTGATGTGAGAAGGGCCGGATCTTCTTTCCGGACGACTCGATTCCCAAGAATGCTCATATCCGGACGCTACCGGGGCCGAGGGTTCCGAGCCATCGCCAGAGATAGTTGCGCTCACGCCTCAGGGCGACCACCATCACCCTCCTGACTGCGTGGGGGAGAATGCAATGACTGGAACAACGTGGGTTTGGGAACCGCCGGCAGGAGCAGATGCGTTGTTTGCCGCGGGCGCCCCGTTTGAGATCTCGACCGAACTGGTGCTCGGGGTCGATTGCAAGGTTTTCAAGAACCGGTTGGGAAATATTCGCGAGGTGTTGACCACATTCACCGCGCGTCATGGCGATCTTCCCAATCTCGTGTTCCCCGAAATCACGCTGAGTTTCAACGATGTTCAGGCTTCGACAGCCCGTGTAGCGGCCTGGTTTGCTGAGCGAGGTGTCGTCAAGGGCGACCGTGTTGCGTTCGCTGCTGCGAATGTTGCGCCATATGTCATTGGCTGGTGGGCGACGCTGGCAAGTGGCGCAATTGTTTCGAGTCTCAATGGTTGGTGGACTCCAGCGGAATTGCTTCACGGGGTGGAACTTTCGAAACCCCGCCTGGTTTTCGCCGATGGGCCACGAATGAAGCGCCTGCTTGAAGCTGGACTTTCCGACGATGTCGAGGTTCACGACCTTTCCGAACTCGACCACCTGCTTGGGCCTGCGCGCGCAGACGACCCGGCGCTTCCAGATGTTGGGATCGATGAAGACGATCCCGCGGTGTTGCTGTTTACAAGTGGAACGACGGGTCGACCGAAAGCAGCGTGTCTTTCGCATCGAAACTTCGTGCACTTCCCTTCGGCAGCAACACTTGCTGGTGCAGTTGGAGCGGTGCTCGCGCCACAGCCTGCTCCGGCGCCGGGCGCGCCAGCGCCGAAACAGCCTTCAAGCATCATGGTTGGTCCGTTGTTTCACGTTTCCGGCGTTGTCCCGCTGATCACTGCTCATTACACGGGTTCAAAGTTGGTGTTTCCGCCCGTTGGTTCGTGGAATGAAACAACGCATCTCCAACTCACTCAGGAACATTCCGTTGGTGGTTGGAGCGCGGTTCCAACGCAGTTCTGGCGGTTGCTTGAACATCCCGATTTCGAGAAGTACGACACGTCAAGCGTCGTCACCGTTGGTGGTGGCGGTGCAACGTATTCGCCAGAGTTACTCCGCCTAATGGCTCGAAAACTTCCTCAGGCTCGTTTGGGCGTTGGTTATGGCATGAGCGAAACGCTTGGTTCTGGTTCACGTCTGGGCGGACTCACGATGGACGAATGGCCGGCATCGGTTGGCACGGTCGAGGCAATGTGTGAACTAGAGATTCGTGACGAGCACGATGCTGTTGTTGCCGATGGCGAGGTTGGAGAAATTTGTGTTCGCGGCGCGGTGGTTTTCCTTGGGTATTGGGAGAATCCCGAAGCATCAGCGAAAGCGCTGGATGCACAGCGTTGGTACCGCACCGGTGATTACGGGAGAATTGTCGACGGCGTTTTGTTCCTTGAGAGCCGCATGCGGGACATGATCATCCGCGGGGGCGAGAATATTTACCCAATTGAGATTGAACATCGCCTTGAGGAACACCCCGAAGTTGCTGAGGCTGCTGTCGTTGGTGTCCCGCATCATCAGTTAGGTCAAGAAGTTGCTGCGGCCATCGTGCTCAAACCCGGTTCAACGCTCGAGGCCGAAGGCGTCAAAGCCTGGGTGGGCGAGCAACTTGCTCGTTACAAAGTCCCCACGCACATTATTTTCCGTGACTCCCTTCCGTATAACGCCACCGGGAAGGTGTTGAAGCATGAACTCGAAGCGGAGATCTCAACCCAACTCGGCTAGAGGATCGTTCGCCATTTTGAACTGGTGAAAAGAAATCCCCTGGCGGCTGGGCTTCGTCGTTCTCTGTTTATGGTGTGGAGAGACACTGGCGCGTCGCCTAACCTCCACGTTCCCGCCCGGGTAGCTCAGTCGGCAGAGCACCTGTCTTGTAAACAGGATGTCGAGGGTTCGATTCCCTCCTCGGGCTCTCACCAAGCGATAACGGACGCGGACGCCAGCAGGCTGATTTCTTCGGCGCTCATACCGAATTCGGTCAGTACTGATTCAGTGTCGCAACCGGGATATGCGTACGTTGGACGAAGTTCGCCTGGAGTGCGGCTCAATCGTGGCGCGGGAAGTAACTGAGGGACCGAACCTTCCACCGGAACGAAGTTGCCGCGAGCGATGTTGTGCGGATGCTGTTCCGCTTCGGCGAAGCTGAGCACGGGCGCGTAACAAACGTCGGTTCCTTCGAGAAGGTCTGACCATTCGTCTCGGGTTTTGGTTCGGAACACTTCGGCGAACTTTGCGCGAATCTCGGGCCAACCGTTCATGTCGTTCTGATCAGGTAACGAGGCAGAATCGATGCCAAGTTTTTCTAAAAGTTGCGCGTAGAACTTCGCTTCGATTGGCGCAACAGTGACGTGCTTTCCATCGAATGTTTCGTAGACGTTGTAGAACGGCGCGCCGCCGTCGAAAAGGTTGGTTCCGACTGGACCAGTGTGAAAGCCGGTGCGCGTCATTCCGTAGAACACCTGGAAGATCGACATCACCCCGTCGACCATTGCGGCGTCGATGACCTGACCTTTGCCAGAGCGCTGCGCTTCAAAGAGCGCGCACACCACACCAAACGCGAGATGTAAACCGCCGCCAGCGAAATCTCCAAAGACCTGCAACATCGGTACCGGTGGCATTCCCTCGGTACCGATGGAACCAATGGCTCCTGTCATTGCTTCGTAATTCAGCGAATGGCCAGCGGTGTGCGAAAGCGGGCCTTCTTGGCCCCAACCGGTAAGTCGGCCATAGACGAGTTTGGGGTTGCAAGCGAAGAGATTATCGGGACCGATACCGAGTCGTTCGCAGACTCCCGGGCGAAAGGCTTCACAGAACACATCAGCCTTCTCGACGAGCCGCTTGAGTAGAGCCACGCCATCGGGAGATTTGAGGTCGATGGCGATTGATCGGCGGCCTCGATCGAACTCGCTATGGCGTTCGGTGGGCTTGTCGCCAGTAGGCACTTCATAGAGCGGGTGGACGCGGATGATGTCCGCGCCCATGTCGGCCAGCTTCAGCGTGCCGTATGGCAATGCGCCAAGTCCGGCGAGTTCAATGATCGTGACGCCGTTAAGCGGTCCCATGGCTCCCCCTTTTACGAGCGATCCCGACCCTATCGGTTCGGTGAAATGGCCGGTCAGACGCGTGACGCGACCCTTTGGAGCAATTTCATCCCAAAGGTCCTTGCATCGGAGCCATTCCCCGGCGAACATCAGCGCCGATGGAACTCACGACACGCGACCGGGCAATTCTCGATTTCGAGCGCAGTTGGTGGCACGAGACTGGACCAAAGGAAACGCTTATTCAAGAGCGCTTCGAACTGTCGGCCAGCCGTTACTACGAGATTCTGGGCCAACTGCTTGAAAGCCCCGAGGCCTACGACTACGACCCACTCGGCGTTCGCCGACTTCGTCGTCTCCGTGACCGTCGTCGCCGGGCTCGTCAAGAGACAGCCCAGCAGCAAGCCAGCGAGCCTCCTGGTTCCTGACAATGACCGCAGACACTCCCGCCCCCGACGATCAAGATCACGGTCACGGAACGCGGACCGGTGTCATCATCGTCGTCATTGCGGTTGTCGTCGGACTCATTCTGCTCACGAAGGGGTACGGCTCGGGCCAGTCCGAGGTTTCGCCCGGGGGCCAGAGTTCATCGAACACCACGGTGGTGGTGTCGACCACGACCACCGTGGTCGCAAATCCGCCAGCCAGTGTCAAAGTCAAAGTGGTTAATGCAACCAACGTGCAGGGATTGGCGACCAAGGCGCGCGATCGATTGCAGGGAGTTGGCTACACGCAGGTGACGGTTGGTGATTCACCGAAACCACAGGAACGGACGACCGTCTATTACGTTGCCGGTTCCCAAGGCGACGGACAGGCAGTCGCGAAAGCACTTGGCCTGAACCTCGATCAGGTATTGCAGATCCCCGAACCTCCGCCGACGGAACTTGTCGGTGCCACGGTGCTCGTTATGGCTGGCCTCGACCTGAGCTGAGTAACGCAATATTGCGCGTTTGTATTAGCTCATGGAGAATTGATCAAGTGTTTCGCCAGTTCGTGCGACGGCAGTCAGTGTGAGGCCCGTTGCTGTCGCTTCGATTCCAAGGAAGTGATGGCGTTGCGCTGAAGCTTGAAGCGTTGGTGTGGCTACACAAGCATTGATCGGATAGGTCGGCATACCACCACCACCCGTGACAACAAACGTGGTGTTGCCTTGTTGGAATCGTTGGTAATTGTGGTCGTGTCCAGTGATGACCAGATCAACATCGTGTGCGGTCAGGACTGGGAGCCAAGCATTGATCACCGCTTGCGTGTTGCCGTGTGAGCTGCATGAAAAAACCGGATGATGGAACATCACGACACGCCAACGAGGAGATCCGCTTGAGAGTTTCGATTCAAGCCATGCGGTTTGTGTTGGCGAGACATTGTTCGAATCAAGTACGAGAAGTTGCATTGTGACATTGCCATTCGTGATCAATTTCTCGTACGAGCGCCCAGGCATGGAGACGTACGACATCAAGTCGTTGCCGTTGTTCCACATCACGTCATGATTTCCGAGTGCGGGCCAGAACGGAATTGATGCGCGCAATGTGGCGTACGGCGCATCGATGGCTGCGGCGAATCGTGCTGGTGAGCCATCGGGGTAAACGATGTCGCCCGCTTCAAGGAGCGCATCGACACGGTGTGTTCCCGCCCAGTTCTGCATCTGTTGAGCGACCTGCATTTGCGTGATGTCACCCGACCCCGCGTCGCCGAACGCCAGTAGGCCGATAGTCGCCGGAGCGGGAGTCGGGCCGACTTCGGTTGTTGTCGTGGTCGTTGATGGCGCGCCAGTCGTTGTTGATGGGGCTCGCGTTGTGCTGGTAGTTGATGTCGTTACCACTGGCCGTGTTGTGGTTGGTGCTGGGGCCGTTGTGGTTGATGGCGTTGGGGTGGGGTCGGGCACCGGCAGTAACGAGCAACCCGCCACAAGGGCGAATGAGAGCACAAGGGCGGCGAGGAATGATTTGCGTGTCTTCATAAAAGGGTGACCGCTGGGCAGGCTGGGATCGTTACAAATTGCGGAGACCCTGCTTCACTTGGGGAATGCGGGTGGTCGTAGCTCCAGACAAGTTCAAGGGAACAGCAAGTGCGTCGGCGCTTGCGTCCGCAATCGGGGCTGCACTCGTTTCTTTGGGACACGAGGTTGAGGTCTTTCCGATGGCCGACGGCGGTGAGGGATTCCTCGAGGCCTTAGGTGGCGCCAATCGCACCACAACAGTGACAGGCCCTCTCGGGAGGTCGGTTGAGGCGGGGTGGCGGTTGGCCAAAGGAACTGCGGTTATCGAAATGGCAACCGCTGCGGGATTGGTGCTGGTCGGCGGACCGGAGGAAAACGATGCGATTGAAGCAAGCACACGCGGTGTTGGCGAACTGATTGTGTCTGCAGTTGAAGCTGGAGCGCGACGCATCGTTCTTGGTGTGGGTGGATCGGCAACGACCGATGGCGGTCTCGGCGCGTTGAAAGCGATGCATCCGACACAACGGTTTCGGGGCATCGACTTGTTTGTCGCGTGCGATGTGCGCACTCGATTTGTCGATGCGGCCGAAGTGTTTGCCCCCCAGAAAGGTGCCACCCCGTCTCAAGTAGCGCTTTTGCGACGCCGGCTTGAACGGCTCGCTCAGGTTTACAAAATGGAAACAGGAGTCGATGTCGCTGAAGTCGATGGTTCCGGCGCTGCGGGCGGTCTTGCTGGAGGTCTGCTCACAATCGGGGCAAAACTTATGAGTGGCTTCGAATTCATCGCCGACGAACTGGGACTTGATGAAGCGATTGAAGGTGCGGACCTCGTCATCACTGGTGAAGGATTTCTTGACGAAGAGTCGTTCGACGGAAAAGTCGTTGGTGGAGTTGCCGCACTGTGCGCGGAATTCGATGTTCCCTGTTTGGCAATCGTCGGTGAAGTGATTGAACCGTTACCGACGCTGCCAACCGGTTTTACCGTTGTCTCTATGGTCGAACGTTTTGGCCAGGATCGGTCATTGGAAAATCCAATCGATTGTGCGGTTGAACTCGCCCGTGAGTTTGTCGAGAACGAACGGAAAATCTCTTAGAACTTCGAGATCACTTCGTCGGCAAATTTGCCCATTGCTTCAGGAAGTTTCTTTGGGTCCATGGCTAAGGGCGGAACCAGCATTCGGGTGACGCCGAGGTCGGCCAGCATTTTGATGATCTCGACTGTCGGTGCTCCACCAGTGGTGATCTCGATGGCGTCGGGGTCGCGACCTGCTTGCTCGGCCGCCGCGCGCATAACGGGAAGTAGTTCGGGCAGTTTGCGCGGATCGGCAGGGAAGAAGCCATCGCCAAACTTTCCGGCGCGGCGAGCGGCCGGCTTGGAGTGTCCACCAACGACGACAGGAATAGTTCCGTTTGCGGGCTTTGGAAACGAATAGATATCAGTGAACGAACTGTGGGTTCCTTGATAGCTCGCAACTTCGTTGTTCCAGAGCGCGCGCAGTGCATGGATGGAATCATCGGTATGAGCGCCACGGTCTTCCCAGCCCACTCCGATTGCGTCGAATTCTTCGTGAAGCCAACCGACGCCGACCCCGAGAATGAAACGTCCGCCGGTGAGCATGTCGAGCGTTGCACATTCCTTGGCAAACACCACTGGATTTCGCAGCGGAAGGATCATCACGCCGGTTGCCAGTTTTAGCGTTGTTGTATGCGCACCAACCCAGGTGAGCCACATAAGTGGATCGGGAACCGGAGCGGTTTCATCGCCGGGCATCTTGCCGTCGCGTGAATAGGGGTACTCGCTTTCGTAACCCTTCGGGATGGCGGGATGTTCAACGGTCCATACGCTTTCGAAGCCGTTGGCTTCCGCGCATTTGCCCATTGTGATTGCGCCCTCGGGTGAGACGTAGGCGCCGGTGTTGGCGAAGATGATTCCGAAATCCATGAGCGAAACGTACGCCAATTCTTTGGCGAGTGACGGTTGGGATCAGCCGTTGAGGCGGGGGTGTAGATCGAGGTACGAGGCAACTGTGGCAAGCGCCGGGCGCTCGGCGTAGGAGATCTCTTGGGCATCGAGATCGGGCGGGCTCAGCGTGAATGAGTCAGGAACAAGGCCCGGCTGAATGCGTCGCATAGCAGCCTGCAAAACCTGCGCAGCCATCGGTGACAACTCATGCAGTGGCCGATTTCGATGAACGCGTTCGCCAAGGTCAACCTGAGCGATGGTTTCTGCACCGAATGCGTTGGCAATGTCGATCAACATCGCAATGTCGACCCCATAGCCTTCGACAAAGGGGAGTTGCTCAAGCACCGAGCGACGTCCGCCGTATTCACCAGAGAGCGGTTGCACAATGCCACCGAGTTCGGGGAAACACATTGTGAGGAGCGGTCTTGCAACAAGTTCAGTCACGCGACCGCCGCCGCGTACGTGACCGTCAACAGGTCGCTCGTAGAAACCTTTGACAAAACCGATCGAAGGATCGGTAAGGAGTGGTCCGAGAAGTCCAGAGATAAAGCGAGTGCTGAAATCACGCACGTCGGCATCGCACCACACAACAACGTCACCAGTTGACGCAAACAACGATTTCCACAGCGCTTCGCCTTTACCGTGGCCGCGACCATGTTCAGTCAACACCTGTGATGCATCAACGACAGTCGCACCCGCATTTCGTGCTTCGTCGGCGGTGCGGTCGGTCGAGTGATCGTCAACAACGATGATTTCGTCAACCAGTGGATAGGTGTCGATCAATTTGGCGCGGATACGTTCGACAATCTGCCCCACCGTTGGTTCCTCGTTACGCGCGGGGATGC
>CAMCTW010000029.1 GCA_945878645.1 Bifidobacterium breve
GTAGCCCTTGGCCGGCACGAATGCTTTCCGGAATTCGCGACCGAGTTCACTGCGCACGGGGATGTTATGGAGATTCGGCGCATCAGAACTGAGGCGACCGGTCCGAGCCACAGTTTGATTGAACGTGGCGTGGATCCGACCATCGGGTGCGATTTCAGCGAGAAGTCCTTCGCCATAAGTTGACCGGAGTTTCTCGACCTCGCGATAGGCCAACAAGTGTTCGATAATGGGATGCTCACCGAGGAGTTTCTCGAGAGTCGCCGCGTCGGTGGAGAAGCCAGTCTTGGTTTTCTTCTGCGGAGTCAGTTCAAGTTTTTCGAACAAGATTTCGCGCAGTTTGATCGTGGAGTTCACGTTGAACTCCTCGCCGGCATCGGTCCAGATCAATGCTCGAAGTTCATCACAACGGGCAACGAGTGAATCGCGCAACCGCCGAAGTTCCGGCTCGTCGACACCGACCCCGAGTATCTCCATTTGAGCGAGGACTCGAACTAAGGGAACTTCGATGTCAGCGTTGAGATCCAAGAGACCCCGAGATTCCAGCGATTCACGGAGGGGAACGAGAAGGGCGTCGACACCAAGTGCACGACGAGCCGAACGCTGCGCAACCACAGAAATATCGGCACCACCAAAGTCGAGTTGCCCTTCACCCTGATCGTCGTCTTCAGGAAGTCGGGCGTCGGCACAACGATCAAGCAACGGTTCGAGTGAATACTTCGTTTCGGCGGGATCAAGGAGATAAGCCGCGATCATCGTGTCGAGTGAAAGCGACCGAAGATCGATCCCACAGTCGTTGAGGCCACGCATGAGCGCCTTCGCATCGTGCGCCACAAGCGGTCGGCCGCCGTCGGAGAACAACGCCGATGCGGCAGCGGAAACCTTCGGATCGTTCAGAGCCGCGGCGGGAATCCAGACGACATCGCCCGAAGAGGCGTCACGAACGAGCGCTACGCCTTCAAACGAGGAACGCCCTTCGTCACCCAGCCATCCCCCGGCGGCAGCAAGCGGATCGGCGGAACTCGCCAGTGCGCCAAAAAGAGCAACGAGTTCTTTCTGATCGGCGACGTCAGTGCGTTCTGCTTCGAGAACCCGCGCCCCGCCTGCTTCAACTGCATCGGAGGTGACGCCAAGAACATCGACTAATCGATCGAACAACTGACGGAACTCAAGAAAATCAAACAACTGGCGAACTTCGGCCAAGTCGAAGTCCCCGATCTGGAGGTCACCAGGGTCGGCGGTTACGGGCGCGTCGTGCCGCAACGTCATGAGCTCGATGTTCATTCGAGCCTTGTCCTCGTTCTCGGCCAGGTTCTGGCGGAGTTTCGGTGTGAGTTCGTCGAGATGTTCGTAGATCCCGTCGATGCCGCCGTACTGATTGATCAGTTTTGCCGCCGTCTTCTCGCCCACGCCGGGAACGCCAGGGAGATTGTCCGAAGGATCGCCACGTAACGCTGCGTAATGCACATAGTCAGTGGGCTTTACGCCCGTGCGCTCGAAGATGCCTGCTTCGTCGTACAACGCGTAATCAGAAACGCCGCGTTTGTTGTAGAGAACTTTGATGTGGGGATCGTGCACAAGTTGATAGCTGTCTCGATCGCCGGTGACGATGATGACATTGTCGCCGCGAGCCTCGGCTGCTGTCGCCAACGTGGCGATGATGTCATCAGCTTCGAACCCAACAAGGTCAAGCACGGGAACATGCAATACCTCGACTACTTCACGAACGATGCCCATCTGCTGACGAAGCAGATCGGGTGTGGCATCGCGATTTCCCTTGTAGGTAGAAAGGGCTTCGTGCCGAAATGTTGGCTCGGAACGATCGAATACCACCGCAAGGTGATCGGGCTTTTGGTCGCGCAAGAGGTTCACGAGCATTGAGGTGAACCCAAACACTGCGTTGGTGACCTGACCCGAAGCTGTCGCCATATCTGTGGGCAGGGCAAAGAACGCTCGGTAGGTCAGCGAGTTCCCGTCGATAAGCATGAGCGTGGTCATGGATTCTCCGGTTTCAGCGTTCCATCGAGAATTGCATCGGCAACGGCACGCATCGTGGTGCGATCTCGCATCGCAGTTTTCTGCACGAATGCAAACGAGTCGGCCTCGGTCAGACCATGAGCGTCTATGAGGATGCCCTTGGCGCGATCGACAACTTTGCGCGTCTCGAGTTGTTCTTCAAGTGACTTCGTTTGTTCCGTGAGCGCTCGTAGCTCGCGGAACCGACCCACTGCGAGTTCAATTGCCGGCACAAGGTCGCTTCGCTGGAATGGCTTGACCAGATATGCGAGCGCACCAGAGTCGCGAGCTTGCTCGATCAAGTCCCGCTGGCTGAATGCAGTGAGCACCAAAACCGCACACAACTGGTCTGCGGTGATCTGACGAGCAGCGGTGAGACCATCGATGCCGGGCATCTTGATATCGAGGATGGCGATCTCGGGTTTGAGTTCGCGAACCAACGCAACGGCTTCGTCGCCACGTCCGGTTTCTCCAACGACCTCATATCCCTCTTCTTCGAGGGTTTCTTTCAGGTCGAGTCGGATGATCGCCTCGTCTTCAGCGATAACGACACGGGTCGGCAACGTTGCAGCCCCTTGAGAGTGAAGGTCCGACCAAGTACGGACCGCATTGGGATCGTACCGGCTCAGGCGATGACGTCGTTGAGCCGGTCGAGCAATTCGTCCTGCTGCTGCTCAAGACGTCCGATATCGGCGACGACTTCATCGCGATGGCGACCCATCGCGTTGGCATGACGAGCGGCGACCCGGTGCTCGCGCTCGGCGAGTGGCGTCTCAGAGACCAGCGATCGAAGCCGAGCGTCATCGGCCTCATCAGCGAAATGAGCGAATTGTTCATCGACAACGGCCAATTCATTGCGAAGGTCCCGAAGCTGCGCACCGATCTCGATGAGCCGCTTCTCCAACATGGCCCGTGTCATGGCGGCGAAGTGTAGGACCGGAGCGGCAGCCAGACACAGGGGCCCGAAGGACGGAGAGCAAAAAGGGGCTCCGGACAGTTGGTAGCGTGGCGCTCGCACCACTGCGGCGGTGCTGGAATTGGCATACAGGGCGGGCTCAAACCCCGCTGCCCTTCGGGGCTTGAGGGTTCGAGTCCCTCCCGCCGCACAAGATCCCCTCTCGGCCCCGTTGGTCAAGGGAAAATGAAACCGAAGTGACCGCCTCCGGGTCAGAGCCTTACCGCCACTGTCCCACCAGCGAAAGCCGCCACCGCCACGATGATCGTTTTCACTTTCCCCGGCCAGGGATCCCAGAAGCCCGGCATGGGAGACGCGTGGCGAGACCACCCGTCATGGGAATTGGTCGCCGAAGCATCGAGCGTCCTCAATCGTGATCTCGAACATCTCCTCCTGAACACCGAAGCCGAGGAACTCACGCGAACCGACAATGCCCAGTTGTCGACGTTCCTCACAAGCTTGATTGTTCTCGATGCCGTTGAACGCCTTGGCGTCGAACCGGCTGCGGCGGCTGGGCACAGTCTTGGCGAGTACACCGCTCTTGTCGCTTCAGGTGCGCTCGCCTTCGACGAAGGTCTCACACTTGTCGCCGAACGCGGTGCGGCCATGCTCGAGGCCACCACCGCGCGCGTCGGAACAATGGCTGCAGTTCTTGGTCTTGACGATGACGATGTCGAGGCCGCCTGCGCTCGCGTCGACGGCGATGTCTGGGTCGCGAACTACAACGCTCCCGGCCAGGTTGTTATCGCCGGCGATCCCGATGCGATTGCTCGAGCATCGGAAATCGCCAAAGAACTCGGCGCAAAGAAAGTCATGCCGATGGCCGTGAGCGGGGCGTTTCATACGCCGTTCATGACTCCGGCTCGCGACCGCCTGCGCCGCGCTATTGGAACAGCTGACCTTCGCGAAGCTGACCTTCCTGTCTATGCAAATGTCGATGCGCGTGCGCATGTCGGCGCTGAATGGACCGACCTTCTGAACGCACAGCTGTGCAGCCCTGTCCGCTGGCGCCAGATTTTGCACAACCTCGGCGACAACGGGGCCACCGTCTTTGTCGAACTCGGCCCTGGAAACGTCCTCACCGGCATGGCCAAACGCACTGTCACCGGAACCACCACCCTGTCGGTGTCAACGCCTGATGATCTCGACAAGCTCCTCACTGCCCTTGCGTCACCTTCGGAAAGTGTTGCGGTCCACGAGGGGGAACACCTCTTCGCCACCGAGCGCATGGTGGTGAGTCCGGCAGCCGGCGTCTTCACTCCTGCCGGAGAGCTTGCGCCAGGTTTCGAACTCACCCCGGGCACAGTGCTCGGCATGGTTGGCGACCACGAGGTTCGTTCGCCATTTGCGGGCATCCTTGTTGGCGTGCTCGCCGTTGACGGCGAGCGAGTGACAACGAGTCAACCCATTGCTTGGTTGCGCACCGCGTGATCGCCATCACCATGAGGATCCGATGACTACTTCGACCCAGCGCGGCGCAACAATCATCGGATGGGGCACAGCGCTGCCCGACCTCGTCGTCACCAACGCCGACTTCGAAGCGCGGCTCGACACCACTGACGAATGGATCAGCGAGCGGACCGGTATTCGTGAACGGCGTCATGGCGGCACCACCGCAGGACTTGCCGTCGAAGCAGGTCGCAATGCACTCAACATGGCAGGCCTCACCGGCGCCGACATCGACTTCATTCTTCTTGCTACAACCACACCGGATTATCAGATTCCTTCGACCGCCTCGCAGGTCCAAGAAGAACTGGGAATCAACGGCGGTGCGTGCGATGTCAATGCCGCGTGCTCGGGTTTCGTTTACGGACTTGTGCAAGCACACGGACTTATTGCCATGGGCCTCAAGCGAATTTTGCTCATCGGCTCCGAGACGCTGGCAAGACTGACTGACCAAGACGACCGCAACACCGCGATTCTCTTCGGTAACGGCGCAGGAGCAGTTGTGCTCGAAGCAGTCGAGGGCGAAGGACAACTCGTCTCGTTCGACCTCGGCTCGGACGGAACTGCCCGCAAACTCCTTGATGCGCCCATCGGTGGCTACATGAACATGGTTGGTAAAGAGGTGTTCCGCAAAGCGGTCACGGTCATGGTCGACTCCGCGAAGATTTCTATGGCTTCCGCGAATCTCACCGCTGACGACATTGCATTAGTCGTCCCCCATCAAGCAAATATTCGCATTATCGAAACCGCTTGTTCGAAACTCGGAATGCCAATGGATCGCGTCGCGATGGTTCTCCACCGAACGGGCAACACCTCGTCGGCTTCAATCCCTCTTGCGTTGGTCGATGCACTCGAAAGCGGACGCGTGGCACGCGACGACAACGTTCTCCTTGTTGGATTCGGCGCTGGCATGAGTTGGGCCAGCGCCGTCATTCGTTGGACGGGCCACCTCCCGGAGGGAAACAAATGAGTCGAGTCGTTCTCGTAACTGGCGGCAATCGCGGTATTGGCCTTGCGTGCGCAAAAGCCTTCGCCGCTGCCGGCCACAAGGTCGCAATCACCTACCGCGGCGAAGCACCAGCCGATGCCGGCGATCTTTATTGCGTGCAGTGTGACGTCACCGACACCCAACAGGTCGAAGCGGCGTTTACCGAGATCGAAGACAAACTTGGGTCTGTTGAAATTCTTGTGTCGAATGCCGGCATGACCATCGACAAACTGGTCTTGCGCATGACCGACGAGAATTTCTCCGATGTCCTCGACGCCAATCTTGTTGGCGGATTCAGAGCCGCCCGAAGAGCCGTCCCAAAGATGATGCGCGCCCGCTGGGGTCGAATCATCTTTGTCGGCTCTGTCGTCGGCTCAATCGGCCAAGCTGGTCAGGCCAACTACGCCGCGTCGAAGGCAGGACTCGTCGGGCTAGCCCGTTCGCTCGCCCGCGAATTCGCCTCGCGCAATGTCACGGTGAATGTCGTTGCTCCTGGCCCCATCGCTACCGACATGTTCGCCGCAGTTGATGACGCGATGCGTGAATCCATAACCGGCGCCGTGCCCCTTGGCCGAATGGGTCAACCCGATGAAATCGCCGCCGCCGTTTCCTTCCTCGCTTCTGACGAGGCCGGCTACATCACGGGTGCAGTCCTACCCGTCGATGGCGGTCTCGGCATGGGCGGCTAAGTCCCAAGCAGCACCAAAACCACTGCGACCCCCGACTAGGTTTGTCGCACCGAATACCAAGGAGCCCCCATGAGTGACGATTTCGAAAAGTTCAAGGCCTGTGCTGTTGAGATCCTCGCCGTCTCAGCCGATCAGGTGACGATGGAAGCCAAGTTCTCCGAAGACCTCGATGCCGACAGCCTCGACCTCGTCGAGCTCGTCATGAAGCTTGAAGAAGAGTTCGACGTCACCGTCGACGAGTCTGAACTCGAGAACATCACGACTGTTGGCGAAGCCTACGAACTGGTGATGTCGAAGCGGTGAGCGCCAAGCGTCGAGTTGCGATCACAGGCGTCGGCGTCGTTAGCCCATGCGGCATCGGCACCGAGGCCTATTGGCAGGGATTGTTGTCGGCACCGCCCGAAGGGCTTCGCCGCATTGAGAATTTTGATCCCGAGCCCTACTTCGCTAACCCGAAAGAAGCGCGTCGCACCGACCGCTTCGCGCAGTTCGCACTTGCAGCAGCAGACGAAGCCATGACCATGGCCGGCGACGTCGGTGGCGATCCCACTCGCAAGGGTGTGTGGATCGGCACCGGCATTGGTGGACTCACCACTCTTGAAGAACAGGTGCTCGTCAACGAGCACAAGGGCGCTCGACGAGTCAGTCCGTTCATGGTCCCCATGCTCATGGCCAATGCTGCCTCTGCGGCAATCTCCATGAAGTACGGCTGGCAGGGCCCATGCGAGAACACCTGCACCGCCTGCGCTGCTGGCACACAGTCAATTGGCAATGCCTACCGACTCATCGTGTCGGGTCTGTGCGATGCCATGGTCACCGGTTCGTCTGAATCGGTAATGACCCCGACCTGTATCGCTGGCTTCACCAACATGACAGCAATGTCTTCCGACAACATGTCTCGACCCTTCGACCGCGACCGCAACGGCTTCGTGCTGGCCGAAGGTTCTGGTGTCCTAGTACTCGAGGAAATGGAATCGGCCATTGCTCGTGGCGCAACAATCCTCGCTGAAGTCATGGGTGCGGCATCAAACGCCGACGCCTATCACATCACTGCCCCTTCCCCTGGTGGCGTTGGTGCCATCAATTGCATGCGCGCTGCCATCGCCGATGCTGGACTCGTTCCGGCAGATGTCACCTACGTCAACGCGCACGGCACATCAACACCACTCAATGACGCGGCTGAGGCTGCGGCAATCGCTGAGGTCTTCGGCGCAACTCCGCCGGCAGTCACATCGTTCAAGGGCGTGACTGGTCACGCTCTCGGTGGTGCCGGATCGCTCGAAGCAGTGGGCATCGTGATCGGCATGCAGAAGGGTGCGATCCCTCCGACGGCCGGATACGCGAACGTCGATCCCGAAATAGCCCCCATCGACATCGTCGTGGGCGAAGCCCGAGCATGGACCCCCGCTCCGGTGCTTTCGAACAGTTTCGGTTTCGGTGGCCATAACGGTTGCGTCGTGATCGGCCCACCGCCGGCCTGAGCGGTTCCTCAGTCGAGACTGCCCTCTCGGCGCAACAACCATTCTTTGGCAGGCACTCCTCCGCCAAACTGGCCGATGCCACCGCCGCTCGGCAGCACTCGATGACAGGGCACGATTATCCCAATTGGATTCGTAGCCATTGCAGTCCCAACGGCGCGAGCTGCTTTTGGTCGCCCTGCACGCACAGCAAGTTGTCCATAGGTCACCGTGGCCCCAAAAGGCACATGTTCGAGCGCAGTGAGAACCTCGCCTCGAAAGCCCAGACGCTCGCTTCGGTCGATGGGCACATTGAAATCGGTGCGCTGACCATCGAAATACTCTCGTAGTTGCAAGACCGCAAGCGTCACAATGGCATCGGCGACTGAAGTTCCGTTCACATCATTATCAAGGTCACCGAACGAGACGCGACACACCCCGACGTCGTTCGCGATGACAGTCACAACACCGATCGGAGAATCGATCAGCGCTTTGGCCATTATTTAGGCGTCGGCAAAGACGAAGAGGAGTTCGGTTTCGGCTGCGGTTTCGCCCCCGACGTGCGCACGGCCCGAACCTTTGCCGGCACGAGCCGACATTCGGCCGAGCGTGACCTCAAGTTCAAGAACATCGCCGGGCACAACCTGACGACGGAACCGCGACTTTTCCACGCCACCGAACAATGGCAACTTGCCGGCGAATGCGGGATCGCTCAGCACCGCGTAGGCACCGAGCTGTGCAATTGCTTCGAGCATGAGCACGCCTGGCAGCGTTGGCCGACCAGGAAAGTGTCCGGGAAAGAACCATTCCTCGCCCGTGATGCGCCATAGACCAGTTGCGGAGGAACCGATCTCGAGTTCGGTCACTTCGTCGAGAAGAAGAAACGGCGGCCGGTGCGGAAGCACGTCGGCAGGTGCAGGAAAGCTCACTGGCCCAACGCCTTCAGCAGATTGGCGGGCGTGTCCTTCGGACTGACCTTGTACCAGGCCTCCTCGATCTTGCCCTTCTCATCGATCAGGAACGCCGAGCGAACGATGCCCATATATTTCTTTCCGTACATCGACTTCTCGCCCCACACACCAAACTTCTCGGCCACCACATGTTCGGGGTCGGACAGCAACGTGAAGCCGAGTTTGTATTTCTCGTCGAACTTGGCGAGCTTGGCCGGAAGATCGGGACTGATGCCGATGACAACCGTGTCGCCGATCTTCTTTGCGATGTCACGCAGTCCGCAACTCTGGGTCGTGCAGCCAGGCGTATCGGCCTTTGGGTAGAAGTACACGAGCACCTTGGTGCCAGCAAAGCCAGAAAGCCTCACCTTGGTGTCGGTCTGATCAGCGAGGGTAAACGCAGGTGCTTTCGCACCGACAGCAAGTTGCGTGATGGCCATGGGTTGAAACTAGCGGGCGCGCATCGTCTCGGACCAAGAACTGCACTGTGGCAAAACGAGAAAGGAGGAGCGCGAGAGCGCTCCTCCTTTCAACTTCTTGAGTCGCAGAAGACTCAGACGCCAGCCTTCGCTGATGCCTTGAGCTTTGCGCCAGCCGACACCTTGGCGGCGTTGGTGGCGGGAACCTGAATGGTTGCACCGGTCTGCGGGTTGCGAGCGGTACGAGCCTTGCGGTGGGTCTGTTCGAAGCTGATGAAGCCAGGAAGGGTGAGTTTCTCTCCACCCTTGGCCACAACCTCGTGGGCAATCTCTTCGAATGACTTCATTGTCTTCTCGACGTCGGCCTTTGTCTGGCCCGTCCGGTTCGAGATCTCGGCGATAAGTTCGCTCTTGGTCATGATTTCCTCCTGTTGGCCCAGCCTGACGGCCCGGCACGGGTTGACAACCGGGTCGGCCCCCGACTGCCTTCGAACTCGGGCAGGACCGCCCGATAAACAGAAAGCATTGCGGCCCCAGCACCGGAAATGGTGGATGGCCACGGAATTTATTGCATGACTATGCAAGCCATTGAATCGGTGCAGGTCAGAGCCTCGAATAAGACGGCTGTCACTGCTCAACATTCATCATAAAACGGGCCGAATGGTCGAAATAGCCCAGCATCGCGGCCTCGTCCTGTTCGCTCAAAGCCCCTGCTTCGACCTCAGCGCCCACGGCGTTGGCCATGAGACGAAACCAGGCCTCTCGCTGGACCTCACCGATCACAAAGGGCGCATGGCGCATACGAAGCCGAGGGTGGCCTCGCTGGTCGCTGTAGGTCTGTGGGCCACCCCAGAACTGCGTGAGGAACAACCGCAAGCGTTCACGAGCTCCATCGAGGTCTTCGGGCGGATACAGCGGCGCCAGAACCGGGTCGACGAGCACCGCGTCGTAGAAATGGTCGACGAGTCGGGTGAAGAACTCGGGATCGACTCGGTCATAGAGCGGTTGTTCGAGCGGAATCTTGCGCCGTTCGTTCTCGGCGCCGTCTTGGCTCATGACGCGTCGAGAGCGGCGCGTACTTCAGCAATGAAGGCGCCAGCTCCTGCAGGTCCTTCTCCAGCGACGACGCGGCGCATAAGCGCCGAACCAATCACACACCCGTCAGCGACCTGGCTCACTTCCGCAGCCTGCTGTGCATTCGAGACACCGACACCAACCAGAACGGGTTTGTCAGTGATGGCTTTCAGACGCCGAGCAATAACGAGCGAAGACGCGGCAAGCGCGTCGCGTTCGCCGGTGACTCCGAGAAGACCAACGGCGTAGACGAATCCTCGAGAACGTGCGACAACTCGCGGGAGGCGTTCATCGGGCGCTGTCGGCGCGGCGAGCATCACTGTTTCGATTCCTGCCGGATCGGCAGCACGGGCCCAAGGACCAACTTCTTCAAGAGGAAGATCGGGAAGAATCGCCGCGCGCACACCGGCTTCATAGAGCGAAGACGCGAATCTCTCGTGACCCATATGGAACGCAAGGTTGTAATAGGTCATCACCGCAAGCGGGACACCGGCATCGATCGTGCGCAGGGTGTCAAGCACCGTGACTGGTGACGCTCCATCGCGCAATGCCAGTTCACTGGCTTCTTGAATGATCGGGCCGTCCATCACGGGATCGGAGAACGGGATTCCTATTTCGATTGCGTCAGCACCTGCGTCGGCAACGGCGCGAACGACATCGGGCCATTCGTCGTGAAGTCCACCCGTGACATAGGCAACCAACAACTTGCGGCCGCTATCTCGAAGTGAGCGAAGGGAATGTTCAAACTCTCCTGGTTCCGTCGGCGCGTCGGGGATGACGAGACCTTCGTCGGCCAGTGATGCGCTCATCCGAGAATTTCCATCATCTGGGCAACGTCTTTATCGCCACGCCCAGACATGTTGAGAAGAACGGTCTTTCCTGCGAGCTTGGCCCGATCACGGATCACCCATGCCAACGCATGCGCTGGTTCAAGCGCAGGGATGATTCCTTCGGTGCGGCTCAGAAGCTGAAATGCCTCGATGACTTCGGCATCGGTGACCTGCTCGTAGCGGGCACGACCGATTGATGACAGATGTGAATGTTCGGGACCAACACCGGGGTAATCAAGACCAGCGGAAATGGAGTGCGCTTCTTGCACCTGTCCGAATTCGTCCTGCATGAGGTAGCTCTTCATGCCGTGGACAACGCCGGGCACACCGCGCCCAACTGCTGCGCCACCTGCCGGTTCCACGCCAACGAGTTCGGCGGTGGTATCGGCGAAACCGCTGAAGATACCGATGGCATTCGAACCGCCACCGACACACGCAGTGACGACATCGGGGATTTCATTCTCAAGCAACTTCGCGCATTGCTCGCGAGACTCTTTTCCGATCACGGTGTGGAATTCGCGCACCATCCATGGGTATGGGTGCGGTCCCATCACTGAGCCAAGGCAGTAATGGGTGTTTTCTACGGTGGCGACCCAATCGCGCATGGCTTCGTTTACTGCGTCCTTCAGTGTTCGGCTGCCCGACATGGCCGGAACCACCTCGGCGCCGAGAAGTTTCATGCGAAAAACATTGAGGGCTTGACGCTCCATGTCGACTTCACCCATGAAGACTTTGCATTCCATGCCCATGAGGGCTGCAGCAGTTGCTGAGGCGACACCGTGCTGACCGGCGCCAGTTTCGGCGACCAGGCGAGTCTTGCCCATGCGCTTTGCAAGAAGAGCTTGACCAAGAACGTTGTTGATCTTGTGTGATCCGGTGTGGTTCAGGTCCTCACGCTTAAGAAGAACGCGAACGCCGAGTTCTTCAGACAACCGGTGGCACTCAGTAATTGGCGATGGCCGCCCGGCATAATCGGCAAGCAGCGCATCGAGTTCGTCACGAAAGGTTTGGTCGGCCCATGCGTCACGGAATGCGGCTTCGAGTTCCTGACAGGCCGGTACAAGAGTCTCGGGCACGTAACGGCCCCCGAACTCTCCGAATCGACCGCTCGCTGATGGCTCTGACAAGGACATGATGATGAGGCTACGCCGGGCCCGGGTCGTTGGAGAACTCGGAAAGCGCATCTCGCGCAACAGCGATGAAGGTGGCCAGCGCTTCAGGATCTTTCTGGCCCGCGGAGGCCTCGACCCCACTGACAACGTCGACCCCCCAAGGACGGACACGCCCAATGGCGTCGGCCACATTGGCCGGGTTCAATCCGCCAGCGAGGATCACTCGGCGTTGCTGCTGCAAATCGGTGACTTTTGACCAGTCGAAGGTCTGACCCGAACCCGGAGTTGGCGAGTCGAGCAGTACCGCATCGATGGGATAGTTGTCGAGCCGTTCAAGTCGGGGATCATCGACGGTGAAGACCTGCACAACAAAAGGAACGACTGCGCGAATCGCCTCGGCGACCTCGGGGCCTTCGGTTCCGTGCAGTTGCACCCCTTGAATTCCGGTCGCTTTCACAATTTCCGAAATGCGTTCCGCTGTCTCGTTACGAAACACCCCGATGGTCAGTGTTTCCGCCGGGAGTTGTTGAACGATCGCCGCAACCGTTTCGGCATCGACCTGACGTTTCGACTCGGCGAAAACAAACCCAAGCGCGTCAGCACCGAGGGACGCTGCAAGCAGTGCGTCGTCGGCGTTGGTTGTTCCGCAGATCTTGATGAACACGCTTCGACGCTAGCGGCAGCGCAGATCCTGATTGAAGCGAGATTTCGAACAACACGTCTAGAGGCGACGTGCGCCCCGAAGCGCTGCAACACCAGCCTCGGGATCGCCCGAAGTAACGAGGTGCTCCCCCACAAGGACAGCGTGGTAGCCCGCAGCAGCCAGAACCCCGGCATCGGCAGCTCCGGTGATGCCCGATTCGGCCACGCGCACAACACCTGCCGGCATTTGCGGAGCCATCCGCACAGCACGATCAGTATCGACCGCAAAGGTCACAAGATCTCGTTGGTTCACTCCGATCAGGTCGGCCCCTGCAGCCACAGCCCGTTCGAGTTCGGCTTCGTCATGGATCTCAACGAGTGCGTCGAAGCCAATTGCATGTGCCAATTTCAGAAACGATTCGAGCTCAGCTTGGTCGAGAGCTGCCGCAATTAACAGCACACAATCGGCACCCATGATGCGGGAATCACACACGTCGCGGGCACTGACGGTGAAGTCTTTACGTAAGACCGGGAGTGCGCACGCAGCGCTGGCGGAGACGAGATCGTCGACTGATCCACCAAAGAAATCGACATCGGTGAGCACCGACAGACATGCGGCCCCTCCGGCTTCATACTGACGGGATAGTGCAACCGGATCGAGACCCGCAGCGAGTTCACCTTTCGAGGGCGAACGACGTTTGATTTCTGAGATCACGGCAATGTCACCCGAAGCAGCAACGACCTCGAGTGCATGTCGGAATCCACGTGCTGGCGCGACGGACATCGCCCGCTCGACGAGTTCGTCGAACGGGCGATCGTCACGAGACGCCGCTTCGCGGTGCGCCTCAAGAATGCGGTCGAGATAGGTGGTCAGTTTGGAAGACCCTTTGCGTTACCCGTCGGCGTCGACATGACCATCATCGGCGGCTCAGCCATGAGTCCGCCAAGGGTTCCGAACAGTTCCTTTATTGCATCGGAACCACCGTGAACGCCAAGTGCGTCACCATCGGAATACAGCTCGAAGATCCAAACGGCGTTTTCATCGCCCGCATCACGATGGAACGAATACACAAGTGTCCCCGGCTCGCCGGCAACAACCGGAAGCATCGTCTCGAGAGCAGCCACACCTTCGTCGCGCTTGCCGGGCTGGAACACCATCTTTACGAATAGCGATGTCTGAGTCATGGTCGCAAACCTTAGGCGACCGTTTACCGCTCTCGCTCAGCCCGCAGACTTCGAGAAAGCGCAACGAAGGGAGCGGCCAGAAATCCAAGACCGGCCAGAACGAGCCCGACAATTCCCACCGCAATCAAGAACGGGAGATTCACGATGATCCCTAGGACGACCCCGATGATTCCACCAAGCAGACAGAGAACCGGAGCCATCTGCAGCGAACGCTCTACATGCGTTCCTTCCACTCCGACGTCGTCGATCAACCGGAAATCGATTTCGTCATCGCCGTTGTCGTACGGAACGAAGTCGTAGCGACCAGGGGTTGGGGCATTGACCGATGTCGAATCGACAATTGTCAAACGCATCATTTCGTCATGCGCTCGCTTGCGATCAGGGTCACCCAGTACGGCCCACGCCTCATTGATCGACTGCATCTCGCGCTCGTTGGCTTGGCGCGCAACCGCGTCGGTGTGGAAATCAGGATGATGGATTCGCGCTAGTTTCAGGTATGCCCGACGGATCTGTTCCGCGCTCGCCGATGGTGAGACTCCCAACCGTTCGTAGAACGACTCAGACATAACGAGAACTCATCGGACAGCACCAGGCTCGACAACCGAAGCCGGCGCCGCGGCTGATCCGTTTTGAACGGCCACAACGCTTCCGGGGACGACCGCGCGCCCAACCCGAGCCAAGGCCAATGCGGGAAGTCCAGCCCCCAACGCAGGCGTCACACTTGTAAGCGAACCAACAGTTGCACCGTCCACCAGTACCTCATCACCAACTGCAGCATCGACATCGAGCACAAGCAACCGGATGGGATGCGGAACGTTGTTCCCACGACTGTCGATTCGAGCAACAAGTTCTTGGCCGGTATAGCAACCCTTGGTGAAACTCACCGACGCGTCAATCACCCATTCACCTGCTTCACCGGGGATTGTGTCCGCCGTGAGTTCTGCACCCATCTTCGGGATGCCATGAGCGATTCGGTAGCGATCGAGTGATTCGCTTGAAACCCAATCGACTGAAAGGTCCCCAACATTGGTTGCGGCATCATCGAGCACCAGCAGATCGGTACCTGCGACTGTGGGCCCGACCGGAGCGACGACGAGTTCGTCGCCGACCTCATCGACACCGAGACGAATGGTTTCAGAACTCCAGCGACGCTGCACAAGCTGCGCGCGCTGCGGTTCGCCGATCGTGGCCTTCGTGCGAAGAAGAAACCGCTTCAATCGGGCAACGACGATGTCGCCCCAACCCTGATCGACCTCGAGCAAGTAGTTCTCGGCATCAAGTCGATGCACACGAAGCCACGCGTCGACCTTTCCGTTCGGCCCCAAAAGAAACGACCACGCGCTGTCGCCCGCCATGGCGACGACGTCTTGACTCAGTTGACCCTGGAGGTAGCGAGCACAGTCTGGTCCCGACACTTTGACAACATCGCGTTCAACGATTCCGTCACCGCCGGAACCGCAAAGCAGTTGGTAGTCGCGAGAAATCTCTTCAGCCGATGAATCGTTCACTGCACGAGTGTCGCACTAAGAGCCGTGGCATGCACCAGCGAGATCAGTCGTTGGATTCGCCACGACGTTGGGCCGTCATCCGCCGGGCGCCCGGAACCGCACTTAGGAGCCCGCGGGCCTTGTTGCGGCATTCGAGATCTTCATGCTCGGCCACGCTGTCGGCGACGATGCCTGCGCCCGCCTGCACATGGGCGATTCCGTCCGCTCCAACCATGAGTGTGCGAATCGCGAGCGCAGTATCAATCGTTCCCGAAAAATCGATGTAGCCGACGATACCCGCGTAGGGGCCACGCTTCACCGGTTCGAGTTCGTCGATGATCTCCATCGCGCGAATTTTTGGCGCACCAGAAACTGTGCCCGCCGGAAGCGTGGCGCGGAGCACGTCGATTGGAGTCTTGCCACGAGCAAGTTCACCCGAAACCTGCGAGGTGAGATGCATCACGTGGCTGTAGCGCTCGAGCACCATCATCTCGTCGACCTGCTCGGTGCCGAACTCGACAACTCGTCCTACGTCGTTTCGCGCAAGATCGATAAGCATCACGTGCTCGGCGATTTCTTTGGGATGCTCGCGAAGTTCCGCGCCAAGTCGGCGATCTTCTTCTTCGGTCGCCCCTCGACGACGAGTTCCGGCGATCGGACGCGAGATCACACGATTATCAACGAGTTTCACCATTGGTTCTGGAGAGGAACCCGCAAGACTCAATTCGGGCATCCGAACGAAATACATATAGGGACTTGGATTCACCTGGCGAAGTACGCGGTAGAAATCGAACGGGTCAGCACCAAGTTCAAACGAGAATCGCTGCGAAAGCACAACCTGAAAAATGTCGCCATCGAGAATGCGTTCCTTTGCGACCTCGACCGCACTCTCCCACTGGCTGTAGGTCATCGAACCGGTGACCTCAGGAAGGTCGGGCGAAGGCGAAGGCGGATCGACCATTGGTTCGGCCAGCGGACTGGCTCCATCGGCAGCAAGTTGCTCAAGACGCAGTGCCGCTTGTTCGTAGAGGCGATCGAGATCCGCGGCGGTTGCCCCTTCTGGTACGAGCACATTGTCGATGAGCGTGACGCGCTGGCGGAAATGGTCGAATGCGGCCAACTGCCCGATAACAGCCATAACCGCATCGGGGTACCCGGTCGCGTCATGCGGAGTTTCCGCAAGATCTTCAACTTCGCGTACGACGTCGTAACCGAGGTACCCAACAACTCCACCGTGAAGCGGCGGGAGTGCATCGAGTGATGGCGAGCGATAAGCAGCCAGCAACCACTCGATGGCGGCGAGGATCCCCTGATCTCGCGGCATCGCCGCGGGGAGTTCTCCATCGACCGTCACGATTCCATCTCGCAAGACGAGAGTGGCGATCGGATTGCGTCCGACGAACGAGAATCGGCTCCACCGCTCGCCATGTTCCACAGATTCAAACAAGAACCCTGGCCGATCGTCGCCACACAGCCGCGCGAATGCGGCCACTGGCGTAATCAGGTCAGCGAGCAGTTCACGCCACACCGGCACGACGCTGTGGTCGGCGGCGAGGGCATGAAAGTCATCGCGAGAGGGCGAAATGTCCATGATCAGTCGTCTTCACCGAACGCGGTAAAGAAGCATGAAAAGTTGCCTGTGTGGCACGCGCCTTTACCTTCTTGCTCAACAACGAACAGCAACGTATCTCCGTCGCAGTCGTAATAGGCCTCGCGAACGTACTGACGATCGCCCGAGGTTTCGCCTTTGCACCAGTATTCCTGGCGCGACCGACTCCAGAACCACGTGCGCCCAGTTTCAAATGTTTGACGCAACGAATCGGCGTTCATCCACGCCATCATCAACACTTTGCCGGTGCCTTCTTCTTGCACGATGGCGGGCACGAGGCCGTCGGCGTTGTAGACCACCGCAGCAAGTTGTTCCGCAGTGACAGCGATCGGAATACTTTCAGGCATTCCGCCACGCTAGCGGTGGGTCTCATCGTTCACGAACAGAGTTTCTCAACCTCGCGGGCTAGAGGTAGAGGCCGGTGCTGCCCTCGGACAACCGTTCGGAGGCAACAGCGTGGACATCTCGTTCACGCAGGATGATGTAGTCGTCGCCCCGAACTTCAACCTCGTAGCGATCCTCCGGACTAAAGAGCACCTGATCGCCTGGCTCCATTGAACGGACATTGGGACCAACGGCCATGACCTCGGCCCACACCAGGCGCTTGCCGATTTGAGCGGTCGCCGGGATGAGAATGCCCCCGGTGGAGCGTCGCTCGCCTTCAGGCCCACCGAGATGCACGAGAACGCGATCATTCAGCATCTGAATGGGAAGTTTCTCTCCATCGACACCGACGCCGTCGGTGAGTCGATCAGTGGTCTGCGATCGGGTCACGACACGACGGTACCGTCTCCAGTCGTGACCGACGACTTCGCCCCCCATCCCCTCACACTCACCACCGCCGATGGGCTTTCCCTTGAGGCCGAGCTCACCGTTCCCGCGCGGGCCGATGCCGCCGTCGTGCTTTGCCACCCCCACCCCCAGCAGGGCGGCACCATGACCTCACTCGTGACCAGCGAACTCTTTCGCTTGTTGCCCGAGTCGGGACTCGCTGCTCTCCGCTTTAACTTTCGCGGCGTCGGCAAATCGGAAGGCAGCCATGAGTTCGGCGTCGGTGAAGCAATCGACATCGTCGCAGCAATTGATGCGATCACCACAGAGTGTCCGCTGCTTCCCGTTTTCGTTTCCGGATGGTCGTTTGGTGCAGATACCTCGTTGAGCATTGTCGATCCACGAATCGCAGCGTGGATCGCGTGCGCTCCGCCATTGCGGATCCTTCCGCTCGAAGACCTGACCACTGCGGCCGGAAATGACCCGAGGCCGAAGCTGCTCATCATTCCCGAACACGATCAATTCCGAGATCCATCTTCGGCTATCGAAGCAACAACGTCCTGGAACAACACGTCTGTCGTCTCGATCGCCGGCGCCGATCATTTCTTTGTCGGCCGTACAGACAAGGTTGCGAAACTCGTTGTCGACTTCATCGCGGCCCAGCTAACTGCCTAAACAATTTCTGCGACCTACGGACGAACATTGACTCCCGCAGCAATCATGTGCGCTTTTGCATCACCGATTGCATGGTCGTCGAAGTGAAAGATCGACGCAGCTAACACAGCGTCGGCCCCGCCAATAACAACGCCATCGACAAGATGATCGAGGGTTCCGACTCCACCTGAAGCGATAACAGGAACGCCAACCGCGTTCGATACTGCCGATGTGAGTTCGAGATCAAAACCATCGCGAGTTCCGTCGCGATCCATCGACGTCAAAAGAATTTCACCTGCACCGAGAGACGCTGCCCGTTGCGCCCATTCGATGACATCGATGCCGGTGGGCGTGCGGCCACCAGCGACGTAGACCTCCCAGCCTTCAGCGGCCGAGCCATCGGTTGCTCGGCGACGCGCATCGATCGCACAAACCACACACTGGTTGCCAAACACTTCGGCGATCTCACTGATGAGTTCTGGACGAGCAACCGCGGCACTATTTACCGACACTTTGTCGGCACCTGCCCGAAGCATCGTGCGAGCGTCGTCAACCGTTCTGATGCCGCCACCGATGGTGAAAGGAATAAACACCTGTTCAGCCGTGCGTCGAACAACATCGACCATCGTCTCTCGATCGTCGGAAGTCGCGGTGATATCGAGGAACACCAGTTCATCAGCGCCATCAGCGTCGTAGCGAGCAGCAAGTTCGACGGGGTCTCCGGCATCGCGCAAACCCACAAAATTCACGCCCTTAACCACTCGGCCGTCGGTGACATCAAGGCAAGGAATAATTCGAGCGGTCTTCATAGATCGTCTTTCCAGATCAGCTCAGACATGTCGCAACGAGCGTTCCAATCGGAAGCATCCATGTTCGAAGTGTAGGACCGCGCCGAAGAACGAGAGTCAGGGATTTGTTGAAACGGACTTCAGCGCGTCGCTCAATGTGAATGCACCCTCGTACAGCGCTCGTCCCACGATCGCGCCAGAAAGCCGCCGCCCGGCTGATCGCAACGCATTAAGAGCGACAATGTCCGCCAACGAACCGACGCCGCCTGATGCAATCACCGGCAACTCGGTGGCCTCGAGAACCTCGCCAAGTCCATCGAGATCAGGACCTTCAAGCGTGCCATCTCGGCCAATTTCGGTGACGATGAGCGCCTCGACTCCGGCATCGGCAAATCCGCGAGCGACATCGAGGAGATCTTGGCCAGAGCCTTCTTCCCAACCACGCACCGCAACCTCGCGACCGCGGGCATCTAGACCGACCGCAACGGGGTGACGCGAAGCCAAGAGTCGAACGAGTTCTGGATCCTCGAGTGCAGCCGTGCCGAGAACAACCCGAGTCACACCGAGATCAAACAACGCATCGGCCGCTGCCTCACTACGAACACCGCCACCAGTCTGAATAGGCACATCGACTGCGTCGCAGATTGCAGCGATGACATCGCGATTACGCGGCGCACCCGTTCGGGCAGCGTCAAGGTCGACGACATGGATCCATCGAGCACCGGCGGCGGCAAACTCCTTCGCTTGCGCAATTGGATCGTCGTTGTAGACGGTCTCACGCGCGTAATCGCCTTGGTAAAGACGAACGGCTCGACCATCGAGAAGATCGATTGCGGGATAGAGATCCATCAGGCTCCAACTTTTGTGCGAGCAGCATCGACAAAGCCGCGCAAAAGCTCGAGGCCAACAGCCCCCGACTTCTCCGGATGAAACTGCGTGGCCCAAAGTGCTCCGCGCTCAATAGCTGCAGCCACCGGACCGCCGTAGTCACACGTGGCGATGACAGATGGATCATCACCATCGGCGGCGTAGGAGTGCACGAAATACATCCACACCGGATCTTCGATCGCGGCGAAGAGTTGACTCGGACGGCGGACTTCCACGAGGTTCCATTGCATCTGCGGTCGCTTGACGGTGTCGGGAAGAAGACGCAGCCGCCCAGGCAGTACCCCAAGTCCAGTTGCGCCGGGAGATTCGTCAGAGCCTTCGAACAGCATCTGCATCCCGACACAAACCCCGAGGAACGGGCGACCATCGCAAGTCGCGGCCACCGCGACCTCGTCGAGACCTTGATCACGAAGCGCGGCCATGCACGCGCCGAATGCTCCCACCCCAGGCAGGACAACGGCATCGGCCTCGGCGATCAAACCATGATCAGAGGTGAGTTGGGCATTGGCGCCAACTCGCTCCAACGCTTTTTGCGCCGAACGCAGATTTCCGATGCCGTAATCAAGAACCGCAACAAGCGGTCGCTCGTCGTTCGTCACAACACGCCCTTGGTGGACGGAACTCCCCCACCTTCGATACGCACCGCATCACGAAGTGACCGAGCAACGCTTTTGAACGTTGCTTCGATGATGTGGTGAGTATTGACCCCACGCACCAATGAAATGTGCAGCGTGAGCGCTGCCGAAGTTGCAAAGGCGCGCCAGAACTCTTCGATCAATTGGGGATCGAATGGCGGATCACTCAGAATCTTTTCGCCGGGAAACGCAACCTCGTAAACAAGAAACGGCCGACCGGAAAGATCGAGCGCCACGTCGACAAGTGCTTCGTCTAACG
>CAMCTW010000030.1 GCA_945878645.1 Bifidobacterium breve
ACCGCTGCGAAGATCAATCGGATCCCGAGAGTTCTGGAATAGTCGGCTTCGGCCTCGTCATGTCGATCGATAGCGGGAACGTGATAGCCGAGGGATTCGATTTTCTCGGTAAATGCGGTTCGCCCAGTGATTGATGGGTCGAAATGAACGGTGGCGCGCGCCGCCGCAAGATTCACATCGGCCTGAGTGACGCCTTCGAGTTTGCCAAGCCCCTTGCTGATGCGAGTCGCACACGCAGCGCAGGTCATTCCCTCAATGGGAAGATCAATGCGCTCAAGCGATGAAGGATTACTCGCATTCACCATCGCTTCAGGATACGGCGACTTCGTCGTTGTGCATCACTGTGTTCCCCGGACCATGCTCAGAACTATTCCGCTCGGGGTTATCTCGCTTAATGATCGATCGTATTTGTAGCCCTCAGGATGGCGAAACTTTGTGAGTGCTTTGGGATCGTCAGCGCCGGTTTCGAGGATGTATCGAACAAGCGCGCCTTTTAATAATTTGTTCCAATGATTGACCGTAGTGAAAGTTCGTTCACCCTTTACGGGAGTTCCCTCGTCGAGAAACTTCACCGAGAACATCGAACTAGGAGTTTTAGCTGTGCTCTCGGTGGAACCAAACGGATCCCATGCACTGTCATGTTCTTTTGGTAGCAGATTCCAGACGACTGCCCCAGCGACTGATTGTTCAAGTGCGGGTGTGAGCGATTCACGCCACCAAGTCGAGAGCTTTCCGATCGGTGCGATTGTTGCTCCCATTTTCAGTTTGTAATCAGGGATCATGTCGTCGGGACGCACGACGCCCCAGAGCCCGCTGAAGATGAGAACCTGGTTGTTCAATCGTTTGCGATCGCGTGCTGACAGCGAGTCAACATCGAGCGCGTCGTAAAGCACGCCGGTGTAGCGCTCGATTGCCGGCATTGTTGGCGATGTCAGTACTGCAAGATTTGCTGCAGTCGCTGACGCGAGGGCAGCGCCCTTGACGCCAAGTAATTTTGATCGTGTTGCTTCAGGGCCTTTCATCGCAGTGGTGAGGGCAGAGTGAACTGCCGTGCGCTGCTTTTCAAGCTGAGGAAACGACAGCTCCGAAATCTTCAGTTTCGGGCCAGTGCCGCCCTCGGCCTTACCCTCCGAGGGGGGCAGGAGAATCACTGGTGCAGTTGCCATCTCTCCATCCTGCCCGACGGTGAACGTTCCATGGACGAAGCACGAATTCACTCCGCCGGCGGAATTCGATGGGGGCAAATGAGGCCCTAGATGCTAGAAAGGGGGCTGTCTTGTCGATGGAACGTCGGCGTCGATATCTCAAGGAGGTGACCCATATGCCAGCAAGCGAGCCCCCAAGTACGTGCTTTCTGTCGTACGTCGCCTTCTTTGCTTCCAACTGAGAGTCTTCGTGATTCGGATTCAGTGAGGTAGAGCGGGCGTGGTCCGTCCGTGTTCTAGCTCTGGAGTCGGTTATGCCGCAGACCCTCAATGCATCGCGTGCCATTGCGCAACGCCGTAAACAACGAACAAAACGTCTCCTTGCCCTCGAGGCTGTTGCCGAGTCCCTGCTTTCTGTGTCGGGACTCACTGGCGCGCCGGTTGTGCATTCCTCCGGTATCGAAGTCGGCCGGTTGGTCGACCTTGTTGTTCGTTGGGAAGGCGAGCCCTACCCGCCTCTCACCGGTCTGGTGGTTCGCGTGGGGCGACAGCTCACGTGGGTATCGGCCGACAAGATCGGCGAGATGGAGCAACGCCGTGTTGTACTGCGTTCGGCCAAAGTCGACCTCCGTCAGTTCGCTCGGCGCAACAACGAAGTAAAACTTGTTGACGACGTGATTGATCATCAGATGGTTGACGTTGACGGAGTGCGTGTCTTCCGCGCTGCAGATCTATTTCTTGCGCGCGTTGGCGGCGGCTACCGCTTGGTGGGTGCTGATGTCGGGTTCTCAACCTTGCTGCGCCGTCTTGGTCCTGCTCGCTGGCGAGTGCGTCCGCACCCGGATCGCGTCATTGACTGGGCCGCCATTCAGCCGTTCTCCGATCCAGGCGAACCCGTGCGTTTGAGCCGTGCCAATAGTGAGCTTCGCCGGCTTCGCCCTGGCGAGCTCGCGGATCTTCTCGAGGAACTCGGTCGATCGCAGCGCCAAGAACTTCTTGCTGCCCTCGATGCAGAGACCGCAGCTGACGCACTTGAGGAAATGGAGCCAGACGAATTGGCAGTGCTTCTTCGTGACGCTGACCCCGCACAGGCGGCAGCACTGCTGGCGGAAATGGAGCCCGATGAAGCCGCTGAGGCCCTCCGAGATCTCGACGATGAAACTCGCGAAGAGTTGTTGGCGGCGATGGATCAAGAAGATGCTGCGGTTCTTGTCCGCTTGGTTGGGTACGACGAAGAGACTGCAGGCGGCCTCATGACCACTGCACTTTTTGCGTTCGATGCCGACCTGACTGTTACTGCAGCGCGTCAATTACTTGAGGAAGCGGAAGACATTGCGAGACTCGAATCAATTCTTGTGCTCGATGGTGATGGCACATTGCTTGATGACATCTTGATGATCGACCTGTTCATGGCCAAGCCCGAAGACACGCTTCGTTCTCTCATCGGTTCACCTTGGCCCGTCACGGTTACGGTCGAAGCACCAATCGAAGATGTGATCGAGTCATTCGTCGAGAATCGCGGGTCATCGATCGTGGTTGTTGACGACGATGGTCGTCCCATCGGGCGAATCCTTGCTGACGATGTGGTTGACGCACTCATCCCGCAACATGAGTCCAGCCGCCGACCCTTTGCACGACTGCTCGCGTGAACTGAGCTGTTATGGCCGAGTCAACCAACGAACCAGCGAAGGTGCCTGACGCGCGGCCGCCTGCGCCCAAACGACGCCGTCGTTGGATGATTTGGCTCGCCGTTCTTGGCCCAGGGCTCATTGCGGCTAACGCGGGTAACGATGCCGGTGGTATTGCGACCTACGCGTCGGCCGGTTCGCAATTCGGTTACCGAACCCTGTTCGTGATGATGCTTGTGACAATCGCTCTCGTGATTGTGCAGGAAATGTCTGCACGGCTCGGCGCGTTCACGGGCGAAGGGTTGATGTCACTTATTCGCGAGCAGTTCCCGCTACGCGCTTCGACATTCGCCATCGTCTGTTTGCTTATCGCCAACCTCGGACTTGTTGTTTCCGAATTTGCCGGCATTGGCGCTGCATTCGAACTCTTCGGAGTTTCTCGCTACATCTCGATTCCAATCGGAGCCTTTGCAATTTGGGCCGTGGTTGTCTTCGGCAACTACCGCTATGCCGAACGGGTCTTTCTGTTGCTGGGGCTGGCGTTCATCACGTATCCAATTGCCGCGATTCTCGGAAAGCCTGACTGGGGAGCGGTCGTAAGCAACACCCTCATTCCACACATGCTGGGAACAAAGGAATTCCTGTTCCTCGTTGTTGCACTCATCGGCACAACCATCACGCCCTACATGCAGCTGTATCAAGCCGCAGCCGTTGCCGATAGCGGGCGCGGTCCCGACGAGTATCGAATGGTTCGTATCGACACGATTACCGGTGCTCTCTTCGCCAACTTCATTTCGATGGCGATCATCATTGCAACCGCTGCCGCAATCGGTGGAACGGGAGTATTGCAATCAGCAGAGCAAGCCGCCCAAGCGCTAGAGCCTGTTGCTGGAGCAGCTGCAGAGGTTCTCTTTGGCATCGGGTTGCTCGGTGCATCAGCGCTCGCTGCTGCGGTGGTCCCATTGGCAACTTCGTATGCAGTTGCAGAAGCAGTCGGCGTCGAGCGTTCGGTTTCTAAGACGTTCCGCGAAGCGCCATTGTTCATGGGGCTATTCACTGCGTTGATTGTGGTGGGCGCCTCGGTGGCATTGCTACCGGGCAATTTGATTTCGCTGCTCATCAACATGCAGGTGGTCAATGGATTGATCACGCCGATCATCCTCATCTTTATTCTGATCTTGGCGAACCGACGATCAGTGCTTGGCAACGCAGTGAACGGACCAAAGTTCCGTCTTGCGGCACTTGTCTGTGTGGTGGTCATTGCAGTATTAGCCGTTGTGGTGTTGCTGCAAACGGTTGCTGGATGGCTTGGTTTCTCGTAGTGGACTATTTGCGAATCTGGGCGGACGCTGATGGTGAGAGTCACTTTGAAGAGGTGACGCTTGATCGAGTGGTGAATCCTGCCGAACACGGTGTCGCCGAACTTTGGGTGTCTCCTGGAGTCGATGTCGCCAATATGCAGTTCCTCACGGTTCAGGCGCTTGATCAGGCACCGGCACCGCACAACGCTCCGCGTCGGCAGTTCGTCGTGTTTCTCGATGGCTGGGTTCGGATCACCGCGAGTGATGGCGAAACTCGAACGTTGCCCGCAGGCAGTGTTGTTCTCGCCGAAGACGAACATGGCAAAGGTCATGTCACTGAACTCGAACCTGGCGTTAGGCGAGTACTGCAGATTCCCCTGGATTGAGTAGAAGCCCGCGCAGTAGCGAAACCAAAAGCGCGTTGTACGTCTCTGGTGGATCGGCGAATACGCACATTTCAAGAATTTCTAAAGCAACTGCTCCATGGCACGCCGCCCAAATTTCTTGAGCCACGATCGCAGCGTCTCCGGGGAGAAAGTGCTGAGTGTCGATGGCGCGTTGCACTGCAGTGCTCAATTCCTCAAAGGAGTGAGCCGCAGCCAGAAACGATTCGTCAGAGGCCTCAAAACCGGGAACCACGCGAAGAAACATGACGGCATAAGTGTCGGGGTTCTCAAGAGCGAAGCGTCGGTAGGCGCTTCCCATTTCTTGGATCGCAAGGACGGGGTGGCTGGAAGTTGTCGATGCACGCAGGGCCCCGGCCAACTCGGTGAATCCGTGTTCGAACACGGCATCGAAAACGCCGTGCATATCGCCGAAGTGGTTGTAGATGCTCATGGGGGCAACGCCGGCTTCGGAGGCAAGACGACGTACCGTTACGGAGTCAGGCCCATCGGACCCGATGATTGCGAGCGCTGCCTCAACGATCGAACTCGTGACCTCTAGGGAGGGGGTTCGGTGGCGCAGGGGCGCTGAGGTGGAGCGTTTCGCCATAGCCATAAAGCGACTATAGGTCAATGTTCCACTTCTGTGGATCATCGTTCTATAGTCTGCGTTTCGCCCGTTTGCCCTTGGAGCTCCCGATGAATGCAGAAACCGTCTACCGCCGTCGATGGTGGATTCTCGTAGTACTTGCGCTGAGCGTGTTTCTTGTTGTTGTCGACAACACGATCGTGAATGTGGCACTACCTACGTTGAGTCGAGATCTCAATGCGTCGACCACCGATCTCCAGTGGATCGTCGATGCTTACAGCCTTGTGTTCGCCGGACTCCTTCTTGCCGCCGGCGGTTTGGGTGATCGCATCGGCCGCAAGGGAACAATGCAAGTCGGTCTCTTGATCTTCGCTGCCACATCGGTTGTCGCCGCGTTCTCGACCAGTTCGGGCCAATTGATTGCTTCTCGTGCCGCGATGGGCATTGGCGCAGCGTTGGTCTTTCCCGCAACGCTGGCCATTCTCACCAATGTCTTTACTGATCCAACTGAACGAGCGAAGGCCATCGGTGCATGGTCAGCCGTTTCCGGTATGGCGGTTGCTTTCGGACCAGTCACCGGTGGCATCTTGCTTGAACACTTCTGGTGGGGATCAATTTTCCTCGTGAACGTACCGATCGTCGCGATCGCACTTCTTGCTGGATGGTTCCTTGTTCCCACATCTCGCGACCCTGATTCCGGTGCATTCGACTGGGTCGGCACGATTACATCAATCCTTGCTATTGGCCTTCTCGTCTTTACCGTGATCGAAGGACCGCATGCAGGTTGGACGTCGTTCAGAACAATCGGTGGATTCATCGGTGCTGCGGTCCTCCTTGCTGTCTTCGTCCTCTGCGAGCTTCGCCGGGCGCACCCGTTGCTCGATGTTCGAGTCTTTCGCATCGCGCGTTTCAGCGCAGCGGCTGGATCAATCGCTATCGCCTTCTTCACGCTCTTCGGATTTATTTTCATCGTTACGCAGTATTTCCAGTTCGTGCGCGGGTACTCGACGTTGTCTGCAGGCCTTCACACTCTCCCGTTTGCGATCTTCGCCGCGATCACTGCGCCAAACGCGGCCCGGCTCGCTCTGCGGTTTGGCCCGCGTCGCGTCGTTGGTACTGGTCTGCTCACGATGATGATCGGCTTCATCATCATCGGTTTCTGTAGCGCCGATACGGCGTACTTCGGACCAGTGGTGATTTCGATGGCGTTCATCGCAACCGGCCTTTCGCTCGTTACATCGCCTTCAACCGCAGCGGTCATGTCGTCATTGCCGAAAGAAAAAGCAGGCGCGGGTGCAGCAGTCAATGACACCACGCGTGAAATCGGTGGAACGCTGGGTGTGGCGGTGGTGGGCAGTGTGTTCGCATCGGTCTACGCCCCAAAGATCGGTGAGTTCCTCGCGAAGTTTCCTCAGGTCCCTACCGAAGCGGTTACTGCAGCAAAAGCCTCTATGGCTGCGGCGATCGTGGTTGCGTCACAAGCGCCCACCGAAGTTCAAGAACTTTTCCGAACCTCTGCTTCCGACGCGTTCATGCAAGGAATGCGCCTTGGGTGCTTCGTATGTGCTGGCGTCGCATTGTGTGGATCCATCGCGGCATTCGTCTTTCTTCCTGACCTCGAGTCCGAGGAAGCTCCGCATCCGGGCGAATGGTCTGATCTCGAACAATCCTGAGCACGATTGTCCAGCATTCGCGAGACTGCACGAATGCTTACAACCGACGAACTCATTGCACGCGCCGAGATCACCGATGTGATTCAGCGGCTCGCACGCGGCACCGACCGGCTTGATCGCGAACTCATGGCGTCCTGTTATCACTCCGATGGTTTTGATGATCACAACTCATTCCGAGGTTCGGGCGTTGAGTTCGCCGATTGGGTGTGCACGGTGCTGCCTCATTTCGCGGCCACGACGCACTTCATCGCCCTCCCTCACATTCGCCTTGACGGTGATGTGGCCCAAGTCGATACCTATTGCGTTGCTCACCATGTGAGCCGAGCCGATGAATCTGGCCAAGCAACCGACATGGTCATGGCTCTTCGCTACGTCGACCGTTTCGAGCGCCGTTCAGGGCAATGGCTCATCGCCAAGCGAGTCTGTGCCTTTGATTGGAACTACACCGTGGCCTTCGATCCGGCGGGAACCTTCCAATGGGAGGAAGATTTCACTGTTGGGGCAAGGGATCACACCGATCTGACCTACGGGGGCGTCTGAGCCCGGGGAATCGGGACAGAACCCTTTCGGGAGAGGAGATCTCCTAGCGCGATGACGCTTGTCACTTCCGAAATGGGACAGTAACCTCAGTTTCTGCCGTCACCTTGGTGTCGGCCCATGGGGGAGGTCATAACGGCCCACCCCGCACTGATTTCAGTGCGCTGCAATGCAGGTTTCGCTTGTTGTATCGAGTGAAACACCCGATTTCGGTCGGTACAACAGTCATCTACAAAGGGGAATTCAGTGCCTAAAGGCCATGGAAGTACACCGGTAAAGACCCGGTCGAAGCGTCGCACTAGCGGCACCGTGCTGGTTGTGGCGGTTGTCGCCGTGCTCAGCATTTTCGCGGCAGCGTGTGGCGGCAGCAGCCGTTCATCTGGCGACAGCACTGCAACAACAAAGGTTGCTTCAGCAACCGATTTCGGCACCATGGCTTCGCCATGTGGCAAGGGCGATGCCAAGGGCGCAACCGCCCAGGGCGTGACCGACACTTCCATCACGATTGGTTACGGAGATGATGCGGGTTACTCAGCAGCTCCTGGCCTCAACAAGGAAATGTCTGACGCCATCAAGGCCATGATCAAGTGGTGTAACGATCAGGGTGGCATCAACGGTCGTCAGGTGACGGGTAAGTACTACGACGCAGCAATCATGAATGTCAACAACGTCATGACCGAGGCATGTACTCAGGTGTTCATGCTGGTGGGCGAAGGTTGGTCACTCGACTCGGCTCAAGAGAAGACCCGGCTCGGTTGCAAAATGGCGGCAGTTCCCACCTATACGGTGAGTCCAGCATTTGCAAATGGTGCTCTCATGATTCAGCCGGTCCCGAACCCTATTGATAAGACGCCACTTTCGGCTCCTTACCAGTTGGCCCAACTTTTCCCGACGGCAGTCAAGAAGGCAGCAATTTTCACTGCAAATTATCCAGCAACAAAGGACACCACAGACAAGGCAAAGGCCGCTTTCCCGGCCGCAGGATGGACGTTCCTTGACTGTGAGCAGGAGTACAACATTGGCGGTGAGTCCAACTGGACTCCGTTCGTTCAGCGTTTGAAGGATTGTGGCGCTGAAATGGTGTACTTCTCTGGTTCTCCAGCGCCGAACTTCCAGAATGTGCTCGACGCCGCTAAGCAGATTGGCTACGCCCCGAAGTGGTATTCGGATTCCAATTTCTATGACACGTCTTTCGCAAATTGGAACACCGCTGGGCTGGCGGACAACGTTTATGTTCGTATGGCTTTTTATCCCTTCGAACAAGCAAGCGAGCATCCTGCTACTCAGAAGTATCTTGACCTCCTGAAAGCTGCAAATGGGAAGACAGGTCTTCTTGGTGCACAGGCAACCTCGAGCTTCCTGCTTTGGGCCATGGGGGCAAAGGAATGCGGAAGCACGCTGACAAGTGACTGTGTGTTGGGCAAACTGAAGGCAGTGAACAAATGGGATGCCGGCGGATTACAGGCCACCACCAACCCAGGTGCGAATCTCCCTCCAGATTGCGGCATGCTTGTGAAGCTCGAAAGCACCAAGTATGTACAGGTTGCTCCGGCGAAAATTGGCCAGATGGAATGTTCTGACAAGTTCGTTGGCACCGTGGCTGGACCAGTAGTTGCAGCCGCCAAACTTGATGCCAATCGCATCTCGCAAGCCGGCTAGAAGTTCAAGGCACTTTGGTGCCTTGGTGTTACTGAGGGCGGTCGTCGGGAAACCGGCGTCCGCCCTTAGTCGTTTTCCGGCGATGTCGCGAGCCCGCATGTTCTCGTGCAGCGCGTGGTCAGGTGCGAAGAGTGATGGCGATGCCATCACCATTTGCGAGCAGTTCAATCGCTTTCGCAGCGTCTTCAAGCGAGAAATTATGCGTATGGAGTTGCGCGACAAGATCGGGTGAGGTCTCGATAAGCGAGACTGCTCGCTTGAAGTTGGCCGCGTCAACGGCGCGAACACCTTTGATGGTGAGCCGACGCATTGCGATTTCATCGGTCGGGAATCCGTCGACTGCGCTGCCTTTCATGCCCGCGAGAACGATGGTTCCGCCAGGGCGAACGATTCGAAGCGCGTCGTGAATGGGTTGCAGGGCATGAGGAGTTGTGTCGACAACAACATCGACGCCCTTGCCATCTGTTGCAGCAAGTACTGCGTCGACGACACTGTCGGATGCGGTGTTGATGGCGAGATCAGCACCGAATGATTCCGCAAGTTCGAGTTTGTGGCGGTCGCGTGCACCGAAACCAGTGACAAAAATCTGAGATGCGCCTACCGATTTTGCCGCGATGACACTGGCCAGTCCTCGTTGGCCGGGACCAAAAATGACGATTGATTGTCCTGGCTGCAGGTTCGGCGCATCGACAGCCCAGGCGAATCCGGCGCCGAGAGGATTGAACAGTGCAGCGATCGATGCATCGATTATTGAGTTGATTTTGATCGGGCGCGACTGTGGCGACAGATACATGTAGTCACTAAACCCGCCCCAGAGCGATGGCTCGACCGAGGTGGGAAGGAATCCATGCGTGCCGGGCGAGGCGAGACAGGGGTTTCCTTCCGTGCAGGAAACGCACTTCCCGCAGGCCAATTCCGCAGGGACAATCACGCGGTCACCTGCGACAACACCCCAAGCTCGCGATGCCGAGGCGCCAATAGTTTCGATGATCCCGACGGCTTCATGGCCTGGGATGACGGGGTAGCGGAGCGGGATGGATCCTCGATAGGTCTCAAGATCGGTGCCGCAGATTCCGCACGCTTCTACTCGCAAGACTGCGCCGTCGTCGCCTGCCTCGGGAATGGCGAACTCCTGTAGTTCAAGAACTCCGGGACCTGTTTGCACCATGGCGCGTGCTGAACGCTTCATGCTCTCTTCCTACACGCAATTGTCGCCCGGTGTAGGCTGAAACCAGATTCAATGACACGGGGGTAGTCAGCCAATTGCGAGTTGTAATCATCGGGGCTGGCCCGGGCGGAATCGTGATGGGTAAACGTCTCCTTGAAGAAGGTTTCGACGAGTTCGTCATTCTCGAGGCCAGCGACGATGTCGGCGGAACGTGGAACCTCAATCGTTATCCGGGTTGCGAATGCGATGTGCAGTCGGCGATGTATTCGTTCACCTTTGAGTTCAAGCCGGACTGGACAAAGCCCTATGGACGCCAGCCAGAGATCCTCGCTTACATGCGTGAGGTTGCCGATAAGTACGGGGTGACGCCACATTGTCGATTCAATGATCGGGTGACCTCGGCATCTTGGGATGAAGCAGCGTCAGTCTGGACAGTCACAACCGAATCGGGTGCAGGGTTTCAAGCGGAGATTCTCGTAAGCGCCGTTGGAATGTTGACGCACCCGGTTTGGCCTGAGATCGAAGGGAGAGATGACTTCGAGGGTGCAATGTTTCATTCGGCGCGTTGGGATTGGTCACATGATTTTGCCGGCGAGCGCATCGCCGTTATCGGAAGCGCGGCAAGCGCGGTTCAGTTCGTTCCTGAGATTCGTAAGACGGCCGGGAAGGTCCATCTCTTTCAGCGAACTCCGAATTGGATCCTCCCCAAGGAGGACACCCCTTACATCGAGGCCGAACTCGAAGCATTCCGCAAAGATCCGACGCCATTGCTCGAAATGCGCAGTGATATTGAAGGCCGGATGAATCGCGGGATGACCTTTGCACTGAAAGACCTTCTTGAACTGAGCGAGAAGTATGGACTTGCCGCACTAAGTGTGGTGAATGATCCAGAGGTGAGGGCCAAACTCACACCGGATCATCCATTTGGTTGCAAGCGGCCGTTACTTTCGAACGACTACTTCAAGTCTTTTAACGAGCCGAACCTGGAACTGGTGACTGAGCCAATCGCTCGGATCACAAACAACGCTGTCGTTACTGACGATGGCGTCGAGCGAGAAGTTGATCTGATCGTTATGGCAACGGGATTTGCCGCAACGAAGTTTGCTGCGACCGTTGACATCACCGGTCGCGACGGCGTGTCGATTGTGGATGCTTGGTCAGAAGGGGCGCAGGCGTACCTCGGCGTCACCACGGTTGGGTTTCCAAACTTCTTCATGCTTTATGGCCCCAACATGAACAACGGCTCGATTATCCGGATGCTGGAGTATCAGACCGAACACGTGCTTCAGTTGCTTCGTCGGATGGGCGCCGAAGGCATTCAAACCCTTGAAGTGAAACCCGAGGTGATGGAGTCTTACAACGTCGACGTGCAAGCGGCGATCGATGGGGTTGATGTTTGGAATGCCGACTGCAACGGGTACTACCGGGCGCCAAATGGGCGAGTTGTTACCCAGTGGCCATTTTCGATGGATGACTACAAACGCCGCAGCGAAGTTATCGATTGGGCAGAATTTTCAACGACATGAGTACGTCCACATGGAAAAGGGGAAATTATGGGTACCTGGAGTAGAGAAGAAATCGAAGCAGCATTTTCGTCGTACGTAGCGGCAGCCGATTATGGGGCACGAACGGGAGACTGGTCTGCCTTTGCTCAACATTTCACCGAGGACTGTTTTTATAAAGAGCATCTGATCGGCGAGATGAACGGCCGGGAGGAAGTTCAGGCGTTCTATACCCGTTCAATGGTGGAGGAGTACCCGGGAAATTGCATCGTGGACTTTCCTATTGAGTGGCACATCGTTGACGATGAGCGTGGTTGGGTTGTCTTTCAAGCATGGTCAGTTATGGCTGACCCTGGAGATGGATCGGTGCATCGCGCCTACAACTTCAGTCTTGTGAAGTACGCGGGGAACAATCAGTTTTCCTACCAAGAAGATATCTACAACCCAATGACGTTCGGAACCATGATCGGCGATTGGGAAACGACAAAACTGGCTGCAGAGCGAACCTGAATAGGTACTGGTCATCTTCGTCAGAGCTGGCAAAATGTTTGATGGTGAAATCAGGAATTGAGAACGAGCAAGAATTGACCGCCGCCAGAATCGATCTGCGTGCTGAATGGGACGTCGGGTGTCAGGCGACCCAGGCGATCAAGTAGCCACTCCGAAGCATCAGTGGCATCTTGTTCAGAAGGGCAACGGGCAACGACTTCTCGACCGCCTTTGCGCGAAAGCCGCTCGACACTTCCGATGATCGGAGCGGGATCAACGACGAACAGATGGTCGGGCCATGCGACAACCGGGGCGATTGCGCCCTTCTTCGTGTTGCAGTCGCGGTGCGCAAGTCGTTTTGCGCCGAACACGTCGGTAGAGCTCTTGTTCTTGCCTTTTGGCTTTGTGGTCATCGAATCGATGCTGGGACCGCGTGAATCGTTTACCGACATTTCGGGATCAACGGGTTCATCGCACAACCAACAGCGCCAGTTGTCATGAGAACCGACTTCATCGAGTGTGCTCATCGGGTCTCAGATTTCTCATGTTGATTGCAGATACAACTTTCTGCGGTCCCGAACGTATCGCAGTTGATCATGATGGGTAGAACCTTCGTTCGGTCGTTGACTGATGCTGCAGGCCGAACTAGTACTTGTCGCACTAGGGCGGCAATCGTTAGCCGCCGAAAGGGCCTTCATGTCGAACACCTTTAGTCGTCGGTCTGTCCTGAAGGGCACTGCGGCCGTTGCGGCTGGATCGCTCGCTGGGTTGCGTCTCTTTGACGCCGTAGGGCCGGCAGCGGCATCAAGTACAAGTTCTCAATCGGCTGAGCGGCAGCCCAACATCTTGTTCATCATCGTCGACGAGACGCGATTCCCGAGTGTGTTCCCTGCCGGTATCAAAACAGCGGGTGACTTTCTGGCTGCACATATGCCGAATGTGTACGAATTATGGAAGCACGGCGTGAAGTTCCGCCACCACTACTCCGCCGGAGTGGCGTGTAGTCCCGGTCGCGCCGCGATTGTCACGGGCTTGTATCCGCATCAAACGTGGATGCTGCAGACGCGTAAAGGTTCCGGTGGGCTTGGACCTCCGGCACCTTCGCTTAAGCGCGAGTTCCCGACCTACGGAAAGATCCTGCGCGAGGCAGGCTATGAAACGCCTTATGTCGGCAAGTGGCACTTGTCGGATTCAAATCTGCCCAGTGGCGATCCGATTCCCAACTATCTGCAGGAGTATGGGTTTGAAGGGCTCACGCAGCCCGACATCGTCGGCGTGAATGGCGATGGCTATCGCTATGACGGACAGATCGCTGAAGTAGCAGCTGATTGGTTGTCAAAACGTCGTGCCGATCAGGGGCCGTTCTGCCTCACTGTGGGACTTGTCAACGCGCATGACCGCGAATACTTCTGGGGCGGAATCGAATGGGATCGATTCAATAGCTTGTACGCGGCAAAGGGGCTCAAGCCCGTTGCTGATTTCAGTCCGGCAGTTCCCGAAGAAGCGAACCCTCCCCGCCTTGGCTTTCCGGCGCTGCCGCCCAACTGGGAGTCGCTCGAAACGCTCACCGCGAATAAGCCGTCCTCGCAGGTATTCGCTCGTCGATTCACGGACCTCGTGTGGGGTGGGATCGATGAGAATCCAAACTCGACCGACTACTCGTTGCAGCCGTATCCAATCGACAATTCGGGCTTGATGATCGGCACCGCCCCCTATTCCTATTGGGAGCGCGGCATGGACAGCTACACCCAAGTGATGAACATGGTCGATGAGCACATCGGTACCGTGGTTGGAGCGCTTCCGCCCGATGTCGCTGCGAACACGGTCGTGGTGTTCACCTCTGATCATGGTGACTTTTCTGGAGCCCACGGTTTCCCGGCGAACAAAGCCGGCACGGTCTACGAAGAAGCATTTAATGTCCCACTGATCGTTGCCGATCTTTCAGGTCGTTACACGGGCGATATCGATGTCGAGCGTCGCCAACTCACCTCAAGTGTTGATTTGCTTCCGATGTTTGCTTCCCTGGCTACTGGCGGTGACCGGTGGAAGACCGGTGATCTCGCTGACATTTATTCGGAGCGTCTTGATCTGACCAAGGTGCTGCGATCGAGTCGTCAGAGGGGACGCCACGCACTTGTGATGGCGACGGACGAAGTAGTGCCGATTGAGTTCAACTTTAATCACTCGCCCCGATACATCCTGGGTCTACGTACCGCTACTGCCAAACTGGGGCTCTATTCGAATTGGCATCGGGGAACGTCCACAATCGATCCGAATTCGATCGAACTCGAGTACTACGACTACTCCACAAAGCGAGGCCGACTTGAACTCGACAACACCCCCGATGATCCAATGGCAAAGGTTCTCGCTCAGCAATTGATGACCAAGTATTTGCCGAATGCGATGGAAGCTCCGCTGCCGGGGGCACTTCGAGGAGTGTCAGCCCTAGCGAAGGAGCAGTTCCTTGCGTTCGTCACGGCGATGGACCTGCTCAACACCCCCTACGTGAGGAACGGCAACTTGGGTAAGTACACGCCTTGGGGACGACCGTTCTAAAAACGGACAATTAGATCGTGCCCCCGAGTGGACTCGAACCACCGCACATGGTTTAGGAAACCAATGCTCTATCCCCTGAGCTACGAGGGCGGGGATGGCGCGGAACGTGGCGCGAAACTCGGCGCAACGGCCCGGAAGCCATGGTGGAAGGGTAGTTCGGGGGTTTGAGGCCGGTCGAAAGTTCAGTTAGATCAAACGGAAGTTTCGAGTGCATCCCGGGCGCGCTGAAGCCACCCGGTCCGAAAATTCGGGTGGCTTTTGGTTCAGGTCTTGTCGGGTGGGCGCCAGTTCCCGAAGAACTCATCGAGAGGAGCGCCGGTGCGGATCGAGTGAGCGATCAACGCTTTGATGGCGGTGAGTGCCTGGTAGGCGTGGAGGTTGAGTTGTTGGCGGATAACGCCGGTGCTTCGTGCTCGACGGTTGATGAGCCGTGACTTGAGGTGGTTGTGCATTGACTCGGCGTCTTCACGAATCCCGAAGAGTTCATTGAACGCGTCGGTGCCCGGAGCAATGGCGCGCAACGCTCGAGTGCGTCGGCGATCCTCAGCGATCTCTTCCCTGGTGGAGTTATGTCGAATACGTGTCGTAGCGCCACGGAGACGGCGGGGAACCTCGGGTCGGTCCGGGATGCGCCATGTTCCGTAGATGCGGTAACCATCCCCGCGGTTTGCTTCTCGATCGAGTTTGCGCATCTCGAGATCGATCTGAATTCGTTCGCCTTCGAAGACCACGAAGATTGCCGGTGTTCCTCCGATTGCTTCGATGGGGAGTTGTTCCGTCGTGCGTGTTGAGGTTTTGAACGGATGTGGGCCTAGTTGGCGCATGGACGAGAGGCTTCCCGCACGAAGTGCAATTTTTGTGATCGGAAGTAAACCAGCGAAGAGAACTTGATCGGCATGAATTCCACCGAAGGCCATGTCATAGACCGCGCACTGCGCGGCAGGGAGACGTTTGGTCAATTTGAGGACCATGTCGGTGAACACGGTTGCATCCGAGGTTCCGAATTTTGGTCGTGGACTCAGGTCGAGAATGACTCGTTCGTTCGTAGCGCCGTTGCGGGCGCTGGCCATGACCCAGACGCGGCCGTTGGTTCCTCCGTCTTGATGCCAAGCGGTTGCATCAGGATCGCAACGTCGTCTGGTGATTACCGCGGTTTCGGGGTCGACGTGGTCGGTTGGATGCAGTTCGTTGAAGGGGGATTGGACGAACGTTCCGTCGCCGTAGATCACGTTTCGCAGATCAGGGTGCGTCATCGTGCCTTTGGTGATGTCAAACAGGCCGATATGACGTGCGACAGACATTGCGAACTCGGTGCATCTCAGTCGCACTTGGTCAACGACGTATTGGTATTCGAGGTCCTTCTTGCGGCGGGTGTAATAACTCGAACGTGACGGGGGCTTTGGCGGAAGTCGGAGTCTCTTGTCAGTTGGGTGGTTTTTGATCAGCGACCGGCAGAGGTTCTCCCACTGCTGGGGGTCTTCGAACTCTCGGAACGTTGCGCGAATTGATCCGAAGATCCAAGCTCCGAATTCAGCAAGCACCAATCCAGCCATGTTGTGCTGACGTGGTCGACCCATGGCGAATTTCGGACTGGCAATCAGTTCCGCATCGGCAACGAGATCCCAGAAAATCTTCGACGACGTGATTCCAATGAGCAACTGCATATTCGACAACGGCAGCGGTTCGGTTGAACCAGTACGCGGCTGGTATCCGCGTGCCACAAATTTCGGGGACAGGCCATCGATACGTTCAATGACGTCGTCATCGGGAGCGAACGGGCTCCACGGCCGAACACCGGCCCGAGTATCTCTGTGTTGACGGACGCGACGCTTGTTCGACACCTACTGCACGCTCCACTCATAACGAAGCGACGAAGCAGTGCCATCGAGCGAACGGCTACCGAGGAATCGGGCGGCAGCTTCCAGTCCGTCTGTGTGCAGAACTTGTTGAGCGACTCCAAGGCGAATGGAGCGTGCAGTCACGCCGGGTACGCGTCCGAGTCCGGCATCGCGGAGCAGATTCGACAATCCAACAGTTACGGACTGGGCGCCACGGCGAATACTGGTCGTGTTGTGCACACAAAGCCGCTGTTGCGGTTCGAACCCGTTGCGACTTGCCGCGCTAAGCACTTCGATTCCCCACGGTGTCAGTGGGTTGGTTCGTGGTGAATCGAGGTTGAAGGTGACAGTGCCGTTGCGCAGGTTGATGTCGCCCCATGTGGTTGCCGCGAGTTCCCCAGCGTCGCCTCCGGCTTGGCTTAAAACGACAAGGAACGAAGCCCGGTCTGTGAAGAGTGAACCGGAAACGGCTTGTTCGACACGCAGGAGCTGTTCGCCAGTGAGGGGGACTGAACCGTCGGCGCAGTCGCGTTGGATTGCAGGACCGACAGGGGGAAGGTGTTCCCAAACCCCCAAGCTGATCAACACATTGAAAAACGCAATCGTCATCGACCGACACGTCGACGCAGTCGTTGCAGACACATCGATAATCGAACCGTGACGCCATCTACCTGACCACAGAAAGTCGAGGACGACCTGTTCAGTGACCTCGTCGATGAACTCGATTCCGTAGGCTTCGAGATGACGAGCGAAACGCTCTGCATTCTGCCGATACTTTCGTTCCGTCGCCGGTTTCAGATACTGCGCTGCGAAATGTGCACACACAATCGCAAGAGCCTCAGAAACTGTGACTCGCTCACCGATCAACACTGATGCAACAAACGCGAACGATGTCGACCAATCTCGACGTCGATGCGCAGAACATGTTCGCGAAAATGGAACTGTGGGCGCGTGGAATTCCAACGTGAGTTGTTGTTGACAAGAGTTGTCACAACCGTTGTGATGCTGCGTTGTTGGCACGAACTACATGGTCGCGTACACCAATGCGATTCCGGCAGAACTACGCGGAAATCTTTGAAATTAATTGGAGTATCCGTATTCACTGTCACCTGCACCTACCAGGCATACTCACTGCGATCAGCAGCAGGGCAACGATCAAACAACGGACAGATCTGACAATGTTCGCCACCGTTCAAACGCGGTTCGAACCATGACTGCATCTCACCGATACGACGCGTTGCTTCACAAACACGCTCACACCACATCAATACGAAGTCGTTGTCAATGGTTCGTGCAATGCCGGTGCCGCCGACAAGATCCCACGACACAATCCGTGCCGGTGGACATCCAGTGCGCAGACCGTGCAGCAACACGGCTGGGCCGAGCCCTTCGAGGCGGGCTGATGTTGGGGGAGTCATTGTGAACGACACCAACGTCGCCCCCGCCTCAAACCCACCATCACCCATGCTCGCGGCACCAACGGTTGCGTCAACCAGTTCACTGGTCAACGTCATCCGACCCAGTCGAGTGCGAGCCGACACCGCTCCTGGCACCAACGATGTGAGTGCTGTGCGGTTGGGCCAGTCGGCATCGAGACGCACCAACCCCATCGCCACCTCAGCACGAAGCTCAGCCAACTGCCCGGCAGGCATCATGCGAATCCAATGGCCGAGCAGATCGTCGGTGGCGGCAAACCGATGCAACACCTGGCCGGTGAACGTCAACGGCTGCACCGAACCGACCGAGCCGAGGTTCTCGGCCAGCCACCGTCGGGCCACCCGACGGGTTGCTTTCAGGCGAAAACCTGCCATTGACAGTTCGGACTCATCGACTTCGCGTTGACCTGCCCACCACCCCGGACAGGTCAACACCTCCTCAATCGAAGCCGAATTCAACAAGGTCGGCTGACCCAACCCCGCAGACGTAGTCGTGAACAACCGCTTTGTCATGGCCGCCCAATCAGAAGGCCACCCAATCGTCGGGTGGTCGGCGGCAATCAACTGGCCGAGAGAGAGTGACTCACTCATCGAGTCACCCCCTGAGCAAGGAACGTCGAGGGAGCTGGGGTGATGAGACGGAACCACACATAGAAATGTGATGGATCGGCATCAGTCGGATCATTGCCGTACTCGGCCTCCCACCGCTCGCCAACAACAACACCTGACATCCGTAAGGACTCAAGACGTCGCCGATAGGAGTTCCGCAGATCAGAAGCCATCTGCGAAGCCGAAGCCTTCGTCAACGGCTCAGTCATACGAAACCAAACACCCGGCTTGACCCGAGCCATCGACAATCGCTCAGGCCAAGTCCCCCGACGGGAACACCCCGAACGACCAATCTTCGGCGGAATCGACTCCACCGCAGCCGGAACCCCCACTTTTGACTCAGGAGGGTTGGACGGGAAAGAAAGCGTTACTTCGTGATGCATAGAAATCCCCTTTCAGGGGGTTAGTGAGTATGTCCGTAATCACTTTAGGGGTGAGTACGACCATCACCAACCTCCAAACAAGAAATATCTACGATTCATGTATGGCCAAGCGGGAGATCGACTCAGGACTACTCGTCGGTGCCCCCGAGATCGCCGAGCGATTGGGCCTCGCCAGACCCCAGGTGGTTCACAACTGGCGATACAGACACGCCGACTTCCCAGCTCCCATTGCCGAACTCAGGCAGGGAAACGTTTGGTACTGGCCAGATATAGAGGAGTGGCTTCAGATGACTGGGCGATTGCCGAACTGAACTTTCGTGCCGCAGTAGGCCGTTCTTTGGGAGGCTGTCGCAGCTTCCATCTAGTCTCAGATGGTTCAGCGGTGGTCACTTTGGCCAGTATTTCGAGGGAAGCGGACCTCCATGGCGGTACGAATTGAAGATCTGAAGTCTGGGGTTCGGGTCCGACACCTCTCTGCGGCAGGTGATGTCACGATCGTCGCTGTCGAGGGCGGGGGCGATTCGATCGCGAACGTGATCTATCGGGCCCCAGATGGCGGGATCGACCAACGTCTGGTCGATGCTGACTTGCTCGAGCGCCTCGAGATCCCGTCCGATCGCCGCTGGTCATTCGACGCCGATGGAGCTCATTTCAAATTGGCATCTGAGGCCAAACGAATTGAGTTGGCGTACCTCTTCGATCCCTTCACGGCCGTAGATTCGGCCACAATCCGCCCGCTTCCACATCAGATCGAAGCCGTCTACGAGAAACTCCTCCCGGCGCAGCCGCTCAACTACTTGCTGGCTGACGATCCAGGTGCAGGCAAGACCATCATGTCGGGGCTATACATCCGCGAACTGATGCTGCGCGGAGACCTCGCTCGATGCCTCATCGTCGCTCCGGGAAGTCTCGTCGAGCAGTGGCAGGACGAACTGTTCGAGAAGTTCGGCATGAAGTTCGAGATCATGAGTCGCGACATGGTCGAAGCCGCACTGACCGGTAACCCATTTGCAGAAAAGAACCTGCTCATCGTCCGTATCGACCAGCTGTCCCGCAACGATGAACTGAAAGCAAAGCTTGCGGCGTCTGAGTGGGATCTTGTCATCGTCGATGAAGCACACAAGATGTCGGCTCGTCGTTATGGCGATGAGGTCAAGCGGACTTTGCGCTATCAACTAGGCGAGATTCTCCGCGAACGCGCCCGCAACCTGCTTCTCCTTACTGCGACTCCTCACAACGGTTCGAATGACGACTTCATGTTGTTTATGGAACTCATTGAGCCCGATGTCTTTGGTGGGCGGCTTCGCTCCAATCAGAAACTGCCCGATGTTTCCGACTACATGCGGCGCTATGTGAAAGAAAATCTGCTCACGTTCGAAGGGACTCGACTCTTCCCGGAACGCCGTGCCTCAACCCTTAAGTACGAGCTCTCCGACGGAGAACAGCGGCTCTACGACGCCGTCACCGAGTACGTCAAGGGAGGCATGGTTCGCGCCAAGCAGAT